>JADHLH010000080.1 GCA_016780765.1 Alphaproteobacteria bacterium | reverse complement strand
TCGCAGCTGTTCGTGCGGTCGTTCCTGCAACAAAATGCTCAAGAAGACGATCTTGCTTAACCTGACTTATCCGTGACTTTCTCATGCTCTCCATGATAACCCAATTCTGAGTTATCTAGGACAGCCCCTTAATCATTCCACACCAGATTGCGTCTCAGCCGCACCACTTCTCTTCCGATAAATGCCTGTTTTCGGGTTGTTGCATCCAGTCGATAGCCTTGCGCCAGTATTTCTGCAGCGCTGTGTCGTGCGAGCGGATATGCTGTAGCCTGCGTGATCGTGGATCACAGGTGAAAAAAAGGGGATTAGCATGTCTGCATATGCGGTTGTCATGTTTCTGGCGGGACTCGGCATTCCGGTGCTGGCCGCACTCAACGCGGCACTTGGTCGGCATCTCGAGGCACCGTTCGGGGCATCAATGATCCTGTTCGCCGTCGCCTTTTTGTGTTGCGTCATCGTGTCGGTGTTGCAGGGCGGGTTCTCGCCGGCAAAAGCGATTGAAGCACCAAAACACCTGTTCCTGGCCGGATGCCTCGTCGCCTTCTATGTTGTCAGCATCACCTATGTGGCGCCGCGGTTCGGGCTTGGCAACGCGATCTTCTTTGTGCTGCTGGGGCAGTTGCTGAGCGCGGCGGTGATCGACCATTTCGGGTTGTTCAATGCAGCAGAAACCAGGCTGAATGCGATGCGCGTCGCCGGATTGCTGGTGATGGCGGCCGGGGTGTGGCTGACACAGGTCGCGTCAGCCAAATAAACGGGTAAATTTTGTGCCGGTAAGTTCGCGTGCCGGGAAGTCTTGTTGACGGGACATTGAGCATCCGCCCAATTCCTTGAAGCGTTCAGATCAGCCGTCACTCAGCTCGTCGAGTTTGCTGCGTGACTGGTTGTTACTGTTTTTGAACCGGTCCACCTTGCGCTTGACCTCCAGCATGCGGGCCAGAATGTCATCCTTGTCGGAGGAGTTCGAGTTCACCGCTTCAAAATGTTTTTCCAGCTGGCCAACAACCTTGTCCAGCTCGGCAGCAAGCTCGTTGCTTTGCGCGTTCGAGTCAATCAGGCGGTGCTGGATTTTGCGCAGGAACGCGCTGATGACCGGATCCGTCTTCATCATGTTGTTGATATAGTTTTTCGGTATAACCCGCGCGGTCAGACCACCAGCACCCGCAACGGCTGTCACGGACCGGCATTCATCTAGCATCAGTGACGTCTCCCCAAAAATCTCCTCAGTGCCCAGGCGGTTCAAAAACAGATCATCAGCCGAAAAAATCTCGACCGATCCTTCCATCACCAGAAATGCTTCCTTGGCGATGTCACCGGCCGTGTAAACCTTCTCGCCAGCACTCCAGATATTCACATCACCTTTTCGTATCATGGCTTTTCTTCATCATGTTCTTGTCACATATATTGGGGTCTTGCGCTGTATATTGGGCTTTTGTCATAGATTCCGGGCAGGGAACGCGTCTCAACCGCCGGCATTGTAAAAGACTTGTGCCTCCAGTTACAGGTATATTTGAGTATTCGAATGACTTTTCCGGCTAGCCTGGCAGGCCAATGACAGGCCAATTACAGGATGGTTCCAACAGATTTGAAAGTGGCGCGGTAGCGGTCTGGCTTCGGGCAGGGCATGACGGCAAGCCAGAATCAGCCAGCTGATATCGCTGTCATGATCAGTCACGTCTACGTAACTTTCAGGATTTTTGTTTTTTTATATCATCTTGTTAATTGTAAAATATGTAATTTTTCATGAAAACCAAAAAACAGTTAACATTTATAGACTTACGCCGTAGATATCGACATTTGACCCATCCTTTGGGCGTAAAGCAATTATTGCCATTTGCGTCACAGTGATTTCAGCGGTTTGGCCTTGGCCTTCATCGCCGGCTGCGACAAAGTTTTTTGAGGAAACAAACACCCATACCTCCCCCATGAGTGTTGTTTCCTTCCTTCAGTTCGCAACTTCGATGGCACCCGAATTGCGAATTTACTAGCCCCCGGCAGTTCAATTCCCTTGACTGCCGGGGGTATTTTCATTTTAGAGGAAAGATACGCCCGGCATAGTGCATGGCATCCCGTCTTGTGACACGCCGTCAGATTTCGATGTGCGGATGCGGTGCAGGCGGATCTACGGCAGATGCATAGCGTGGCCCGTTGTCAGGGCCAGTTGTCTGGTTATGAGCGTGAGTGCAGGCATGAAAGAACGCAGACCATCCGACATGGTTGGCCTTGGGCTTGCCGTTATCTCGTCCCTTTGCATTGCGGTGGTGCCGAGTGCCGGCAAAATAGCCATGGATGCCGGCGCCTCGCTGATTATCCTGCTGGTCAGCCGCTGTCTGATTGGCGCGGTGTTTATGGTGCCGATTGTTATTCTGCAACGCGAGGCGCTGTTTCCTGACCGCCAATATTTGTGGCGTATCATGCTGGCATCGATGTTCGGCGTTGCGATGATTGCCGGGCTTTATGGCGCGGTGCGCTTTATGGATGTCGGGCTGGCCATGATGATCCTGTATATGTATCCGATCGGTATTGCGCTGGTAGAACATGCACAGGGCAATGAGCGGATCTCGCGCATCCAGTGGGCCTCACTGGTTGCCGTGGCTGGCGGGCTGGTGCTGCTGTCTTATGACAGTTTGCGCGGCGGTGACATGTTCGGCATCGGGTTGAGTTTTGCGGCGATGTTCTGCGCGATGATGTTTACCATCGTGTCGAGCCGTCTTGCCAAGACCATTGGCGCGTCATCGGTCAATTTCGCCACCAATCTGTGGAGCTGCATCATTCTGGCCGCCTTGATGCTGGGATTGCCGTCTGTCCTGCCGGTTGCGATGCCGGCCACGAACACAGGCTGGCTGGCCATAGCGGGCAATGGCGTGTTTTTCATGCTGGGTTATCTGCTATTCTTCGAATCATCGAGGATCATTGGCATCACCCGCACATCGGTTGTCACGCTTGTCGACCCGCTGCTGGCCGCATTGGTGGCCATCCTGTTGCTGGGCCAGATGCTCAGCCCGCTGGAATGGACCGGCTTCTTTGTTATCACCGGTTCCTTGCTGGTGTTCGAGCGCGGCAAACAGCTGGTTCAAACGGTGTAAAGGCCGGGATTTGATGAAAGGCCGGGACCTGATTTTTGTCGGGCCGGGTGTTTGTCGATAATATAATGCCAGTTGCGATAATGCCTGTTGCGGTAATGCCTGTTGCGGTAATGCCTGCTGCTGTCAGGGCGAGCGATACATGTTCAGAATCACTGGTAGATAAAGCATCACTGGCGGATAAAGCATCACTGGCAAATCAACTGTGCCTGACAAGGGGGACCAGCCCATGCCAAAGCCGTCAAACGAGATGAAAGCGATTGATCCGGGCGATCGCCGGATTGCCAACATCTACACCGCACCGTTCAGAACCCTGATGTCAAACGG
The DNA here is from genome assembly GCA_016780765.1 of Alphaproteobacteria bacterium. Taxonomy (GTDB): domain Bacteria; phylum Pseudomonadota; class Alphaproteobacteria; order Puniceispirillales; family Puniceispirillaceae; genus UBA8309. The sequence continues at coordinate 6,164 of JADHLH010000080.1, read as the reverse complement.
TGTGGAGGATGGTGAAGTGCTGCAGCTGGATACCGACAGGCCGCTTGGCACCGGCTTTCACCTGTACCGCATGGCCCCGGCACCACGACACAGGCGCATGGCCATATCGGGCATGAGGAATTTTTGATGCCTGGAGGTGATCTGGTTGATCATGACGGTATCCACTATGGTCCGGGTGACCTTGTCTGGCTGCGCGCTGTGACCGCGCATACCTCATACACCGAAGCAGGCTGCCTGATCGTTGTGTTTGCCACAGAATTCTGCCCACCAGACAACAACTAGCCGCCAGACAACAAATTCAGGCAAACATCAAGAGGTAACGGTATGGGCTGAAGATGCCCCTGATCACGTTGCACTCCTGATCACGAGGTGCTTGCGGCCCTGCGGGGCGAGACCAGCGATAACCCGATGATCATGACTGTCAGCGACGTCCAGACCCATCCGGAATGGCTTTCACCAAACAGTGCCATCCCCCAGACAACACCGGCGATCGTCACGAGATACCCGGTCTGGCTGGCGAAAACCGGACCAGCCAGCTGAATGACTGAAATAAAGCCCAGAAAGGCCAGGACGTTGATCACCCCATTTCCCACAATCGTCCATTCCAGCGTGCCAAATGGCAATGAGGGAACGAAGAAATGGCCGGTGGCAAGCGCCAGTGGCAGCAATGTCATCGCGCCAAACAGATTGGCCCCGAAGATGATGTGCAACGGGTGAATGTCCGTCATCACCGGGCGGCTCAGATTGATGTTGTTTAACGCATGACATGTAGGGGCGATGGCGGCCACCAGAATCCACGGCACCGCTGACCTGTCGGGAAGGCTGGCCTCCGGCAGCACCAGCAGCAAGATGGCGCCAATGCCGCAGAACAGGCCGGCCAGACGGACAAGTGACTGGCTTTCACGTCCCAGACCAACGGCAAGCGCATAGGTCAGCATCGGTACAATCGCGATGGTGATTGAAACCACCCCGGCGGGCACCCGGCCGGCCGCAAACATCAGGCAACTGCTGGGTATAGAGGATGCCAGAACCGATACGATCAGATAATTGCGGATATGCTGGCGGTCCATCGGCACAGGCCGGCCTTGCAGGCGGGCAATGACAAGGGTCAGGAAGATCGACAGGACCATCTGCCAGAACACCATGCCCAAGGGCATGCCGCCGGCAAGAATACCCATTTTTGCCAGAGAAAATGCCAAACCCCAGCCGATGCCGATGACCAGTAATACCAGCCACGGAAACAGCTTCCCAAAACGTAGGATCATGGCAAGCATCCTTCCTGCAATAACGGGCTGTCCTGGCCCCGGATCATGAAACGGCGGATAGGCTTTCTTGAGTTCTGCGGTGCTTCTGTATCTAGAAGCCGTGGAAATGCGCGATATCTTTAACGTCTGCACGTTCGCTGACGAGGGTGTTCTCTATGGCGTTTTCATCCTCATGACCAAGGGCGATGCCAACCACCAGCGCCTGATCATCAGGAATCTTCAGGTGCCGGCGCACCGGACCGGGGGTCACAATCCAGCTGGCTTGCGGGCAGGTATGCAGCCCCTCGGCACGTGCTGCCAGCATGATGGTCTGGACATACATGCCAACATCAAACCAGCTGCCGCGGCACAAATAGGCATCAGTGGTAACGAAGATACCGACAGGTGCATCAAACAGCAGATAGTTGCGTGCTGCCTGCCGTTTGGACCCTTCACGGTCACCCTTCTGGATGCCAAGCAATCCATATAGACCCCAGCCAACCTGCCGTCGGCGGTCACGGTGGGTGTCGGTCCAAACCTCCGGATAGTAGTCATGTGCGGCATAGCTGTCTGTTTCACCATTCTGAAACATGTCATGGGCTTCGGCCACAATCGCATCGCGGACGGTTCCAGCAGCAACATGAACATGCCAGGGCTGGGTGTTGGTGCCACTTGGCGCGCGCTGCGCCATTTCCAGAATGCGCTGAACGGTTTCGCGAGGCACCGGTGTGTTGGTGAAGGCGCGCACTGACTTTCTTGACGTGATGGCCTCCTCGATCTTCATCTGCTGATCCTCGACTGGTCCATGTTTGATCGATGTGTGATCGATGTTTGATCTATGCCAGAAACTGCGCTGAGCCGTGAAGCAGCAACGATCAGACCAAGATTACACCCGTAATGGCTGAAAAACACAAATGCGAAATCGCCCGACACTCCGGATTTCTGTGATCATCATCCGCCGCACCTGGCATCCGCCGCACCTGGCATTCCCGGGCCTGGCATGACAGCGGCAGGACAAAGCGCTGGCGCAGGCTGGCGCGATCTGCTGATATACTGTCCATTTCCAAGGGATAATGCTCGTGACCTCTCCTGCCATTGAAGACAACGCCCCACGTCTTGGCGGTGGTTATGCATGGTTCATCTGGAGCCTTGCAGCCATTTCCTTTGGCTATGCCTTTTTCCACCGTGTCACACCATCGGTCATGGTTTCCGACCTGATGACGGAATTTGCCATTGGCGGGGCGATGCTTGGCAGCCTGTCGGCGCTGTATTTTTATCCCTATGTTCTTTTGCAGGTGCCACTTGGTGCGATGCTGGAAACATTTGGCACGCGGCGGCTGTTGTCGGCGGCGCTGTGCCTTGCGGCAGCGGGATCATTCCTGTTCGGCACGGCGGAAAGCCTTGAGGCGGCATACATTGGGCGCATTCTGATCGGCATAGGGTCCAGCGTCGGGTTTCTGGGATCGCTGGCGCTGGCCTCTACATGGTTTCCGGCGCACCGCTTCGCCTTTCTGGCTGGTCTGTCGATGTTCACCGCCATGGCCAGCGGAATGGCCGCGCAGGCACCGCTTGCCTATTTTATTGAAGCGCATGGCTGGCGCAGCAGCCTGATGGTGCTTGGCACCATGGGGATGGTTTTGGCGGTGCTGGTCTTTTTGTTTGTGCGCAACCGGCCGCCGCAAACCGGCCAGGTGAATGACGGGCAGGTGAATGACGGGCAGGTGAAAGCGGGGCAGGAATGGGCAAAGCTGGGGACGGCACTGCGCGGGGCATTTGCCAGCCGTGATGTCTGGAAAATGGCGTTTGTCGCGGCAACAATGGCCGGCCCCATGCTGGTTATTGGCGGCCTGTGGGGAACCCCCTATTTGATGGTAGCCTATGATTTGCCACGGCCCGAGGCAGCTTTCTTCATGTCGTTGCTGTTGCTGGGATGGGCGGTCGGTGCGCCTTTTTCCGGGTGGATGTCAGATCGCATAGGCCGCCGGAAGCCGATCCTGATTGCCGGTTGTTTGCTAGTGAGCGTTTTGCTGGCGATCATCTTTATTGTGCCGGGTCTGCCCTTCTGGCTGGTGCAGATATTCCTTGTCCTGACCGGGCTTTCGGGCGGGGCCATGACGGCGTGTTTTGGTCTGGTACGTGATGTCATGCCCCCCGCCATTGCCGGTGCCTCCACCGGAATTGTGAATTCGGCGACTGTGGCGTCTGGCGCAATCCTGCAACCGCTGGTTGGTCTGGCGCTTGATCTGCAGTGGGACGGCACGGTGAGCGATGGTGCCCGCCAATATGCTGCCGCTGATTACCGGTTTGCGTTTCTGTTGATTCTTGCAACCGCGGTGGCCGGTCTTATGACAGCATTCAGACTGCGCGAAACGCCGATGGCGTGACGCTGTCAGCGCGTGCTGCCGTAAAGGACATCGGTGTGTTGCTGTTTGATGATCGCAGCGCGTTTGCCAAGAAACGCCCCCCAGGTCGTAACGCAAAAGGGCACGCAATAGGTCAGCAATACCTTCCAGGGGGGCGGATAAATCCCCGACATGATGTTGTCACCGTGATTGATGATTGTCAGCACAGTGCCGACCACACACGCCGTCAGCAACGCCTTGCGGGGCGTGCCGTCGGTGAAGGCAAGATCGCGGAAACGGATTCTGGTTTTGTCGGTCATAGAACCTCCGATGCGTCCACAGACCATACCATCCACCCCATCGCCAGCAAATGATTAAAGCGGGCCACATGAATGATGCGAATTTCATCCTTTCACCAGTGCAAAGGGATTTTTTGGTAAACAGGCTGGACGCATTGGCCGACATGCCCCATCTTCTGGGTATTGAACAACCTGTCGGGAGAACATAGCCATGCCGGCTTTGCGTGATGATATTGATCCAGATGGACTGCTGGAATATTCGGTGGTTTTCTCGGACCGCTCGCTGAATTCCATGTCGGATGCCTTTGGTCAGGTGATGCGCGATATTTCGCGGATCATGAAGACCGCTTACGGGGCGGTCTCTGTGGCTGTTGTGCCGGGTGGTGGTACCTACGGGATGGAAGCAATTGCGCGCCAGTTCACAACAGATGCAAATGTTCTGGTGATCCGCAATGGCTGGTTCAGCTTTCGTTGGTCGCAGATTATCGAGGCTGGCCGACTGGCGACGTCGACAACGGTTCTGGCGGCCCGCCAGCTGGAAGATACAAGCGATGCGCCGTTTGCACCTGTCCCGCTGGACGAGATTATTGCCGCGATCCGGTCAGAAAAGCCCGATGTGGTCTGCTGCCCGCATGTTGAAACCTCGGCCGGCCTGATGGTGCCTGACAGCTTTATCAGCGCGGTTGCCGATGCGGTGCATGAGCATGGCGGCTTGTTTGTTCTGGACTGTGTGGCCAGCGGAACCGTCTTTGTGAATCTGGAAAAAACCGGTGTTGATGTATTGCTGACAGCGCCGCAAAAGGGGTGGAGCGCATCGCCCTGTGCCGCGCTGGTGATGATGTCGCCGCATGGCCGCGCGCGCCTTGACGACACCACCAGTTCCAGCTTTGCCAATAATCTGAAGAAATGGACGCAGATCATGGAAACCTATGAAGGCGGGGCGCATGCCTATCACGCCACCATGCCGACTGATGCGCTGCGCCATTTTCGTGATGCGCTGGTTGAAGCCGAGGCATTCGGGCTTGAGGCATTGAAAGAGGCGCAGATCCGTCTTGGCCGCGAGGTGCGCGAACTGATGGACAGCTATCAATACAAGTCGGTTGCCGCTGCAGGGTTCGAGGCGCCCAGCGTTGTTGTCTGCTTTGCGCCAAATGCTGACATCAAGACTGGCAAGGCCTTTGCCGCGCAGGGGCTGCAGATCGCCGCTGGTGTGCCGCTGGAATGTGGCGAGCGTGAAGATTATGCCTCATTCCGTATTGGTCTGTTTGGCATGGACAAACTGACCGACATCGATCGCACGGTGGCGCATCTGGAAACGGCGCTTGAAGGCATCCGCGGGCAGAACGCGCCAGCCTAGTAAGTCTGGCCCGATAAGTCTGGCCTCACCGGGCCCACAAGAATGTTAACGCCAAAAGAAACGGCCACCCGCGGGTGGCCGTTAGTCTGTGTGCGCTCTGAGGCTGCGCGATGGCTATCAATCCAGAAGTTGCGGCACGATGGTGACAATCTCGGGGAAGAACCACAGGATCAGCAGACCGACGATCTGGATCACCACGAACGGCAGAACACCGCGATAGATGTCTTGCGTTCGCACGCTTCGCGGTGCAACCCCGCGTAGATAGAACAGGGCAAAACCGAAGGGCGGCGTCAGGAATGATGTCTGCAGATTGATCGCGATCATGATCGTCACCCAGGCCGGATCAAAGGTGCCGCCATAGATGACCGGCCCGACAATCGGCACGACGATGTAAATGATCTCGAGAAAGTCCAGAACAAAGCCAAGGACGAACAGCAGCACCATCACGATCAGGAAAATCGTGATTTCATTGTCAAAGCTGCGCAGATATTGCTGGATGTAATGCTCGCCGCCATACGAGATGACCACAAGGTTCAGTACCTGCGATCCGATCAGGATGGTGAACACCATCGAAGTGACCTTCGATGTCTCGCGGACAACCGGTCGCAACACGTCACCCTGATACAGCACCAGACAGGCCATCAAAAGGCCGAACAGCGCATAGAGATACATGCCATAGGCAAACAGGAAGGCAATCCATGTTTCTGGCGAGACCTGTTCGGTGCTGATGCGCAGATCGAAATTGACGCCCATCAGAATACAGATCACCACCGCATATGAGGCTTGCAAGATTACCTTGGTGGATTTCTGGTCGTCAGTCAGCTTGCGGAATGCGGCCAGCATCAACGCCCCGGCAGCGCCCAGCCCGGCAGCTGGTGTCGGGTTGGTGATACCGCCAAGGATTGACCCCAGAACGGCGATG
>JADHLH010000079.1 GCA_016780765.1 Alphaproteobacteria bacterium | reverse complement strand
GACAGGCTTTTGCACATTGTTCATGCGCAACTTTATCCGCGCCCTGCCGTTCGACCTGATCGAGAGCGCGCGCATTGACGGTGTCAAGGAATGGCACATCTTCTGGTACCTTGTTCTGCCGCTGGTCCGGCCAGCCGTTGCGGCGCTGTCTGTGCTGATTTTCACTTTTGTCTGGAATGACTTCTTCTGGGCCACTGTCCTCACCCAAGGCGAATCTTCGAAACCGGTGACTGCCGGTCTGAATGCCCTGAACGGCCAGTTTGTCAGCAACTGGCATCTGGTTTCGGCTGCAGCCATTCTGGCGGCCATGCCGCCGGTGCTGATGTTCTTCCTGATGCAGAAACATTTCATTGCCGGACTGACCCTTGGAGCGACCAAGGGCTGATGACCAATAGGATCAGATGATATGCCGAAAATTACCTTTATCGGGGCGGGGTCCACTATTTTTTTGCGTCATATCCTTGGGGATGCGCTGTTGATGCCATCACTGCAGGATGCCGAAATCGCGCTGATGGATATCGATGAAGGGCGGCTTGCCGAATCCGAACTTGTCGCAAGACAGCTTGCAGACACGCTGAAGGTCGGGGCCAGCATCGAGGCCACCACATCACGCCGTGCCGCACTTGACGGGGCAGATTTTGTTATCGTCTCTGTCCAGATTGGTGGTTACAAGCCATGCACGGTGACCGATTTCGATATTCCGAAACAATATGGGCTGCGCCAGACCATTGCCGATACACTGGGGATTGGCGGCATCATGCGCGGGCTGAGAACCGTGCCGTTCCTGTGGGATCTGTGCGCAGACATGGCCGAGCTGTGCCCGCATGCACTCATGCTGCAATATGTGAATCCGATGGCGATCAACTGCTGGGCGATCAGTGACCGCTTCCCCGATATCCGTACAGTCGGGCTGTGCCATTCGGTTCCAAACACTGTGTTTGAACTGACGCATGACCTGGACATTCCGATGGAGGATGTGCGCTACCGGGTTGCCGGTATCAACCATGTTGCCTTCTTCCTGAATTTTGAACAGCGCATGGGCAATGGTGGCTGGCGTGATCTGTATCCCGAGTTACGCCAGAAATATGCTGACAAGGTGATCCCCAAGGAAAACCCGGTGCGGCCACGCTGCCCGAATTTGGTGCGCTACGAGATGATGGACCAGCTGGGGTATTTCCTGACGGAAAGTTCTGAACATTTCGCCGAATACTGCCCCTGGTTTATCAAGGATGGTCGGGATGATCTGATTGAACGCTATGGCATTCCGCTGGACGAATACCCGACCCGCTGTGAAGAGCAGATTGCAGAATGGAATGATCATTTTGCCCGCCTGCGCGCTGGCGAGCAGATGGATATCGTTGCCTCGAATGAATATGCCGCTGTCATAATGAATGCCGAGATGACCGATAGCCCGGCCACGATCTACGGCAATGTCAGAAATGACGGGGTCATTAGCAACCTGCCTTCTGACTGCATCGTCGAGGTGCCTTGCATGGTTGATTCCAATGGCATTCAGCCAACCAGTATCGGGGCACTGCCGCCGCAGCTTGCCGCGATGATGCGCACCAACATCAATGTTCAGGAGCTGGTGGTGGCCGCACTGGTCGAGGAAAATCGCGAACATATTTTTCATGCTGCCATGTTTGACCCGCATACCGCTGCCGAACTGGATGTCACCCAGATCAGAAGCATGACCAATGATCTGCTGACCGCGCATCGCGACTGGTTGCCCGCATGGACACAGTGACGCGCGGACAGCTGGGTGTTTGCTATTTTCCTGAACATTGGGATGCCGCTGACTGGCCGTCAGATGCCGAAGAGATGCGCGCTCTTGGCATTGATTTTGTCCGCATCGGTGAATTTTCCTGGGGTGTAACCGAACCTGATCCGGGCACCATCAACCTGGACTGGCTGCAGGATATTCTTGATCTGCTGCACAGCCACGACATAAAGGTGGTTCTCTGCACCCCGACCGCCACGCCGCCAAAATGGCTGGTCGACACCATGCCCGACATGCTGGCCACTGGCCGGGATGGCAGGCAGCGCGGCTTTGGATCGCGGCGGCATTACAGCTTTGCGCATATGGGGTATCGGCGCGAATGTGCACGTATCACACGCATTATTGCGGCGCAGTGTGGCCAGCATCCTGCGGTCATCGGTTGGCAAACCGATAATGAGTATGGATGCCATGATACAACCCTGTCCTATAGCCCGGTCGATCTGGCCGGATTTCGTGACTGGCTTGCCCAGCGTTATCAGTCGGTTGAACGGCTGAACAGGTCTTGGGGCAATGTCTTCTGGTCAATGCAATATCGTCACTTCGACGAGGTAGAGCTTCCAAATCAGACTGTAACCGAAGCCAACCCCGCCCATTGGCTTGATTTTTACCGTTTCACCTCGCAGATGGTGGCTGAATTCAACAAGCTTCAGGTTGATATCCTGCGTGAGCTGTCACCGGGGCGGGACATCATTCACAACTTCATGGGTCGGATTCTGGATTTCGATCATTTCACGCTTGGCGCGCAGCTGGACATTTCATCATGGGATTCCTACCCGCTCGGCTTTCTGGACCAGCAGCGTGATCTGTTTGATACACCGCACCGGTTGCATTTTGCGCGAAGCGGGGATCCCGATTTTCAGGCCTTCCATCATGATCTGTATCGCGCCACATCCGGGGGCCGCTGGTGGATCATGGAGCAGCAACCCGGGCCGGTGAACTGGGCACCCAACAACATCGCCCCCCGCGATGGGATGATAAGCCTGTGGGCGCTTGAAGCCTTTGCCCATGGTGCCGAGGCGGTAAGCTATTTCCGCTGGCGCCAACTGCCATTTGCGCAGGAACAGATGCATGCCGGCTTGCTGCGCCCCGACCGCAGTCACGCCGAGGGCTTTGCCGAGGCAAGTGCCGTCGCCGCGCTGATCCGCGAGGTTGAATGGCCCACCACCACAAAGGGCGATGTCGCCATTGTCTTCGACTATGAGTCAGCCTGGGCCTGGAACATTCAGCCACAAGGCGAGACCTTTGACTATTTCAGTCTGGTGTTCGACATCTATCGGGGGTTGCGCCAGCTTGGGCTGTCTGTCGATTTTCTGTCACCCTCGATGGCAGCCAGCCGGATGGAAGATTACGCCATGTGCCTTGTTCCTGGCACCTTTACTTGTGATGAGGCAATGGCCAACGCGCTGGCGACAACGTCAAGCCGTGTCATACTTGGCCCGCGCACCGCATCAAAGACAGGCGATTTTGCGATACCGGACACACTGGCACCGCTGCTGCCTGATGCCATCAGCCCGGCGCGCATCTCCCATGTGGAAAGTCTTGCAGCGGGGTTGCGTGTCGAGATGCGGGACCGGCAGGGGTATCTGCATCGCTGGCGCGAATTTGCCACGCCCGTGGGTGATGCCGCAGTTCTGGCATCAACGATAGATGGCCGCCCGGCCCTGTTACGCCGCGGCCAGCTGGATTATCTGTGTGGTTGGCCGGACTCGCAATATCTTGACCAGATGTTGCGTGATGCCTGTCATGCGGCCGGCATTGCAACAATCAATATGCCTGATGGAGTCAGGTTGCGGCGCGCTGGCAATAAAGGCTTTGTGGTGAATTACAGCGACAAGATCGTTGATCTCATGGCGCTTGCGGGCAATATCAGCGTGTTTCACGGAAGCGAAAAGCTTCTCCCTTCGGGCTTTGCCATCATCGCATTTGACGCTCCTGCCTGAACGAACGGCGGTCAGCAGGCGATACTGTCCAGCAACCAGGATCCGGGAACGGCCTCTTGGGCGGCGGCAACAATATCGTCGGCAAGATCGGCAGCCGCAAGACAGACAATGCAGCCCCCAAAGCCGGCACCGGTCAGCCGTGATCCCAATGCCCCAGCGGACAGGGTTGTTTTCACCAGCATGTCCAGCGGGGCTGATGATACCTCGTAATCCGTTGCCAGCGATTGGTGGCTTGCCGTAATCAGCGCCCCGAGCGTAACCACATCTGCGCTGGCAAGAGCCTGTGCCGCCGCATTCACGCGATCATTTTCGCTCAAGACATGTTGGGCCCGCTGGCGCACCAGCTTGTCATCTATATCGGCAATCTGCGCAGCCTCTGCGTCGCGCAATGATGCGACACCCATCGCTTCAGCCGCTGCCCGGCATTCAGCAACGCGTTCATTATAGATGCCCTCGGACAGCTTTCTGCCACTGCCCGAATGAATGACCAGAAACACATGCCCGGCAGGCAGCGAATGCAGATTGTAGGACAGGTCGCGGCAATCAAGATGCATGGCCGACCTGGCTTTGCCTGTGGCGCTGACCATATGGTCCATGATCCCGCATTGCAGACCGATAAAGTCATTTTCGATTCTTTGCGCCAGTCGGGCTACTGTCTGCGCTGGCGGCGCGGGGATCGAAAATGCAGCACATAGCCCCCGCACCAGCGCCACGCCAAGTGCTGCTGATGAGGATACGCCGGCACCCTCTGGCACGGTAGAGTCCACCAACAAATCAATACCGACCTGCGGCACGCCTATCTCGGCCGTCACGGCAAGCGCGCCGGCGGCATAGGCCAGCCAGTGCCCTTTCGTGGCGGCATCCATTTGTGCCTCTGCCTGTCCGAAGGCGCCTGAAAGGCCGTTCAGCAATCTGTCAGGGCGCGCCCTGATCGCAACCTCCGTCCGGTGGCTCAGGATGCAGGGCATGACAAAGCCGTCATTATAGTCAGTATGGTCGCCAATGATGTTCACGCGGCCAAATCCGGTGCCGGTACCATCGGGAACGCCGCCAAAATGCGCGGCAAAGCGCGTCCTCAGCCCGTCATCCACGCTGGCCATCCTGCCCGTTCAATATATCGGCCGCCGCCTCGGGCAGCAGATCAACAAGAAAAAACCCGGTGAATTGTTCCACACTTGCCAGATATTTCATCTTGTCTGCTGCGCGTTTCAAGGGCTGGAAGACAGCATGGAGGTGAAACTCATCAGCATAGCCGCGCGGTGCCATCTGCCAGGCAAATGTATAGGGCATCGGCGCATCAAAAGCGGCATCCAGTTTGCCAGCGGCGATGCTGACAAGGGCTGCCATATCAGCCCGCGCTTCGGCGCCTAGCGCGGCGAGATCAGCCACCTGTTGGTGTGGCACGATCCAGATTTCAAACGGGTAACGGGCCCAGGGCGGCACAAAGGCAATGCCGCTTTTGTTTTTGGCCAGCACCAGCTGTTCTGGAAGGCGCTGCGACAGACCGGCAAGCGGGTCATCCGTGCGGAAAGCGTCGGCAGCCTTTTTGATCCGGTCCGGTATGTGCGGCAACGCATAGATCTGGCCATGCGGATGGTCCAGAGTAACCCCGATTTCGCGGCCTCGATTTTCAAAGGGCATGACATAGGCGATGTCGGCATTTGCCATCAGTTCGGTGCAGCGGATGGCCAGCGCATCCAGCAAAAGGGCAACCCGGTCCGGCTCGATGGTCGACAGGCTGGCCTGATGGTCCGCGCTATAGGACACGACTTCACAGATACCTGTACCCGGACGCGTTCCCAGCATCATGTCAGGGGGTAGGCTGGCCTCCTCTGTCAATGCCGCAAAACGGTTGGTGAAAATGGCCACCTCATAATCATCAACCGGAATATCGGTTTTCAATTCGCCGGATGTCATGGCACATAGCGGGCATTCGGCGGTTTGCGGCAAAAAGGTTCGGCCTTGCCGGACACCTGAATAGGATATCCATTCCCCGGTCAGTGGATGCTGGCGAAAATGCGCTGATCCGCCGGTGACCGATGGCAAGCCATCAAACAGGCGATAGCTGCGTGCCAACCGGCTGAACAGATATAACCGGCGGCCTTCACCGCGCGGCACGGTGGCACGATACAGCCCGTCAGCGGCAACAGCCGTAATTGCTGTTGCGCCGTCTTCGTGCAATGGATCGGTCATCACAGTCTCAGTTCGCTTGCCCGGTCAAACAGGAAGGCATTGCCCGGCTCAAACGCAATGTGAGCCTCACCACTGGCTGGTATGTTGGTATTGTCTCTGACCTCAACAGTGATAGCTGTCCCGTCAGCAGCACTGACATAGGCAAAGGACGTACCGCCAAGATCCTCGATCAGATCGACATTGACAGCCAGCTTGATCTTGCCAGTTGGCAAGAAATGTTCGGGGCGCACACCCACCATGACTTTTTCGCTCTCGGGCTTTCTGTCACGCGCCCGCGCCAATGTAAGGCTGGTCCCGTCAAACCCGTCCAGCGTCACCTTGAAGCCGGTTTTTGTTTCGCCGGTGATCTGTCCTCGCAAGAAATTCATCCGCGGTGAGCCTATGAAACCGCCAACAAACATATTGTCGGAATCTTCATAGAGTGTCTTTGGAGGGCCCACCTGCGCGATCAGCCCGTTACGCAGGATCACGATCCGGGTGGCCAGCGTCATGGCCTCTACCTGATCATGGGTGACATAGATCATCGTTGCGCCAAGATCGCGATGCAGCTTGGCAATTTCCAGACGCATCTGAACGCGCAGTTCTGCATCCAGATTCGACAAGGGCTCATCAAACAGGAAAATCTTTGGCTTGCGAACGATCGATCTTCCGATCGCCACGCGCTGGCGTTGGCCGCCGGACAGAGCCTTTGGCTTGCGGGTCAGTAATTCATTGAGGCCCAGAATATCTGCGGCCTGTCGCACGCGCTTGTCGACTTCTGCTGTATCGATCCGGTTCATCTTCAACGCGAAGGCCATGTTGTCGTAAACGCTCATATGCGGGTACAGCGCATAGGACTGAAACACCATTGCAACGCCGCGATCTGACGGGTCCGCGTTCGTCACATCGACATGATCAATACTCAAGCTGCCCGATGTGACGGCTTCGAGGCCGGCGATCATCCGCAGCAGGGTTGATTTTCCGCATCCCGATGGGCCGACAAAAACGGTGAATTCTCCGTCCTCAACGTCAAGATCGACCCCATGAATGACTTTCGTGTCGCCAAAGGACTTATGTACATTATCCAGCTTTAGATGAGCCAAGGCACTTTTCTCCAACAGATTTTGGGCGGCCAGGTTTCTGCGGCAAATACCTTAATGCGTGTTGCATCACGATCCTTGGCATCACCGCTGAATGTCCCTGTGACCTTCATCATATCCGCCGCACAAGCGCTCCCTTATCGGCTGCGTTCAGCCTGATATTTAATCATGTAATTGATAGCAATGCGGCGGCGTCAGCGCCACCAGCTTTTCTGCTTGCCGCCTGATAATGGGCCGCCTGATAACGGGCGGGTGGATAACAGGGATACTGCGCCTCGAAGCACGCAACCTAACTGTGGCTCCAGTCATCAGGATCGTCATTTTTATTCGGAGAGAGGCCTACGATATCGCCATCAATGGAACATCCAAGACCCAAAACAGTCCGGTTGGCGTAGTTGAAATAAGCAGTCACCTGATTGATCTCCAGAATTTCACCATCTGAATAACCCGCATCACGAAGTTGGTGGACGATGTGTTCCTGCATCCCACCGGGGTCACGAGTGACTTGGCGGGCATATTCCATTGCCACTTTCTGGGCATCATTCAAAGGGGCTAAGTCGATATTGCGCGCCTCAATCGCCTTACGGATGCTTGCAGATTTTGCATCATCCGACAGGAGACGCGTCAGTCCAGAAAAATGATGCTCCACACAATAATCACAGTCATTCAAACGGCTTACCCACACGCCAAGTGTTTCAAGAAACCATTTGGGGATGCTATTGCCGGTGTGATGAAGCACATATTTGTACATCGTCATATGTGCTTCCATCGAGTGCGGGCGCAACGAATGCATCATCATGATGTTGTCAACGTTGTTGTCAGGCCCCTTTACCCGGTCATAGAGCGTTTTGACTTTGCCTTCTGCTTCGTCATACGAAATCACATTTATCCAAGCCATTGCGGATCCTTTAATTGCCTCAGGTTCAGGGCATCGTTAAATTTTATATAAGACATATTATAGACATGATGCCGTGTGATTTGCTTGTCCTAATGCTTCCAAATACCCACCACCACCCTCGTTGACCACTTCCACCTTTGGCTTGCCCCATCCTCGATCCAAAAGCGCTTGAGCAATTGTTCCGCGAACACGCTCATTCCGGGCGGTGCGCTCTGGTGTCCGCATTTTAGCGAAATCACCGCGCATGATCTGGTACGGGCGCGCGAACTTGGACTGTGTGTGGCTGTCTGGACGGTGAATGAACCGGCGGATATCAACGCGATGATTGATCTGCGCGTTGATGCGATTGTGACGGACTATCCGGGGCGGGTGCAAAGACGGCTGTCAGACCGCGGGTTCCGCTGGGCGCGCTGACGGTGTAATGATGGGGGAGGTAGGAGAGAATTGCACCATACCCAGCATAAGTGCATCCCGCACTTTGCCAGCATCGACCGTGGAGTAGTCAAAGAGAGGCCTGTCACCAAGTTGGTCTATCACCACGCCAACGTTTCTTGATGCTGTGTGATAGAATGCCTTTGCCTTCCCAATGCCTTTTAGCTGCAGGTAATGTGTGAACGCTTCTGACAGCAGCGGAGCAGTTTGCTGCTTCACATCATCTACAATCACATTGCCAAGCCCCATCGCATCAAGACGCATGGGAAGCCAGCGTTCATCCAATCGCTGGCATATGACCTGAGAGTATTTGAGAGCCTTGGCACGGCTGCGAGTGTTCAGCGCAAGCACGATGCGCTGCTTACCATGCAATGGCTGTACTTCCTTCGGCACACGGCGGGAGAAGTAGTAAAAGCCACGCTTCTGGTAAATATACGTGCTGAAATGGTCTACCATATGGTCTACCCACACCTTCATCGAAACAACAACAATGCTTCAATTACAATGTGTTAACACATCATTTGTGTAGATGATTGGCGCACCCGAGAGGCTATAGATACCTAGCCCATGCGCCATCACCACATACGATGTAGGCGATATCAGAAGGTTACGTATCACTGAGTCACAGTCAACAGGCACGATATGTACATCAGTTTATACATCAGTGATGGCCGGGGCATGAACTACCCCCGGTGCCTACGTATATATTCACAGGCTGTTACACAGATTGGGGCACAGGATAGGTAACCACAGACAGTTGTCGTTTGGTGCAACCCAATGGGTCACTGACATGCCCATTTGCCGGTGCTGTCACTGCCGGTGTTCATAACGAGGGGGTAGATATATTTATTACCCTTCGCTGAATGACAAAGATGACAAGAATGACAAGGAATCTGAAAAGTCGCCCATGAGAGTGATTGGCAGAGGTTTATGGAAACCTTGTCATTGTTGTCATTCTTGTCATGGAAGGTGCGGACAGGGCAGCTTTATGTCTCACTGCCCTGACACTTGATTGAGGGGGGGGGTCAGGTGACCGCGAATGTGGTCAGCCCTTGCCAGTATCGGCCTGTGCTGTCACGGACTTGTGCATAGCCTTGTGACTTCAGCGCACTGCCAAATTGCACTTTGGTGCGAGGGTGTTTGTCTTGCGTCTTGCACCAACTTGCATATTGCTCATAGAGACTGGCCACAGATGACTTCTGGGATGGGTCTTTATGGCACTCATCCTCAATGAAGCCAGCCACTGTATCCATCTCACTGCGATAGGCAGTAAT
>JADHLH010000078.1 GCA_016780765.1 Alphaproteobacteria bacterium | reverse complement strand
AGGTTTGTGACAAAAACAAATGGGGCTGTCCTTGATGTTGACGGCCCCATTTCATTAGGGGAACACGTCATTTGCTTTTGTATCTGTGATCTGCGCCGCATGTCGCACAGGGTGGCTTGTTGCAGAGTGTTTTGGGAACACGCTGAATTTGTGATGGGATGAGAAAATGAACCGCATACATACCCAGGATGAGTGGGCCGCTATCGCGAAAGAGGTATTGCCCGCCAGTGGTTTTGGAAATTTTGACCATAGTGTGATCATTGCCAGTGGCAAAGGCAGCCATGTCTGGGATGAAAACGGCAACGAATATGTCGATTACCTGATCGGGTCAGGCCCGATGCTGGTTGGGCATGGGCATCCTGAAGTCCTGGAGGCGGTGCTGGAACAATTGCCGCTGGGCATGACGTTCTTTACCAACAATGCCCGCGGCATTGAACTTGCCGAAGAGATTGGCGGGGCAATGGCTTGTGTTGAACAGGTCAGGTTCGTGACCTCTGGCAGCGAAGCGGATATGTATGCCATCCGCCTGGCGCGCGCTTATACGGGCAAGACCCGCATCCTGAAATTCGAAGGTGGTTATCACGGGATGAGTCCTGAGGCGCAAATGAGCCTCGCCCCTGAAATTGAGGTGAATTTCCCCCAGGCCATACCCGACAGTGCCGGGATACCCGACAGCGTCATTGACCAGACACTGATCGCGCCATTTAACGATCTTGAGGCTGTGGCATCGCTGTTGGCTGAACATGATGACATCGCCGCCATAATCGCTGAGCCTTTGCAGCGCATCATAGCGCCAAAGCCAGGATTTCTTGAAGGTCTTCGGGCCCTCTGCGACAAACACAATGTTCTATTGATTTTTGACGAGATCGTTACCGGGTTTCGCCTTGCTTATGGCGGTGCGCAAGAACGCTATGGGGTGACGCCAGACATATGCACTCTGGGCAAAGTTATCGGCGGCGGCTTTCCTCTTGCGGCGCTTGGCGCGCGTGCCGAGATCATGCAACATTTCGACAAGTCTGTTGTTGGTTCCGATAAATGGCTCATGCAACTTGGCACACTGGCGGGAAACCCGATTGCCGCGGTTGCGGGGCTGAAGACAATGGAAATCCTGCGTCGTCCAGGCAGTTACACGAAGCTGAGAGAGATAGGCACGGCCATTCAAAACGTGCAATCCGACGCCTTGTCCAATGCCGGGATCGATCATCAGATTTGTGGGGATTCAACACTTTTCGATATTATGTTTACCGATGCGGCGTGCATTGATTATCGAACGGCCAAACATAAAGATGCTGAAAGCGGGGCGATCTATAACAGCGTTTTGCGCGCGCATAGTATTTTGAAAGCGCCGAGCAAGGTTTATCCATCGCTTACAATAACTGATGCAGATATCGACCAGACGAAAACCGCAGCAATTGCCGCTGCCGCAGCAGTGGCCGCGCACAGACAAGGCGGTTCAGCATAAAAGACACGCCTGTCCATGCTGTATTCAAGATGCGATGCCGTTTACCAGATGAACAAGTTGGCACCTTGTGATCGCTACATAGCGTCACTCAGAAGCTGCAGATAGTCGCGCGCATCAGCTGGCCGCGGATTGGTTGCCGAAAGATGATCCCTCGCTGCCTTTTCGGCAATCGACGGAAGGACAGCCTGCTGCACCCCGAGTGTTGACAAAGTCGTTGGCAGGCCAATGCCGGCGACAAACCCTGTCATCCAGTCATCAAGATCGGTTGCCAAAGGCACACCCATAGCATGGCGCAAATCGTCAAATGCCGCATCGGCATAGCCTTTGTTGAAACGCAGGATGTGTGGCAGCAAAATTCCGATAAGGGTGCCGTGATGAAGGTGAAGTTCGCCAAGCGGGGTGGCCATAGCATGTGCGCCGCCGAGCGCTTTTTGCAAACACATGCCACCCATCAGCGAGGCCATCATCATTTCCCGGCGGGCGGTGCGATCAGCACCATTCTCTACAGCAATAGGCAACCAATTTGCTGCACGGCGGACAGCCTCGAGCCCGATGGCGGCGGCTGGTGGATTCTCCCATGTGCTGCAATAGGTCTCTACACCGTGGCTCAGGGCATCAATACCGGTGGCGGCGGTCAGGCGTGGCGGCAACGACAGAGTAAGTTCCGGATCGCAGATCACCAGATCGGCTAGCAAATTCAGGTTCACCGCTATAATCTTGCTTCCGTCCAGAAGGCTCATTACGCAGGCTCGACCGACCTCGGCCCCGGTGCCGGCGGCGGTGGGAATGGCAATCTGAGGTGAGACCCTGCCGATCTTTGCCGACCCGCCCATCTTAACGTTGTAGTCCGCCAGATTGCCGCCATGGCTGGAAAGCAATGAGACCGCTTTTGCCAGATCGATGGGCGAGCCACCGCCAAGAGCGATAACTCCGTCGCACCCCTTGTCATTCCAGATGTCCAGACATGCCAGCAACGATTGTTCGGTGGGGTTCTCGGTAGTGGCGTCATAAACAACAGGCCGCGATGGCGCGGCAGCGTCGAGGGCGCGCTGCAGGATGCCGACATCTGCAATGCCTCTGTCTGTGACAAGAAGAGGTCGTTTCAGCCCCATCCTTTCGATTTCGGTGCCAAGATTGTTGATAGCCCCAAAATCAAATTCGATGCGGGCAAGATAATTGATCGTCGGCATCAGTTTTCTGTTTCGAGATAGATATGTTTGGTCTCAAGAAAGTCATTCATCGCCTCAATGCCATGAAGCCTGCCGATACCGCTCTCTCTATATCCGCCTGTCTCGACCTCGGCCAGAAGGCGGTTGTGGCAGTTCATCCAGACTGTACCGAACTGTAGTTTTCTGCCCATCCGCATGGACCGGTTAAGATCGGATGTATAGACGGATGCTGCCAGCCCGTAGCGGGTGGCGTTTGCCTTGGCAAGCGCCTCCTCCTCGGTGCCAAACCGCTCCAACGAGACGATTGGACCGAAGAGTTCATCCTGAACCAGATCGTGGCCTGCATCATCGATTTCGAACATCGATGGTGTGATGAAATATCCCTTGGCAAGGTCACCTTGCCCAAGGCCGCCATGAACAACCATGTCTGCTTCGCTGGCGGCACGGTCGATGATGCCGGCAAGGCGTTGCTGGTTTGCAGCGTCAATGATTGGGCCGAGTTCCGTTGTATTGTCGCTGGCATCGCCTGCTTTCGCCGAAGTGAGTGCATCTGTCAGACGGGTCCTCATGCTGTCATAGACGCTGTCCTGAACCAGAATACGGCTGATGCAGGTGCACATCTGACCGTTCAAAGCCAACACACCGCGGCGGACTTCAGCCACCGATTTGTCGAGGTCAGCGTCATCGAAGACAAGCGCCGGTGCCTTGCCGCCAAGTTCAAGTGAGACATGTTTGATGGTGCTGGCCGCGTTGGCCATGATGATCTTGCCGGTGCGTGACGAACCGGTGAATGAAATCACGTCAACTTCCGGATGCGTTGACAGGACCGTTCCAACCTCGGTGCCATGTTCGTTTACCGAATTGACGATGCCCGGCGGGAGCGAAAATGCTTCGTGGAAGCAAGCCATGACGGCAGCGTTGGTGAGCGGGGTCTGTGGTGCCGGCTTTATTACGACCGAGCAACCTGCTGCGAGTGCTGGTGCCACCGAGCGCACCAGAAGTGTCACGGGCGCGTTCCATGGCACGATCACAGAGACGACCCCTGACGGCTCGCGGGTCATAAGGCTGAGCTTGCCTTCGCCACTTTCGAAGGTGCGGCCAAAGACATTGCGGGCGACCCCGGCATAGTATCTTGCCTCGCCATAACCAGCAGCGACCTCGTGACGGGCCTGGCTGATAACCTTGCCATTTTCACGGGCCATCAGGGCAGCGATCTCGTCAGCCCTGTTTTCAAGGATGTTGGCAAATTCGAGCAGGGCAGCAGCGCGCTGGCGCGGGTTGCTTTGCCAATCCGTTGTCTCGAAGGCGTCTCGCGCGGCCATTACTGCCCGGTCAGCAAGATCGGCCGACCCGTTGGGCGCTGTTCCAATAATGCTGCCATCGGACGGGTTTTCAACGTGTGACATACTGTTTGGTGCGTCCGAGACCCACGCGCCAGCGATGTAGTGATGTCCTGATTCGGCTGTCATTGATCGTCTCCAAACTTTCCGATGGCGTGATCCAGTATTCTTGCAGCATCCGCATCAGCATGTGACCCTGTCCAGGCTATGAAGTGGTCGGGCCTGACCAGAATGGCCTCGGCCTTATAGCTATCCGAAAGCCCTGTCTTCGCCAGATCAAGGGTTTTAAGAGGCGCGCCACGCGCCGCGGCAGCGGATGAAAACGCCTCTGTCAGGATGGTATCACCTGTCAGGTTCATCAGGGTGAAGCCGGCACCGAGGTGATCCCACAATTCATCATCACCCGACAGCGGCAATGGTGACAAATGGTGGCCTGCCTGTGCCACAAAGCCATGCTTGCCTGTGGCGCCAGAACGCGCCTCTGGCTGTCCGCAGACAATCGGCGATCCGGCGTAATGCGGCAAATATTGTGTCACCATACTGTCGTCGCCCGCTGCACGTTGCGCCCAGGCATTTTCGAAAGCCTTCAAGTCCTTTTCGGGGTTATAAGCCTCGGTGAATTCACGGTCCTCGATGATGGATTTCAAGATGAAATCGTCACGAGTGGAAGCAAAGACAGGATGCCGCTCGGCCGAATAGCTTGCCAGGAGATGTGTGCCGCCCCAACCCTGCAAGCAGGCGGTGAGTTTCCATGACAGGTTGCGGGCATCCTCAAAACCGGTATTCACCCCATAGCCGCCATAGGGCGGATGTGAATGCGCCGCGTCACCAGCGATGAATATCCGGCCCTTGCCATAATTGTCGGCGAGGCTGAGCCGCAGTTCCCAGAAACCTACATATTCGAAATCAACATCAATCTGGGCGCCGACCGCTTTTTCAAGAAAGGCGTGGAAGTCGAAATTGTCGCGTGTCGTGCCAGCTGGCACCGGCGCATGGAAAAACCAGTTGCCTTCCAAATCTACCCGACCAAGGAATTGCCAGTACCCTTTCATATCCGGATTGATGGCGTTGAAAATCGTCTTGTCGCCATAGACTGACAGCTTTTTGTCAAGCTGGCTTGAATTGAACACCAGCAGTGCCATCAGCCGATCATGCGGGTCTGTCGTCTGGGATATGCCGGCTGCTTCGCGCACCTGAGAGCGTGCACCATCGCACCCGACCAGATAGGCAGCAGAAAGCTGGCGTATCTGCTTGCTATGGGTGTCGGTGATTGTGACGATAACGCCGTCGGTATGTGCCTCGGCGGACTGGAAGTTCCACCCCGTCAAGAAGGTGATCTGGTCAAATTCGGCGGCGCGGGCACGCAGAACGGACTCGGTCTCATATTGGGGCAACCGTTCATTGGTCGCCGCGTAGTAGTCAATGATCTTCGCCCGATTGAACCATTCATAATGGTAGTCTGACAGGAAGGTGCCATATGTGGCGATCCCGCCGCTGCCATAATTTCGCGGGATTGGCGAGGCAGCACGAATTGCCTCGGTGACGCCCCACCGGCGAAAATGCTCACCTGTGCGCGGAGTCAGGTTTTGGCCCTTGGGAATTTTCTGGATTGTCTCATGGCGCTCAACGACCACACTGCTGACACCATTGATCGCAAGATCAATGGCAAGGCCTACACCGACAGGGCCACCCCCTATAATGACGACATCAGCCTGCATGAACTTCGGGTTGATCAGGCACACGATTAGGGACTGGTATCATGCTGTCATCGTGAGACTGATTTATCTTAAACACAATAGGCTAAAAGAGTTCGTGATACTCGGCTGGCGTGCTGGAATGTTCGCGCATCATATTGAAGGCGCGCACGCCGTCACCTGCCTCTAGGGCTTTCTTGATGATCAGGTGCTGGCTGTGACTGACAATGATGCGGTTCAGTGACCAGTTGACCCGACTGCTTGCCAGCACCTCGCCAATGCCGCTGTCCGGCATCACCTTCAACCGGCGCAGGCAGTCCTCGATAAATGGGTTGTCGCTTCCCTGCATGATTGTTCGGTGAAAGATCAGGTTGGCAACAGCAAAAGCCTCGATTGCCTCGTTATCGATGATACCCCGGGTAATGATGGCACCAGTGGCCTCGACCGATTTGTCGAGCCGCTCTCTGTTCAGGGATGACAAACCGTTGCGGGCCAGCCGCTGCGCGGCCAGTCCTTCCAGTACGCCGCGAACTTCGGTGGCGTGAACATGTGCCTCTTCACTGAACAGCCTTGCCCTGTAACCACGCCCCTCAAGCTTGATCAGTATGCCCTCAGCATGGAGAAGTTTAAGTGCCATGCGAACCGGCGTCCGCGATGCCCCCAGTTTTCGGCTGAGACTGCTTTCAGTGATCCGTCCATCTTCATCAAACCGACTTTCAACAATCATTCGGCGGATGGCATCAACGACAGCTTCCTCGCTGTTGGCTTGACGGGATCCTTGTGTCGAGTGGTCCATATCTCCCTCTCCTTGGCGATTCGGCGTTTATTGATTTCAATCAGAATTGGCCGGTATGAATATGAATTCATTAAACACCATCCTGAAATCTTATCACGGATTTCGGGCATATTTGAATACATAATTTAAAAAAATGAATTCATTAAATAAATCCAGCCGCAATTTTCTTTGCGGGGACCGAATTGTTACCTAAGGTTTCATGCGTGTTATCACGACAGGACAGCCCGGACAGCACCGGGCGGCTGGTAATTATTTTTGGAGGAAAACTATGTTGAAAACTGTCTTCAAGGGCGTAGTGACTGCTTCAGTTGCCTCACTCCTTGCATTTTCTGCGCACGCCGCGGATGTGATCAAACTTGGTGCTGTGGCGCCAAAGTCCGGTCCACTTGCTGGTGGTGCAACCGTTACCCAGTGGCCAAATGTTGAGCTGTGGTCAAAGCAGGTCAATGCGCGTGGCGGGCTGAATGTAGGCGGCAAGAAGATGATGATCGAAGTCATTGAATATGATGACAAGACCAACCCGGGTGAGCATATCAAGGCCGCCCAGCGTCTGGCCGAGGTCGACAAGGTCGATTTCATCGTCGCACCTTACGGGACAGGCTTCAATCTG
Source organism: Alphaproteobacteria bacterium (assembly GCA_016780765.1). Lineage (GTDB taxonomy): Bacteria > Pseudomonadota > Alphaproteobacteria > Puniceispirillales > Puniceispirillaceae > UBA8309. Next base: position 2,693 of record JADHLH010000078.1, on the reverse strand, counting down.
GCTGCAGCTCCGATCTATGCCAAATACAACTACCCGCACATTGCTGTGTCGGCGATTTCAGACAAGATGCCCGAGTTGACAGCGCGTTATGACAATTTGTTCTTCACCCTTGGCAACACGACATCATTCACGGAATCAGTGATCGATATCCTTGATGACATGCGTGCGGCCGGCACGATCGGCAATCGCGTCGCCATGGTCAATGTGGCTGACGCGTTTGGTATCGAACTTGCGGAAGCTGCCCGTCCGCGCCTTGAAGAGGCTGGCTACGACATCGTCTATGACAAGTCTTATCCGCTCGGTACTCCTGACCTGTCGCCCATCATCAAGGGGGCAAAGGACAGCAATCCGGATGCGTTCATTGCATGGTCCTATCCGCCGGATACATTTGGGCTGACCGAGCAGGCGATCATTCAGGATCTGGATGTGAAGATGTATTACACAGCGGTGGCCACTTGTTTCCCGGCTTTTGGCGGCAAGTTTGGATCAAAGATCGATGGTGTTTTTGGCGCTGGTGGTGTGAACCAGGATTCAGCCAAGATACAGGAATACTTCAAGGCACATAAGGAAGTCACCGGCAAGGTTGCCGATGGGTGGGCGTCTGCCAATACCTATGCGTCTCTGGAAATCCTTGGCCAGGCGATTGAGGGTGCAGGCACCATCGATCGGGCAACTGTCACCCAGTACATCAAAGACAACAGCTTCGATACGATCATGGGTACGATCAGTTTCGATAACCAGATTTCAAACAAATACTGGACTGTCGGTCAGTGGCAGGGTGGCAAGTTCCGCGGTGTAAAGTCCTCGCAGATGGACGGCGCTGCGCCAATTGTCGCCAAAGACGGCTGGAAGTAACCAAAACATTCAGTGAAGTCGGCCGCCATGCAGGTGGCCGTCTTCATCTTCATTTATTTTTCCCATGCTTTCCGAGTGAACGCGTTCAGGCACGTGCCTGCGCTTGACGGAACCTTCATCATGGGGTGAGGCTAGATGGATATAATCATCACGGGGCTATTGTTAGGCGGGACCTATGCGTTGATCGCGTTTGGTCTGAACCTGCAATATGGCGTTGCCAAAATCATGAACCTTGCGAATGGCGAGTTTCTGGTGATTGGTGCCTTGGCGGCCTTCTGGATATTTGTTGCCGATGCCATCAGCCCGATCATGACAATGCTGATCGTTGCGCCACTGGCTTTCTTTGGCAACTGGGTGATCTACAAGGTTCTTCTGCGCCCGTTGGTGCGGCGTGCGAAAAACCAGGGACAGCTTGAGGTTGATTCTATCCTTGCCACATTCGGAATGAGCTTTGCGCTGGTCGGCATCATGGTGTCGATTCATGGAGAGTATTTCACATATTCCTATCTTGCCGAGCCGTTCGAGATCATTGGCGAAACGTTTGCGTTGAACCGCATTGTGGCTTTTTGCTTTGCCGTACTGATCGGTGGGGTGCTGTGGTTCTGGCTTTATTTCACAAGGCCGGGCATGGCGATGCGGGCGGTTTCGGTCAGCACCGAGGCCAGTGGCCTTGTCGGCATCAATGTGCCGAAGATGTCAGCATTGGCCTTTGCACTTGGCGGCGCTGTGACAACCATGGGCGGAACGCTGATCTCAACATTTATTACGCTTGATGCCTCGGTCGGTGTGATCTTCACAATGAAGGCGCTGATCATCATCATCATGGGCGGCGTAGGCGACATTCGTGGCGCCATCATCGCGGCATTGATCCTTGGTCTTATCGAAACCACTGTGGCGCGCCTGATTGATCCCGGTCTGACACTTGCGGCTGCCTATGCGATTTTTGTGCTGGTTCTGCTGTTTCGTCCGCAAGGATTGTTTGGAAGGAAGCCGTCATGAGCCGTGATGCAAACATCTCGTCGCTTGTTTGGGCAGGCGTGTTGCTGCTGCTCGCAGCATGCGTGCCGCTGGTGGCGAATGGCTACTGGATGTCAATCGCTCTGACCATCGCCATGTTTACTGTGCTGTCGACAAGCTGGGCACTGTTTTCCGGACCAACGCATTACATATCGCTTGCAACGGCAGCCTTTTTCGGGGTTGGCGGATATCTGGTCGGCACCGGCATGTCGGACTATAATCTGGGCTTCTGGACGATGGTTGCCATCGCCCCGCTGGTTGGAGCTGTATTGGCCTTCCTGATCGGCATTGCGACATTACGGCTGTCCGGGGTGTATTTCGTAATCTTCACGCTGGGGCTGGCCGAAATGATCCGTACGCTCGTTTCGTGGATTCAGAACAATTTTACCGGTTCCCGTGGGCTATATGTCCTGACTGATCTTACCGAGACGGACATTTATCTTTATCTGATTATCCTTGCCGCGGTTGTCTATCTGGTTGGGTGGTGGGTTAACCGATCGCGGCTTGGATTTGCGCTGCGAATTATAGGTAACGATGAAACAGTGGCGCGCCATGTGGGTATCAATACGGCGATGTCGAAGGTTATCCTGTTCACCTTTTCAGGCTTTGTTGCAGCGCTTGTTGGTGCACTGATAGCACCTCGTTATACCTATATTGAGCCGAATGGCGTATTCTCGCCTGAACTTTCTTTCATCGTTGTGATCATGGCGCTGCTTGGTGGCACCGGACGTTTATGGGGGCCAATTGTCGGGGTGATACCGTTCGCACTGCTCCAGGAATTTATCAACGCCAATTATTCAAATTATTCGACACTAGTGCTT
>JADHLH010000077.1 GCA_016780765.1 Alphaproteobacteria bacterium | reverse complement strand
TTTCCTTTGCATTCACGCCGGAAAGCCTTAGCCAGATGGGTGACGTTCAGGTGTTCCGTGTGGTGAACAGGGTTTGGCAGCGGGCTTGGGGGAGCAGCGCACCGGATCACATCACGCGGATGTGCGAAGGCCGGGCGGTTTTCCTTTGCTTTACCGCCCGGCTTTTTCAACAGAATGGCTTTTTCAACAGAATGGCCTCTTCGCTTCATATGCCCTGCAGCGGTTCCGCCAGTTCAACAATCTTCTTGTAAACGATGTCGATATCGTCAGCCGTGGTGCCTGTTGTGCCGACACTGACGCGTATGACATAACGTCCATCATGCACTGTCTGCGTCAGATAAAGCGTGCCGTCGCCATTTATCGCGTCAACCAGCTTTGCATTCAGCGCATCCAGCGCTTCGCCATCCGACACGGTTGCGGGCCTGATCCGGAAACTGAACAGGCCAAGGCGCGGCGGGCTGGTAATCTCAAAACCTTGTGTTGCGGCCAGTCTGTCTGCCAGTTCAGCCGTCCAGCGCACATGATCACGGATGATCTTTTGCAGACCGCTGACACCGTAACAACGGATCACGAACCATAATTTCAGTGCACGGAACCGACGCCCCAGCTCCATCGTCATCTGCGAATAATCAGTTATGTCGTCGGCATCCTGCGTCATCAGATAGGCCGGCGTGATCGACATGGTTTTCTTGAAGTCATCAACCGATTTCACAAAATGTGCCGAACAGTCAAAATTGGTCATCAGCCACTTGTGCGGATTCATGACCACCGAATCCGCCAGCTCTATGCCGCGCGCAAAGTCACGCAGTTCGGGGCAGATCAACGCCGAGCCCGCCCACGCAGCATCCACATGGGAAAACAGGCCTTCTGCGCGGGCGATCGGCAAAATTTCAGTCAGCCGGTCGCTGACACCGACACCGGTGCTGCCCAGAACAGCGACCACGGCACACGGGATATGACCAGCAGCACGGTCCCCATCAATGGCCGCCTGAAAGGCATCCGCCTTCATTGCCCCCTCGTCATCAGCCGCGATCTTTACAAGATTGTCCCGTCCGATCCCCGACAGGAACACGGCCTTTTCAACCGAAGAATGCATATGGCTGCTGGCATAGATGCGCAGACGTTTCTGGCCGAACAAGCCGGCCTCTTTGGACTGCCAGTCCAGCGCCTTGTCGCGTGCTGTCAGAATTGCGGACAGTGTCGCAAGACCGGCCCCGCCCTGAATGACCCCGTGCCACCCCTCGCCGATACCCGTCATCTGGCGCAACCAGTCCAGCACATGTGTTTCCATTTCAGTGCCGGCGGGTGATGTCTGCCACAGCATGCACTGGGCAGCCAGCGTTGCTGTCAGCCATTCAGCCAATACCGAGGGCGGGCTGGAATTGGCCGGAAAATACGCAAAAAATCGCGGGTGTTGCCAATTCGTCATATGTGGCACCACCAGGCTTTCAAAGTCTGCAAATACGGTCTCGACCGATTCCGCTTCCATCGGCGGGGCAGCGGGCAGGCTGGCACGCACATCGCCAGGGCGCGTTGCCGGGCGAACCGGCCGGTCGCGCAAATTGTCCAGATAGTCAGCCGACCACGCAGCAGCGCGTGCGCCCCATGTCTTCAGATCACTATTCTTCATAGAGGGCCCCCGCCGTCAGGAAAATGGCTATGTCACCCAGATTTGTACCTGTTGGCATAGCCTCCAACAGCTGATCATGTGCTGCCAGATAGGTGTATGAATCATGATTTTGCAACGCGCGCGCGGCGGCGGTGGCATCAAATGGATCAGCCGCACCGATCATTGCACCTGCTGAATCTGTTGGCCCGTCCCGACCATCAGTGCCGCCGACAAGCACCAGCCAGCGCGGCGGAGCCTCGGCGCCAAGACGGTGCATTTCATCGGCGAAGGCCAGCACCATTTCCTGCGCACGCCCACCCTTCCCCGACATCTTGTCGAGCTTTACCGTCGTCTCTCCACCGGTCACACCGAACAGCATCCTGTCAGGCGATGATGTATCAGATACGTGGTGGGCCAAGGATCGGGCCAAGGATCGGGCCAAGGATCGGGCCAGCGTGGCTGCATCCCCGGCCAGATCAGGCAGGTCAAGGCGCGCGGCATCGGCGAAATGCGCAGCAAGGCTGGTGGTGGCAGCTGTGCGACAAAGATCATTGCTGGCCAGCAGATGGGTGTCGACCAGCCGCAACGCCGGATCACCTTCGCGTAGGGGCAGATCAGCCGTTCCTTCCGCAATGCGTGGCACCATACGCGCAACCACATCCAGCCTGTCCAGCGCATGATCGGCAATCATTACCAGCACCTGTTCCAGCGGTACCGGGTCGCACACAGCCGGACCGCTGGCGATTGATTCCAGCCGGTCACCGGGCACATCTGACAGCAAAAGCTGGGTGATCCTGGCCGGCGCCGCCAGCCGGGCCAGCCGCCCGCCCTTAAGGCGCGAGAACAACCGCCGCACAGCGTTCATGGCGTGGATATCAAGGCCGCTTGCCAACAGGGCCGCGTTCAACGCCATCTTGTCTTCCAGCGTCACCCCGTCTGTCGGTGCGGGCAGCAAGGCCGATCCACCGCCACTGATCAACAACAGCAAATGATCATCTGCACCCAGCTCGTTTGCCGCACGGATCACCGCCTCACTGGCGGCAAGGCCGCGCGCATCAGGCACCGGGTGGGCACTGGCAAAGCAGCGCATGTTGTCGATTTCGGCAAACCCCTCATCATGCGTCACAACAATTCCCGGCGCAGTACAACCGGTATCCCGCACGGCCTGCGCCATGGCCGCAGCGGCCTTGCCAATAGCGATAATATAAGTCGGCGCATCATCAAGCCGTGCCATCGCTTGGGTAGTGACTGCGCGGGGATGGCCAGCCTCAAGTGCGCCCGTAAAAGCCGCGCGGGCAGCAGCATGCCAGCTGGACAGCGGCATGATCAGCCTGCCTTGTCGGGCAGCGCAGAACCAGCAGCAAAGGCACGCGCATTTTCAACCACTTTCATGCCCATGGCGACCCGTGTTTCTTCCGTCGCAGACCCCAGATGCGGCAACAGCACTGTGTTCGGCGCTGACAGCAAATCTCGATTGATCTGCGGTTCACCCTGAAAGGCATCAAGACCAGCGCCGCCGATCACACCATCATGCAGCGCCTTCGCCAATGCTGTCTCATCCACCACATCACCGCGCGCCGTGTTGATCAGATAGCCGCCCGGGCGCATCGCTGCGATGGCATCTGCGTTCATGATATTGGCTGTTTCAGCTGTCGCCGCACAATGCAGGGAGACAAAATCGCTGGCCGCACACACCGCCGCCACATCCGTAAGCTGGCGGGCACCAACGCCAGCGCCATCAGCAATCGGCGAGCGGTTTTGAAACACCACATCCATGCCGAAGCCGAAATGCGCGCGATGTGCAACCGCCCGGCCAATCCGGCCCATGCCAATAATCCCCAGCGTCCTGCCGCTCAGCGCCCGGCCGACCAGATGCGTTGGCCGCCAGCCGGTCCATTCACCGGCGCGCAGCTCGCGTTCACCCTCACCGGCGCGCCTGCACAGCATCAGCATCAGCGTCATCGTGATATCGGCAGTGGCATCGGTCAACACACCGGGCGTGTTCGTGACCGGTATGTCATGCGCTGCCGCGGCCGCCAGATCGATGTGATTGACGCCGACACCATAATTGGAAATCAGGCGACATTTGCCAGCCGCCCCGGCAGCAACAATCTCGGCATCGATCTTGTCTGAAACGGTAGGCGCTGCGATGTCATGACTGGCAAAGCCGTCAATCAGCGCATCGCGCGACAATGGCTTGTCGCCATCATTCAGCGTTACATCGAAATGCTCACCAAGTGCCACTTCGGCAGCCTGAGGCCAGCGACGGGTTACAAAGATGGACAGCTTGCCGGAAGCGGGACGCGTGTTGGACATGTGTTTTGTCTTCACCAAATGGCATCAGAATGAAAAATGAATAGCATGAAACAGGCACCGATAGAAGAAAGCGCACACAGAAGAAATTACCCCCGGAAAAAGGGGCACCGCCGAAACGATGCCCCGCAAGATTTTCAGATGGAACGTGTGGCAGATCAGCCGGGAATCTTGCCGATCACACCTTCGACATAATAGTTCATGTCATTCCACAGATTGCCGTCATGGTAGGATTCACCATCAGACAGGATGACATTACCAGCATTGTCCTTGAACGGACCTGAGAAGATATTGTAGCCGCCAGAAACCTTGTCAGCAGCTGCCTTGGCTGCCGCTGCAACGTTTGCAGGCATGTTCTCAAACGGTGTCAGGACCAGGTAGTCATCAGACAGGCCAAGCCAGGTGTTACCAGGCCAGTGATCAGGCCCCTCACCGGTTGTCCAGCTGCCATCCAGCATCGCCTCAATCTGGGCGATATAGTATGGGCTCCAGTTATTGACCGAACTGAACAGCTGTGCCTTCGGGGCAAATGCCTTCATGTCGCTCGACTGGCCAAATCCATAGACACCCGCTTTTTCCGCCGTCTGCAGCATGGCCGGGCTGTCGGTATGCTGGGCCAGAATGTCTGCGCCCTCGGCAATATGTACCTTGGCGGCATCAGATTCCTTGACCGGATCATACCAGCTGTTGACCCAGATGACCGATACGGTGGCATCAGGATTGACCGAACGCATGCCAAGCGCAAAGGCGTTGATGCCCTGAATCACTTCGGGGATCGGGAAAGACGCCAGATAACCAACCTTGTTCGACTTTGTCATCATACCGGCGACAACGCCCTGAACATAACGCCCTTCATAGAAGCGGATGTTACCCGTTGACATGTTGCCAGACCGTTTGTAGCCGGTCAGATGGACAAATTTCACATCAGGGAATTCCTTGGCAACCTTCAGTGTCGGATCCATATAACCGAACGAGGTTGTAAAGATCATCTTGTTGCCCTGACGCGCCAGCTCACGAATGACGCGCGTTGAATCCGGACCTTCCGGCACATTTTCCACATAGGTTGTTTCAACCTTGCTGCCAAAATGCTTTTCGACATCGAGGCGGCCAACTTCATGTGCATATGTCCAACCATGGTCACCCGGGTTGGTCAGATACACAAAACCGATCTTGACCGGATCAGCGATAGCCGCACCAGCCATAGCCACAACACCGACAAGACCGGCTGCAGCTGCTTTTAGAAGATGTTTCATTCTCCACTCCTTGGTTTCAGATCAGAACAGGCTCATTCCTGCTCACTTGCCTGCATGAAATACACGCCCGAGACAGGACGGGAAGTTTGCAAGCGAAAATTCCCGATTACGCGAAATAACAACCAGCACTGCGATGGTGGCCAGATATGGCAACATCGACAGAAACTGCGAAGGTACGGTCCATCCACGCGCCTGACCGGCAAGCTGCATGATCGTGATACCTCCGAAAATCAAAGCGCCGACAAGCACACGCCATGGAAGCCATGAGGCAAAAACCACCAGTGCAAGTGCGATCCAGCCGCGCCCCGCGGTCATCCCTTCAGCCCAGTGCGGTGTCAGCATCAGCGGCAAATACGCGCCACCCAACCCTGCCATCATGCCACCGAACAGGACCGCAAGCAAACGTACACGCAACACCGAATAGCCAAGCGCATGCGCACTGTCATGGTTATCGCCAACAGCGCGCAGAACAAGCCCCCCACGGGTCCTTTTCAGGAACCACGCGACACCGGCAAGCAGCGCAACCGCCAGATAGGCCATCGGATCTAGCGAGAACAGCAAGGCACCGACAAATGGCAAATTCGACAGCACGGGAATTGTGATCTGCGGCAAACCATCAATGGCGTGCCCGACCAGCGGTGCCCCTACCAGACCGGACAATCCGGTGCCAAAAATCGTCAGCGCCAGCCCTGTGGCCACCTGATTTGTGGCAAAGCCAAGCGCAAACAACGCGAACACGCCGCCGGTCAATGCACCAGCAAGCCCACCGACAATAATAGCCAGCCATAAATTACCGGTGCCAAACGCTGTTGCAAAGGCGCCAACTGCGCCCATCAGCATCATCCCCTCAACACCAAGGTTGAGAACACCGCTGCGCTCTGCCACCAGCTCACCAGTCGCAGCAAAAATCAGCGGCACAGATGTCATCAACACGGTCAACAGCAGCTGCTCAAGCATCGGACACCTCGCGCACTGCTGTCACCGGCATTTTCAGACGCACATGGAACCGGTTAAATGTTTCACCCGCCAGCAGCATGAACAACAGGATCCCCTTGAAGACACCTGTCACCACTTTTGGCATACCCAGCGCGATCTGCGCCGAATCTCCACCCAGTTCCGCCAGCGCCACAATCAGCCCGGCACCAATCACAGCCAGCGGGTTCAAGCGCGCCAGAAAAGCCACAATGATGGCGGTAAAACCGTATCCGAATGAAATTTCAGGCTGCAACTGGCCCATATTCGCCGACACCTCGACCATGCCGGCAAGCCCGGCAGCCGCCCCGGAAATACCCAGCACCATAATCGTGACCAGTGATGGGTTAAACCCGGCGAAACGGCCAGCGCGCGGCGCATCGCCCATCACCTTGACCTGAAAGCCGGTCAACGTGCGGGCCAGCACAAACCACGCTGCCACGGCAATCACCAATGCACCGATCACACCCCAGTGCAGCCCGCCAAGATGGCCGAATCCGGGCAGATATACACGGGTGATCAGCGCCGCATCGGCATACATCGGGCTGAGCGGAAAGCCGAATGACATCGGGTCGCGCCACGGGCCGCGCACTGTCCAGTCGATCAGCAGCGCCGCCACATAGGTCAGCATCAGGGACACCAGAATTTCGTTGGTATTGAACCGGGTTTTCAGAATGGCCGGTATCATCGCCCACAGAAAGCCGCCCAGCATCCCCATGGCAATCATTGCCGGCATCATCACCCAGCCGGACAGATCAGGGAAGGTCAGCGCCACCCAGCCGCCGAACATCGCGCCGAGAATCATCTGCCCCTCGGCACCGATATTCCAGACATTGGCGCGATAAGCAAAGACAAGGCCGCTGGCGATGATGATCAACGGGCAGGCTTTGACGAACAAATCTGCAACCTGGTCAGGACGCGATATGGGCGCGACAAAGAACTGGTACAGCGCTTCACCCGGATGATAGCCGAGGGTCGCAAAGATTACTGCCCCAATCACCAGTGTCAGAGCAATCGCCACGACAGGCGTCAGCAACGTCAACCGCAGCGGAATGGTCTTGCGCTGGCTCAGGGTGATCATGTGCGCGCCTCGTCCATGCTGTGGCTGCCCCCCATCAAAAGCCCGATGGATTCGGGTGTGACATCGGCCGCCACAACGGGTTCCGACAGGCTGCCATCATACAGAACCGCAATGCGGTGCGAGATGGCAAAAATCTCTTCAAGGTCCTGCGAAATCATAATCACTGCAGACCCTTCTGCAGCCAGTTCCAGCATCGCGCGGCGGATAAACAGCGCTGCCCCGACATCTACGCCCCAGGTCGGCTGCGAGACAATGAACACGCGCGGCCGTTTGATAATCTCGCGGCCAACCACGAATTTCTGCAGATTGCCGCCTGACAGGGATGATGCCAGCGGGTTGTCTTCTGGCAGGCGCACATCGAACTCCGATGCGATTTCACCCGCCATCTGCATCATCTGCGCGCGCTCTATCACTCCGCGCCGCACGACATTGTCCAGCGAATGACCTGTCAGCAACGCATTGTCGGCCAGCGTCATGCTGGTGACAGCAGCATGGCCATTGCGCTCTTCCGGCACAAAACCAATCCCGAACTGACGACGACGTGCGGGACCGGCGGTGCCGATCTGGTGGCTGTCCACTGTGATCATGGCAGCAGAGGGCGCGCGCCATTCCCCGGTCAGTGCCTCCATAAATTCATCCTGACCGTTGCCCGCAATGCCGGCGATGCCCAGAACTTCACCGGCACGTGCAACAACCGAGATGTCCCGCAACGGCGTGGAAAACTGCGTCTCACGATCGCGCGACAGACCCGAAATTTCGAAAATTGCAGGCGGTTGACCAACGCCCTGTTCGCGCCGCTCGATATCGCCAACAGCCATGCCAACCATCATCTCCGCCAGCTGCTTGCTGGTCTTTTTGCGCGATTCAACGGTGCCGACATTCTGTCCGCGCCGCAAAACCGTCGCGCGTTCGGTCAGCGAGCGAATTTCTTCCAGCTTGTGCGAAATGAACAGGATAGCAACACCGGCCTCTGCAAAGCGCCGCAACACGCCGAACAGCTGTTCGCTTTCTTGCGGGGTCAGCACCGAGGTCGGTTCATCCATGATCAGCAAGGCCGGGTCCTGTAACAGGCAGCGCACGATCTCGACCCGCTGCTGTTCACCGACAGACAGATTGTGAACGCGCGCATCCGGGTCTACCCCGATGCCATATTCGCTGGACATGGCCCGCACCCGGTCTGAAAGGGACTCGATGCTTTCACCGGGCGGCATCGCCAGCGCGATATTTTCAGCAACCGTCAGTGCCTGAAATAAAGAGAAGTGCTGGAAAACCATCCCGATTCCCAGGTCCCGCGCATGTTGCGGATTGCGGATGACAACCGGTGCGCCGCGCCATTCAAACATGCCCGAATCGGGATGCAAAAGACCATAGACCATTTTGACGAATGTTGATTTGCCGGCGCCATTTTCACCAAGCAGCGCATGGATCTCTCCGGCGCCAATGCTGAAGGACACATCGTCATTAGCTGTGAAATCACCGAAATGCTTGCAGATTCCAGTCGCTGTCAGCAGCGCGTCTTGTGGTGGTGATGCGGCAGGCCGCGGGGATCCGTTCATTATTTTCTCTGCGGTCTCCTGCCAGATTTATCTGGCCTGTTCGGCGTCGCGAAGCATACGACCTTTAGCAACTTTATGTAAAGAAATCGTAAAGAAAAGCCGTCCTGCCTGAAAGTGAGGCAGGACGGCATCGTTTTATCCATGTCAGGCTGAAGCCGTCGTCAGGCCGAAGCCATCATCAACGTTGCCGCTGGTGATCAGCCCTGGCGTGAGAACTCGGGATACGCTTCCATTCCAAGTTCGGCTGTATCCAGTCCGGCCAGCTCGTCTTCCTCGCTGACGCGAATACCGACGGTCAGTTTCAGAATGGTCCAGACGACCCAGGACACGATGAAGGTAAATGCACCGACAACCACAATACCGGTTACCTGTGTACCCAGATTGGCGTCCGGATTGGTAATCACGACAGCCAGTGTACCCCAGATACCTGCAATCAGGTGAACAGGGATCGCACCAACAACATCATCGATCTTGAACTTGTCCAACAGCGGCACTGAGAAGACCACGATCGCACCACCAATACCACCGATGATGGTCGCCATCCCGAGGGACGGTGTCAGCGGTTCCGCCGTGATCGATACCAAACCGGCAAGCGCGCCGTTCAGTACCATCGTCAGGTCGGCTTTCTTGTACATCAGCTGTGTCATGATCAGGGCGACCAGCGCACCACCAGCAGCCGCAGCATTGGTGTTCGAGAAGATGCGCGATACGTCAGCAACGTCGCTGATCGTACCCATGGCAAGCTGTGAGCCGCCGTTGAAGCCGAACCAGCCGAGCCAGAGAATAAACATGCCAAGTGTCGCCAGTGGCAGGTTGGCACCTGGCATTGGAACGACGCGGCCATCGCGGTACTTCCCGGTCCGTGCCCCGAGAACCAACGCACCAGCCAGCGCCGCCCAACCTCCTACGGAATGGACAACTGTCGATCCCGCGAAATCAAGAAAGCCCATTTCGTCAAGGAAACCGCCGCCCCACTTCCAGCTTGCCTG
>JADHLH010000076.1 GCA_016780765.1 Alphaproteobacteria bacterium | reverse complement strand
ATAAAGTCACGATCAACACATCGCAGACTGAGAGCCAGAGCCATCTCATCGCCACTAAAGGCGCGGGGTGTATCGCGGTAAATATTGCGGGTGAACTGGTCCATAAGGATGATCAGCGCAAGGCATCCTTCGGCTGTATCAGCCCAATCATCAAGCTGTGCTGCAAGCGCTGCCGTGACCGTCGGCTCGAAGCGCGCGCGGATAGTCTCATCGAAACTGTCGTCCTTCTTGAACCAGTGCTCGGGTGTGATTTCCTCAAACCAGAAGGACAGGACATCCTCGATCGATGCATGTTTTGGCATGGCTGTCTCCCTTGCGGATGGTGTGGTGGTGCGACCCCGTCACGACACGCAGTCTAGACAACCTTACCCGGATTCATCAAATTCTTGGGATCAATTGACGCCTTGATTGCGCGCATGACATCCATGATTTCAGGAGATTTTACCTTGGCAAGCTGTGCGCGCTTGGTCTGGCCGATGCCGTGTTCAGCGCTGATTGACCCGTTATATTTCGCGACTTTTTCATACAGCAATTCATAGAGATCCACCTTCTTGCTGTCGAAATCCGCATTGCTCTTTTCGTCGGCGATCAAATTGAAATGCAGATTGCCATCGCCAATATGACCGTAGCCGCAAATCCATAAATTCGGGTCTATGGCGCGAATGCCGGCAACCATCTCGTCGTAAAAGGGGGCCAGTGCTGACTGCGGCAATGAAATGTCGGAGCGCGCCACACCGGCCGACATCTTGTGCGATTCCGGCGCGGTCTCCCGGACATCCCACAAGGCCTGTCGCTGCGCTTCGCTGGCGGCGATGGTGGCATCAAGCACAAGCCCGTCTTCCAATGCCGCGCCCAGCGTCTCTTCGATGATGGTGCGCAAGGGTGACTGGCCAGTATCGTCGGCAATGCCGCTTGCCGGATTGGTGCTGGCAATCTCCATCAATACATTCATCTTTCCGCGCGTTGCCAGCGGCTGGGGAATGTTCGGAAAATGATGAAACAGCACATGCAGGATATCAGCCGGTATCAATTCGAACGCCTCAACCCCGCCGCCAGATGCGGCCTGCAGGCGGTGCAGCAGGGCCACCGCCGCTTCAACATCGCGCACTTCTGCAAAGGCGGTCGCACGCGCCGCGGGCTGGGGAAACAATTTCATCGTGGCCGCGGTAATCACCCCAAGTGTGCCTTCAGAACCAACAAACAGATTCCGCAGATCATAGCCGGTGTTGTCTTTGCGCAAGCCGCTGAGCATGTTCAGCACCCGCCCGCCCATCAGCACAACTTCAAGGCCCAGCGTCAGCTCGCGAGTGGTGCCATAGCGCACAACATTCAATCCACCGGCATTGGTGCCCAGATTGCCACCGATCGTACAGCTGCCTTTTGCCGCGAGTTTCAGCGGAAAATACAGCCCCTGTTTTTCAGTTTCTTCGTGCAGGGATTGCAGTACACATCCTGCCTCAACGGTCATCGACATGTTTGTTGCATCAATCTCGCGGATGCGGTTCATCCGGCGCAGTGACAAAAGAATTGTCCGGCCATCGGCATCGGGCGTGGCCCCGCCCATAAAGCCGGTATTGCCACCCTGCGGTACGACAACGATGTCGTTGACATCGGCAAAGGCCATGATGTTGGCAACCTGCGCTGTGGTTTCAGGCATCACAACTGCCAGCGCCTGACCATGATACTGCCCGTGCCAGTCAGTCAGGAATGACGCGGTATCATCATTGCCGGTGCGCAATCCTGCATTGCCAACAATATCGGCAAGCTGATTTATCAGGGCTTCGGGCATGGTCACAGGCCTCCTGTGTGAACAGTCTCAGACAATAGCCCGCCCGCCCGGCAGACCGCAATGCCGCCATCGCCGCACCACAAACAGATTTAACGCCCCATTCATGACATACTGATGTTCATGACATACTGATGTTCATGACATACTGGCGATCGCGGAATATTGGCTGTGGCCATTCCGCTGTCAGGTACGCGGGGCCGCCGCCCGGCGCAATCTGTCGTTGATCGCCTCGCCAAGCCCGGTATCCGGGACGGGCGCAACGCCAATAACCTTGGCGCCAGCAGCATCGGCGGCATGCAGCATGTCAAACAGATTGGCAGCTGCCTCCACATCGTCACCTGCAGCGCTTAATGTCAGGTCCAGCTGTCCGTGCCCGCCAGTCGGCCCGAAACCAATCAGCTCCATCCCCTTTGTGGCGGTGGTGACATTCATCACAAGCTGTGCAGCCGGCGCGTAATGACTGGCCAGCTGGCCGGGGCTGACAGGTGCATCAGGCGTGGTGACGGTGTCATCGGTGTTTGCCAGTTGCAGCCCCGCCGCAGCAAGACAGCCAGCGATACTGGTGCGTGTCACCCCGCCCGGGCGCAGGATTGTCGCTGACGCATCGCTGGCATTGATCACCGTTGATTCAACACCGCTGGAACACGGCCCGTCATCAATCACAAGGTCAATTGCATTGCCAAGCCCGGCCATGACATGCGCGGCGCGGCTGGGGCTGATCCGGCCGGACGGGTTGGCACTTGGGGCCGCAACCGGCCCACCAAAATGCCGCAAAAGCTGACAGGCACCTTTATGGGCAGGTACGCGAAGGGCGATCCGGTCAAGACCGGCACTGGTCAACCGGGCGATCGGACAATCGGGCTGGCGATGCAGGATTAGCGTCATCGGGCCAGGCCAGAACGCATCAGCAAGCGCGCGCGCCGCTGCTGTTTCAATGCCAAGTTCAAACGCCGCATCCACTGTTGCCACATGGCTGATCAGCGGATTGAAGGCTGGCCGGCCTTTCGCGGCAAAAATGGCAGCGACCGCATCGCCATTGCAGGCATCGCCGCCAAGCCCATAGACGGTTTCCGTGGGAAAGGCCACAAGCCCGCCGGCGCGCAGAATGTCGGCTGCGCGGTCAATCGTATAATCCGACAATGCAAGGCATTCTGCGTGTTTCATGTCCTGACCACCGGCATTATCGATATGCCGTATCTGGTTGCGATGCGGTGCGGGTGTAGCGCGAAACAAATAGCATTACAAAGTGAAAACATGCCCCATCATGCTATGCTTAAGCTATGATTTTTGGCGCTATGACGTTTGGCGCTATGATTTATCTGCAGGGTTGCTGAGGGGCAGGGAAACATGTGTGGACGCTTTTCAAGCACAGCGTCACCCGAAGAGCTAATGCGCCTGTTTGGTGTAACGGTTCTGGAGAATTTGCAGCCGCGCTGGAATGTAGCGCCGTCGCAATCGGCACTGGTCATTCGCCAGTCCGGATTACAGGCCGAGGCTGTATCCGCCTGCTGGGGTTTGCCGCCCGTTCGGCAAGGGCGCAGTCTGCTGATCAATGCCCGGATGGAAACTGTTACCGAAAAGCCGACTTTTCGTGATGCCTTTGCAACGCGCCGATGCATCATTCCGGCCAGTGGCTGGTACGAATGGTCTGCTCCAAAGACACCATGGCATGTGCAGCTTGCAGATATGGGGTTTGCCGGTCTGATGCTGCGCAGTGGTGGCAGCAATACCCGTCTTGATGGCGACAGGTTTGTTGTGATGACAAGCGCTGCTGACGGCGATCTGGCGTCAATCCATCATCGTCAACCCCTGGTGCTTCCTGAGGAAAGTTGGCAGACTTGGCTGACCGGTGATGCCGGGGCTGTACAGGCATTGTGTGTGGCGCGGCCGGCTGACGCGTTTAACTGGTACCGGGTCGCACCGGCTGTAGGCCGTGTTGCCGAGGATCACCCGGGCCTGGTCACACCGCTGGATGATGCCGCGCTGGCTGCAGAGGCAGCAACAGCCAGCGATAGCAACACGCCCAAAAGCAAAGACAGATCACCAGACGGGCAGGGCGATCTGTTCGGTTGAGGCTAGATATCCGCAACACTGGCGTTACGCACCTCAATGGCATAGAGATGCCACAGCATCAGCGCACCGGCACCGCGATAGGGCCGCCAGCCTTCCCCAAGTGCCTCCATCATATCGGCATCGGGGCGCGTATTCAGGGATTTCAGAATCCGCATCGCTTCCTGAAGCGCAACATCCTTGACCGGCCACGCATCCATATCGGCAAGCGCAAAGAGGCGAAAATTATCTGCTGTCCATGCACCAATGCCGCGAATCTCGACAAGCCGTTTTTGCACAGATTCGCCAGGCATCTGCGCCAGTGCCGCTATATCCAGCCTGCCACTGACAATTTCATCGGCAATGCCACTCAGATATTCTGCCTTTCTGCGCGACAGGCCCGCCGACATCAGCAATTCCGGTGTGGCGGTAGAGCAGAACGCAGCATCGATAAATCCGGCATCCTCCATCCTTTGCCAGATCGAAGAGGCAGCGGCGCGCGATACCTGCTGGCCGACGATGGCACGCGCAAGTGTGTCGAAATTGGCGGGCAGAGACCGGTCGGGCGGCGGACCATGGCTGTCCAGAATCCGCGCAATGTCCGGGTCAAGCTTGCCAAGGGCGGCAAGCGCACCGCCTTCACCACTGCCGGCATCGGTAAACAGCTTGTGTTGCATATCTGTCATCGGTTCACGATATCAGCCGCCGTACCGGCGTGCAAAGCCAAGCTTGAACACCGCAGACGCTGCGATCTTCACTGCAACGTGAACCGCGTGGTGGCTTCAAAATCCAGTCTGAACAGGGTATGGATATGGAACGCAAGCTTAGGCAACACTTGATGGCAGCACGGCAAATATAATGGATAAACCGAACAACAGCGGCAATCTGCTCGTCTGGGACCTGCCGTTGCGCCTGTTCCATTGGGGGCTGGCCATTGCAGTGATCGTTGCTGTTGTCAGCGTTGAGAATGACCGCATGGATGTGCATGAGCGCGCTGGTCTGACGGTGCTTGGTCTTGTTGTATTTCGCATCATCTGGGGATTTTTTGGCGGGCATCATGCGCGGTTTGCCAATTTTCTTGTTGGCCCGCGGCGCACGATAGCCTGGGTCCGCCAGGCTGTTCAGAAAGGGTCGGATGAACAGGCACCGCGACAGGCAGGGCACAGCCCGCTGGCGGCCTGGTCGGTTCTTGGTCTGCTGGGGATTACCCTTTATCTTGCCAGCACGGGCCCGTGGTCGACTGACGGTATCCTGTATGACGGGCCGCTGGCGCATCTGGTGCCCGCCATGTCAGGCCAGATTGCCGAATGGCACCATCGTGGCAAACTGCTGCTGATCCCGCTGGTGGTGCTGCATCTGGCGGCGATCCTGTATTACAAGTTCCGGAAGAAAACGCCCCTGACCAGGGCAATGGTCACCGGGCGGGCCAGCGAGCCGCATGACAGTGTCACCGGTGCAGATGGCGGAATTACCGGCAGCAGACTTGTCACAGGGCTGTTGTTGATAGCGATCCTGCAGGCGGCAACGCACGCGCTGCCGCTGTTGCGGCCAGCCTGGTATTGATGCGCGCCACCCTCGGGTTTAAGGTGCAACAGATGCGGGTTGTTACCAGCCCTTGAATTGCTGATGGCAGGCCTTGCAGGTTCCGCCAACCTCTCCAAGTGCTGCTTTGGCGGCGTCGATATCGCCTGCCTCGGCAGCTGCAAGCAGGGTCAGCGCGGCATTATGATTGGCCTTGGCCGCGGCTGTAAAACCTTCAAAATTCTCCCAGATGGAAGCCCGGGCACTGGTATCGCCGGTGTCACTGCCTTCGGGAAAATAGTCGGGCATGACGGCAGCCCAGTCAGCGATCTTCTTTGCCTCGGCAGTGATTGTCGCGAAATCACCCGCGCCAAGCGCCCCGCCAATGGCCCGCATAGAGGCATTGTTGGCCTTGAAATTGGCCTTCCGGTCCTCGATAACGCCGGCGCTGGCAGGCAGGCAGGCCGTGCCCAGAATTGTTGCCGTCAGAACGGCTGAAAAGATTGATCGCTTTGACATTCTCATTGGTCTCCAAAAACTCATTGGTCTCCACAAACTCATTGGTCACCACAAGGGCCACTTGATGGTTTTGTTCCCCCGCGCCTTTCGGCCCACCACCCATAAATGGGAAGAAGTGATGCGATGTAAAGAGACTGGTTCAGGCGTCACATATGGCTTTCAATGGCAAGCTGCTCTAGGCTGGCGCAAAGGGATGATGATCAACCCTGTTCTTACCGGAAGGCCATCCCTTGCATTTGCCGCGCAGCTTTACAGGCATTTTTCTGACCCTGATGACAATCGGCTTTGGTGTCGGGACAGGGTTAATCGTCAAGAAAATCGGCACGGAAACGGCCCTCGTCACGCTGCTGATGTATCGGTTTCTGTTTTCGGTGCCATTGCTGGTGGCATTTGCGGCGGCAGCACGTGGCCGCCAGTTCCTGCAGATCAACGCAAAATGGACATTGCTTGTCCGGATCCTGTTCGGGTGCAGTGCGATGGCCTGCTGGTTCATGTCGATCCGTCTGTTGCCATTGGGACAGGCAACTGCATTACTTCAAAGCTCGGTCATCTTTGTCACCATTTTCTCGCCGCTGTTGCTGGGTGAGCGCATCGGTATATTCCGGTGGAGCGCGGTGGTATCCGGCATGTGCGGGATCATTTTGCTGACCAATCCGTTTGCCGGCGGCTTTTCCGGCAATGTTGTCTTTGGGCTGATGGGGGCGATCGCTGGTGCTGGCCTGTCGATTCTGCTGCGCCGTCTTGGCAAGGTCGATCATCCGTTCAGCGTGGCCGTCTGGTATAATGCTGCCGGCAGCATTATCCTGATCCTTCTGGTCCTGGCCCATGCGGACAAGGCGCTGTTTAGCGTATCGCAGGATCTTCTGCGCGACCTGATCATGCTTGGCATCGTTGCCGCCGGCCTTCAGCTTTGCATTACATCTGCCTTCCGGTTTGCCGAAGCGGTGGTCATTTCATCCATGCGCTATTTGCAAATTCCGCTGGCTGCCTTTGTCGGATTCCTGCTGTTCAACGAGGTGATGGCCCCGATCGAGATTGCCGGGGCGGCGGTGGTGATTGGCAGTTGCGTGTTCATTGCCTGGCGTGAATTCATCCGCGCGCGTGAGCGACGGGACCTTGTTGACGGCGATGCGGTATGAAGAGGTTGCCAACACTTGCCAATACTGGCCCGGCTGCCCTAAAAGGCATCAAGATAAAAGGAATAGGGGTGCCGCATGGCCAATACTGTTTTCCGCCTGATCGGCGAAACCGATATTGTCGATATCGATCCGGCCATCGTTGATGGCAACGCGCATCCAAAACTGATGGGCCTTGATGATGCCGACCGGATCAATCTTCTTGGTCATTGGCTGGACCAGGACCGCGGTGAAGATCTGCAGGACGAGGCTGACTTCAAATCTGCGATGACGGTCATCGGGGCGGCGCTTGCCCCCGCCGACCAGCCAAATGGCATCAATTTTACGGTGATCACCATTCTGCGGGAGAAATGGCCGGTGGGATCAAAGGCGGGCTTTCAGAAAATCGCTGACCGGGTTGGCGCTGAACACACCTATGTTGTGCATGTGTGCACCGGCGCGCGGCTTGACGGTTTTGATGATGAAGCCATGCTGAAACAGTCAGAAACAACGCAGCTTGTCACAGCGGTCCCGCATTACCGCAAACAGCGCAAACGTTATGCCAACAGCAGCGCTGTACAAACGCTGATCCGCCAACACAGCTAGCCTTTTCACAGGCTTTTCTGAGCAGCTGGTCGTTATCTTCTATTCGGCAAGCTGTGGCAGCTCGCGATAGAAATCCAGCGCTTCGGCATTGGCCAGCGCCTCGGTATTTTTCACCTGACGCCCATGAATAATGTCACGGACAGCCAGTTCGGTGATCTTGCCTGAACGCGTGCGCGGGATGTCGGGAACAGCAATGATATGGCGCGGAACATGGCGCGGTGTGGCACCGGTGCGCACCCGTTGCCTGATCGCGTCCGCCAGCGCATCGGTCATCACGGCCCCGTCAGCAAGCCGCACAAACAGGATCACCCGCACATCATTGTCCCAGTTCTGGCCGACGACCAGCGCTTCGACAACTTCATCAAAGGATTCCACTTGCCGGTAAATCTCGGCAGTGCCGATCCGCACACCGCCCGGGTTAAGTGTGGCATCTGACCGGCCATGAATGATGGTGCCGCCACGCGATGTCAGCGTTGCCCAGTCACCATGCCGCCAGATGCCCGGAAAATGTTCGAAATAGGCGGCCTTGTATTTGCCATCATCCGCATCATTCCAGAACTTGACCGGCATGGACGGAAACGGCTTTGTGCAACACAACTCACCCTGTTCACCGGTAACCGGCTTGCCGTCATCATCAAGAATAACAACCGCAAGGCCAAGTGCGCGCGATTGAATTTCGCCCGCATGTACTGGCTGAACGGTGGTGCCAAGCACAAAACAGCCCATGATATCGGTGCCACCCGACATTGAACACAGCTGAACATCATCGCGAATGGCCTCATAGACAAAGTCAAAACCCTCACTGGATAGTGGTGATCCGGTCGACATCAGACAGCGAAGCGCCGACAAATCGTTGCTGTCAGCCGGGCGGTAGCCGGCGTTGCGAATGGCATCGATATATTTCGCCGACACACCCAGATGTGTCAGCTTTTCGGCTTCGGCAATGTCCCAGAGCCGTTCCGGCCCCGGATGAAACGGATTGCCCTCATAGCAGATCAGCGGCATTTCCAGCATCAGGCCAGATACCATCCAGTTCCACATCATCCAGCCGCAAGTGGTGAAGAAGAACAGCTTGTCCTCAGACCCCATGCCGCCATGAAGGCGCATTTCGGTGATGTGCTTCATCATCACGCCGCCAACACCATGCACAATACATTTGGGCGCGCCCGTGGTGCCGCTGGAATAAAGAATATATAGCGGATCATTGAAACTGACGGGGGTGAACTCTGTGACCGGTTCCGCCGCCATCAGCGCTGCGTCAAAAATCTCTGGTTGCGGCAGCCCGACCAGGTCGGGCGCAGCGTTCAGGAACGGAATGATCAGCGTGTGCGTGACTGACGGCAGGGCATCAGCAAGCGTGCGCAGAATATCCATCCGGTCAAACGGCTTGCCAGCATAGCTGTAGCCATCACAGGCAATCAGCAGTTTTGGTTCGATCTGTCCAAACCTGTCAGCAGCACCGCCGATCCCGAAATCGGGTGAGCAGCTGGAAAAGATGCCGCCGATGGCAGCAGTGGCCAGCATCGCGATAATCGCCTCAGGCGTGTTCGGGACATAGGCTGCAACGCGATCACCCCGGCCAATGCCGACAGCACGCATCCAGCCAGCAAGATGCATCACCTTGCCCTTCAGTTCGGCACGGGTCAGCCTGACATGCGTTCCATCCTCGCGATAGGCGGAAATGGCCAGACGGTCATCTGCATTGGTCAGCATGTTTTCGGCGTAATTCATCTGCGCATCGGGGAAGAAACGCGCACCGGGCATTGCACCTTCATTTTCGATGATGCGCGTGCCCTTGTCACCGATCACGCCATGCCAGTCCCAGACGATATCCCAGAAGGTAAGGTCGTTCTCGACGGACCAGCGCCACAATGCCTGAAAATCACCGCCCCAGTCGAACCCGGTCCGTGTCCGCAGCATGTCTGCAAAATCCGCCAGCTGGCCTGTTTGTGCAGCCTTGGCGTCGGGTGTCCACAGTAGATGTCCGCTTGAAAGTTCTTTGGTCATGTCCGGCCTAATTTCGATAGAACCTGTCGGCAGGTGCGTTGATGAGGTTTTAGAACAGTACAGACCGCGCGGGACAGACCGCGCGGGCCACCATCAGACATTATCCCGCCAAAATGTTGGGTACAACATACTTCCGGCCTTCTGTTTCGAATAGTTTGGGGGAACTCGCAGACCCG
>JADHLH010000075.1 GCA_016780765.1 Alphaproteobacteria bacterium | reverse complement strand
TTGCTTACCCACATACGAAACTGCCACACACCAAACTTGTTCTGTTTGATAGTCGCTTTGCCACCGTATATGTCTATCCGTTCAGTGCTCAAAATCTACGCTTTGTAATAGTTGATGTAGTTTCTAACTTTCTTTCTAACACTAAAGAAAAAAGCCAACAGAATCAACCATTGGCTTTCGTAGTTTCTAACAAGTTACTAACTATAAATATCAATAAAATCAATAACTTAGTCTATATGGACTACTCCCACTCAATCGTTCCAGGTGGTTTTGAGGTCACGTCATAGACCACACGGTTGACCCCTTTCACCTCGTTCACGATCCGCGTTGCTGCATGTGACAGGAACGCGTGCGTGAAGGGATAGCTGTCGGCTGTCATCCCGTCGCTCGAGGTCACCGCCCGCAGCGCGCAGACATATTCATAGGACCGCGCATCACCCATCACACCAACCGTGCGCACCGGCAACAGCACGGCAAAGGCCTGCCAGATCTCGTCATACAGACCCGCCTGGCGAATGGCATCCAGATACACTGCATCCGCAGCCCGCAGGATATCCAGCTTTTCCGGGGTGATTTCGCCCGGCACACGGATGGCAAGGCCGGGGCCCGGGAACGGGTGCCGTCCAACCAGGCTTTCAGGAAGACCCAACTCGCGCCCAAGTTCGCGCACTTCATCCTTGAACAACTCACGCAGCGGTTCGACAAGCTGCAGCTTCATTTTCTCTGGCAGCCCGCCCACATTGTGATGCGACTTGATGGTTACCGCATCGCCGCCGGCCGCCGAAATGCTCTCGATCACATCCGGATACAATGTGCCCTGCGCCAGAAAGGCTGCCCCTTCGATACGGTTTGCCTCTTCATCAAACACCTCGATGAAGCTGGCCCCGATGATCTTGCGCTTTTGTTCCGGGTCGGACACGCCGGTCAGCTGACCAAGGAACATGGCGGACGCATTTCGATGGATCAACGGAATATTGTAGTGACCGCCAAACAGCGCGGCCACCTCCTCTGCCTCACCAGCGCGCAGCAACCCGTGATCAACAAAAACGCATGTCAGCTGATCGCCAATCGCCTCATGGATCAGCACTGCCGCCACTGAACTGTCGACCCCGCCAGACAGCCCGCAAATGACCTTTCCGTCACCCACCTTGGCGCGAATGGCCTCAACCGCGCGGGCCCGGTAGGCGGTCATCGACCAGCTGCCCGAACAGCCGCAGACATCCAGCGCAAAACGTGACAGCAATGCCGCCCCATCTTCGCTATGCACCACTTCAGGGTGGAACTGCACACCATAGTAACGGCGATCATCATCAGCCACAGCCGCATAGGGTGCACCGCTGGACGTGGCAACCGTGCGAAAACCGTGTGGCAGGGCGGCCACATGGTCACCATGACTCATCCAGACTGTGCGCGTTGCCCCGACAGGCCACAGCCCTTCAAACAATGTACAGGCTTCGACGACTTCCAGTTCGGCGCGACCAAATTCGCGGCTTGTTCCGGGCTCTACCCGGCCTCCAAGTTGTTGGCACATCGTCTGCTGCCCGTAACAGATGCCAAGCACCGGCACGCCCATCTCGAACACCGCCTGCGGGGCGCGGGGGGTATCTGCCATCGCCACCGAATTCGGGCCTCCCGACAGAATGATGCCGCGCGGTGCCGCCGCCGTTATGCTTTCCGGATCGCCGGTACAGGGCATGATCTCGGTATAGACGCCGGCTTCGCGAAGGCGGCGGGCAATCAGCTGCGTGACCTGCGAGCCAAAATCGATGATCAGGATCGAATCCTTGCTGTCCATGTGCCTTCGCATCTCCCGTAATGAGCCGCAATCCTAGCGCAACCGCGACTGCAGAACCGCCATGAAAAATCCGTCGGTGCCATCACGCCCGGGCAATAACCGTAACATGCCATCAGACACCGGCGGCATGGCATCCTCACCGATGACGTCACGCCAGATTTCGGCGATATCGGCAATCTCCAGCTCGGGTGCATCTTGCATCAGCCGCTCGATCTGCGCTTCGCCTTCACTGCGCAACACCGAACAGGTGATATAGACGATGCGCCCACCAGGGGCCAGCATGGCACGCCCCTTTTCCAATAGTGACGCCTGCGCATCATGCAGCCGCGCCATCGTTGCCGCATCGGTGCGCCAGCGCACATCAACCTGACGGCGCCACGTCCCTGACCCGCTGCACGGTGCATCAATCACCACACGGTCGAATTTACCGCGATACCGTTTGGTGCCCCAGTCGCCAGATACGGCAACGCGTTCAATATTATGGATGCCAGCCCGCCGTATGCGCGCGCCGCCCCGCTCAAGACGACCTGCATCGGTGTCCAGCGCAACAATACGTCCGCGATTTTCCATCGCTGCGGCCATGACCAGTGATTTGCCGGCCGCGCCAGCGCAGATGTCGGCCACCTGCATGCCGGGCCGCGCATCACACAAAAGCGCCGCCAGCTGCGATCCCTCATCCTGAATTTCGAACAGGCCTGAACGGAATTCGGACAGATCCTCGGTGCGGGTGCGGCGAACAAGACGAATGCCCAGTGGAGACAGCCGCGTGGGATGACATTTTATACCGCGGCCGGCAAGCTTGTCGCGCACCACCCGCCGGTCATTCACCTTCAGCGGATTGATACGGATATCTGTGGCGGCCTCGCCCTGCATGGCTGCGAGCTCGTCATCACTGTCAGGCCCAAGGGCAGCATCGACATCGGCCAACAGCTCTTCCGGCCATTCCAGCCGGACAGCGCGTGGCATTGCATCATCATCGACGGGCTGACCATCAAAGGCAGCAACCAGCGCGCATTCCTCATCATCCAGCGCTTCGGATGCATGCCGGCTGTCACCACCAAACAGCGCGCTGACATCATCTGCTGGCAACCCTTCCACCAGCGGCAATGCGGCCAGCACAAGGGCGCGCGGCGTCGGCGCATAGCCCTTTTGTTCAAGCTGCCAACCAAGACGCGCCACATGCCGGTGCACCGACCAGAACAAGGCGCTGATTGCCTGCCTGTCGCCTGATCCGGCATAACGCCGGCGCTGCAGGCCGCGGCGCAGCACCTGTCCTGCGGGCACGCCTTCCGGCGCTTCGGACAACAGGTCTATAACAGCGGCAATACGGGCAGCTGGTATCATAAAAACATCCGTTTCGGGGTCAGGCCCGCGGCCGGTAATTCGGCTCTTCGCGGGTAATTGTCACATCATGTACATGGCTTTCAGACAGGCCCGCGCCGGTAATCCGCAGAAAACGTGCATTTTCCTGCAGATCGGCAATTGTGGCATTGCCTGTATATCCCATTGCCGCACGCACACCGCCCAGCAGCTGGTGCAGCACCGTATCGACAGCACCCTTGTAGGGGACCTGCCCTTCAATACCCTCTGGCACCAGCTTCAGCGGCTGGGTGATTTCTGACTGAAAATACCGGTCGGCCGATCCGCGCGCCATCGCCCCGGTGGACCCCATGCCGCGATACGCCTTGTAGGAGCGCCCCTGATGCAGATACACCTCGCCCGGTGTCTCGTCAGTGCCGGCCATCAGAGATCCGATCATCGCGCAATCACCGCCAGCGGCGAGAGCCTTTGCCAGATCGCCCGAATATTTGATCCCGCCATCGGCAATCACCGGCACGCCTGCCGCATGACAGACCTCGGCAGCATCCATGATGGCGGTCAACTGCGGTACCCCGACGCCGGCCACCATCCGCGTTGTACAGATGGACCCGGGCCCGATACCCACCTTGACCGCATCTGCACCAGAATCGATCAGGGCGCGCGCACCTTCTGCAGTGGCAACATTGCCGCCAATGACCTGCACATCATTCGCCATCTTGCGCACCGCCGAGACCGCATTCAACACACCTTGCGAATGGCCATGCGCCGTATCGACAACAACAACATCAACACCCGCGTCGATCAGGGCCGCAGCGCGCTCCGCCCCTTCATCGCCAGCCCCCGTGGCCGCCGCAACCAGCAGGCGTCCGGCTGTATCCTTTGCCGCCATCGGGTTGCTTTGTGCCTTTTCAATATCCTTGACCGTGATCAACCCGATACAGCAGCCATCTGCATCCACCACCACCAGCTTTTCGATACGGTGTTCATGCAGCAGACGCTTGGCATCTTCCTGCGAGGCGGCCTCATTGACAGTGATCACATCACGCGTCATCAGATCGGCCACTTTTTGGGTCATGTCACTGGCAAAGCGAACATCGCGGTTGGTCAGAATACCAACCAGCCTGTGCGGTCCCTTGCCTGTTACCTCAACCACCGGAATGCCGCTGATCGCATGCGCTGACATCAGCTCCAGCGCATCTCCCAGCTCACGGTCCGGCGTGATTGTCATCGGGTTCACCACCATGCCCGATTCGTATTTCTTGACACGGGTAACTTCGCCGGCCTGTGCCTCGGCTGTCATATTCTTGTGAATAACCCCGATACCGCCAGCACGCGCCATGGCGATGGCAAGCCGATGTTCGGTAACCGTGTCCATAGCCGCAGAAATCAGGGGGATATTCAGCTCTATGGTGCGCGTCAGCCGTGTCCGTGTATCCGTCTGCGCAGGCAACACAAGCGAGTGCGATGGCTCAAGGAGCACATCGTCAAATGTCAAAGCTTCGCGAATTTTCATGAACCGCCTTCCGTCTAACCGGTGGCGGCGCACTATATCTTAGGGGTTGGTCGATTGATAGCCCCTAAATAGGCGAATACCCGCCATTTTCGCCTGTTGGCGACTGTTGGTCATCAGCATCTTCATCAGCGCTGTCCACATCCCAGCCACCTTGCCCGTGAAAGCCTGTGGCAAGGACATAGCTTTCCACTGATTCCTTGCGGCTGGCGGCCGGTTTTACATGGCGAACCGTGGTGAAATTGCGCTGCATGATGGACAGCACGCTCTGTTCAGCGCCGCCGCGGAAACATTTCGACAGAAAGAACCCGTCATCGACCAGAACTTCCATCGCGAAATGCAGCGCCGCCTCAAGCAAGGCAGTTGTCCGCAGATGATCGGTCGGCCGGTGGCCAGTGGTATCGGCTGCCATATCGCTCAACACGCCATGTGCGGTACCGCCAACAGCATTGCGCACCTTGTCCAGCATGACTGGATTGGTCATGTCACCAACAAAAATCTCGACATCGGCAAGAATGTCGGTTTCCAGAAGATCGATGCCGACCAGCTTGGCATCGCCAATGCCAATGCGGCACCTGTCGGCAACAACCTGCAACCAGCCACCAGGCGCACAGCCCAGATCGACAATCGACATGCCCGGGCGCAGCAATTTGTGGCGATCATCGATTTGTGCCAGCTTCAACGCAGCGCGTGAGCGAAACCCTTTTGATTTTGCCTCGGCAACGAACGGGTCGTTCAACTGGCGGGTCAGCCAGCGTTGCGAGGATGGCTTGCGGCCCCGCATCTTTTTCGGCTGGCGTGTCAGGCCGGTGTCATTCCGGTAACTGCGACCTGATGATCCGCGCGTTGGTGACCGCCCCTTCGGTTTCCTGTTCATTTTCGCGCTTCCCTGTTGCCCGCACTGGCCAGCGATACACCCTTCTAGGCGCTTTGGATGAAAACGGCAAATTCCTTGCCGCAAAGCATTTCACCCTATACCACTATGCGCATGTATACCCCCGCACTCATCCGCCCCTACATCTATACTCTTTGTCATTTTCCCGTCATTGAAGATTGCCTGACATGACCGGCGTCGCTCTCGGCTGGCGGGCACATATCCTGCTGAACCTGCGTCTGGCCGCGCCTTTGATTGTTGGCCAGCTTGCCACGATCGGCATCTGGACAAGCGATGTTATGGCCATGGGCCAGCTTGACAGTGCCAGCCTGGCCGCTGGCGCCATTGCCTCACGCTATTTTCAGCCGATGTTCTTTCTGGCGCTTGGCATTTCACTGGCTGTCGGGCCGCTGGTGGCGCAGGGGCTTGGTGCCGGCGATATGCGGCAGGTGCGACGGGCATTTCGTCAGGGCATGGTGATTGCAGTCACCCTTGGACTGCTCACCGTTCCCTTGCTTTTCATTGGCGAGGACGTGCTGGTGTCGATCGGCCAGGACCCGGAACTGGCACGCCTTGGCCAGCCCTTTCTGTTCTGGTCCAGTTTCGGCATGCCCTTCATGTTTCTGGCCTTTGTATTGCGACAGTTCCTGATTTCATATGAACGGCCAATAGCGCAAGTGATCGCGCTGATCCTGACACTTGGCGTGAATATCGGCCTGAATGAGGTGTTTTCGAAAGGGCTTGGTCCGTTTCCCGAAATGGGACTTGGCGGCATCGCCCTTGCCACCTCGATCAGCTATTTCCTGCTGGCTGCCGGGCTGGCTGTCTATATTGGCACCACCGCACCCTTTGCCGATGGCAAGCCCTTCCAGCGATTATGGGTTATGGATTGGGCTGTTACGTTCCGGTTGCTGCGCATCGGTGTGCCCATCGGTCTTACCATCGTTGCCGAAGCCGGCATGTTTATCACCGCCACTTTGCTGATCGGCATGTTCGGCACAGCCTCGCTGTCAGCGGCGGCGATTGCCAACCAGCTATCCGCCATCGCCTTCATGATTCCGATCGCCATGGCAACTGCCGGCACAATCAGGGTCGGGCATTATGCCGGCGCGCAGGACCGGACAAATCTGTTCCGCAGCGCCAGCGCAACGATGATCATCGCCATTGTCGCCACCCTTGGCACCACACTGGTGTTGCTGATCTGGCCGGAAACACTGGTCGGGCTGTTCCTTGACAATGATGACCCGCTGTTTGCCGATGTGATCCTTGTTGCCATGCCGTTGATGCTGTTGACCGCGCTGTATCAGATACCGGACGGGATACAGGCGGTTGCCATTTCGGTGCTGCGCGGGGTGAATGATACACGTCTGCCGGGTCTGATTGCGATTGCCAGCTTCTGGATACCGGGGATCGGCCTCGGTGCGCTGCTCGGCTTCGGGTTTGATCAGGGTGCGGTTGGTGTATGGACCGGTATTGCTGTAGGGCTGAGCGTGGCGGCAGGCCTGCTGACCTTGCGCTTGGTGATGGCGCTCCAACGCATTCGCAAAGGCGGCACCATTCTGTCAGGCTGATATCTGCCAGCTGTCTGGCAAACGGCTATCTGGCAGGCAATCATTGGAACCGCTATGCTGATCCCATGAATACCGAACAGCATACCGATAGATTACCTATTGCCGGGCCTCTTATCGCCGGGCCGCCGCGTCCGATCCCGGCACATGCTGCGATCCTGCCCGACCTTGTTGCGTGGGCCGACCAGATAGACGGGCTGGCAACATCCGGCGTATCGGCAGAGGATCTGGCCGGTCTGCTGATCCATTCCCGTCATCTTCAGTCGATCGCACGCGCGCAACAGGATGCAATCCTGCCCATTCTGAACGGGACCGGCGCGGCCATAATCGACGCAGCGGTCAACACCTTGTTTGACGTGGCTGATACTGCCGCGGATGACGCTGCCATGATGGCGGCAATCCGCCATCTGCGCCAACGAAGCGGGCTGGCCACCGCCCTTGCCGATCTTGCCAACAAGGCTGATGTCGGCACACAGATGAACTGGCTCAGCACGGCAGCTGATGCCGCTATTGCGGCGACTGTCCGTTATCTGTTCAGGCAGGCAGCGGCGCGCGGTCTGGTGCTGCCTGACTGTACGGGTCAGCGCGGCTGTGGCTGGACCATTCTTGCCCTTGGCAAGCTGGGAGCGAGCGAGCTGAATTATTCATCCGATGTGGATATGATCATCCTGCATGATCCAGACAATAACGCACTGACAAACCCCGAAACGGGCCAGACCTTTTTTGTCGATCTGACACGCCATCTGGTCAGTCTTCTGTCATCAGCAACGCGTGACGGTATTGGCTGGCGGGTGGATTTGCGCTTGCGACCTGATCCCGGCGCAACTGCTGTCAGCATTCAGCGCGAAGCGGCCATCGGTTATTATGAATCTATCGCGCGCACATGGGAACGGGCAGCCTTCATCCGTGCGCGGCCGGTGGCTGGCGATATCGAGATGGGCAGTGCCTTTCTGGCCGACCTGCAGCCTTTCATCTGGCGCCGCACGCTCGATTTCACGGTGCTTGACGATATGGCCACGATGCTCAGCCGTCCGGTGGCAAGCCCGGGATGGACCGGCTTCAATCTGAAGACAGGCCGTGGCGGCATCCGGAACATCGAATTCTTCACGCATGTATTGCAGCTTGTCGGGGGCGGACGTTCTGCCAATCTGCGTCAGCGATCAACACTGGATGCGCTGGCCAGCCTTGCGGCCGAGGACTGGATCAGCACAACACAGCAAACAACGCTGGCCGCGCATTATCATCATCTTCGGCGGGTGGAACACCGGTTGCAGATGATGGCCGATGCCCAGACGCATGCACTGCCCCGCAGCCTTGAAGATATTGCCAATTTTGCTGCCTTTCTTGGGCATGCCGATGTGCAGACATTTCTGCATGCCTTGCAGCAGACGCTGGACGAGGTGTCCCTGCACAGCGCGCATCACCTGTTTGCCGATGACGCTGCAGCCGGCGATACAGCACCGCCGCTGGAAGACGAAGACCAGATGCGGGACTGGCTGACCGCAAAAGGCTTTTCCCGCCCTGATGACATCAGCAGCACCTTGTCGGGATGGATGGCCGGCCGTATCGCCACAACGCGCAGTGAACGCGCCCGCACCCTGCTTACCCGCATGATGCCTGATATTCTGGGCCAGCTGGCGATGGCCAACGCGCCGGATGATTGTTTTGCAGCTTTTGCCGGATTTGTTGAAGGGTTGCCTGCGAGCGTGCAGATTTTCTCGCTCCTTGACCACAATCGCCAATTGGGTCGTCTGCTGGGCGACATACTGATATTGTCACCGCGCCTTGCCACCCAGCTGCGCCGCTATCCGATGATGTTCGACCAGGTGATCGCCAGCAATTTTTTCAG
The DNA here is from genome assembly GCA_016780765.1 of Alphaproteobacteria bacterium. Lineage (GTDB taxonomy): Bacteria > Pseudomonadota > Alphaproteobacteria > Puniceispirillales > Puniceispirillaceae > UBA8309. The sequence goes on along the minus strand of JADHLH010000075.1, from coordinate 1,279 downwards.
CCCTCTGGATGATGCGGACGCATTTGAGGCCACCATTCGCAGCGCTATAGACGACATGCCTGTGGAACTGGCTCTTGATGTCATAACGCGTCTGACACGTGAACGGCGGTTCCGGGCCGAAGTGCAGGCGCTGAGCGGCGTGGCCGACAATGTCGCCTTGCGGCTGGCGCTGTCAGATACGGCCGATGCGGCAATCCGGGTGATCACGTCGCTTGCCACTGCCGACATGCAGCGGCGGCATGGCCAGATTACTGGCAGCTTCGCCGTTCTGGGCCTTGGCCGGTTGGGGGTGCGCAAGATGACCGCAACATCTGACATTGATCTTGTGATGATCTGGGACGGTTCGTCCGATGCGCGCTCCGACGGTACACGAAGCCTGGCTGCCGGTGCCTATTTTACCCGCCTTGCCCAGACCCTTGTCAACTGGCTGGGCGGTGCCACCGGTGAAGGCAGCCTGTATAAGGTTGATGTGCGCCTGCGCCCGGACGGTGAAAAAGGCGCGCTTGCCCAATCCTGCCAGCGGCTGCAGACCTATTACAATGACGAGGCATGGGTGTGGGAGAAGATGGCCCTCGCCAAGGCGCGCTGCCTGACCCCCCATACTGAAGCTGGCAAAACAGCCATGCAGATCATGGCGACAATCATGGCCGCACCACCCGATGCTGCCGCGATCACCACCGCATTGAACCAGATGCTGACACGGTTTCGTGACAATTACACCGATGCGCCCGCCTGGCAATTGCGCCAGAAACCGGGCGGCATTCGCGAGCTTGATCTGCTGGTCCAGGGGCTGCGTCTGCAGCATGCTGACTTGTTTTCGCACACGGCAGACCCGCCCGAATCTATTCTGGACACGCTGCACGCCGCCGCGCGCCTGCCGGATGAACTTGCCCACGCGCTGAAGGACGTCGCACAACTGTTCGAAGCCCTGCATCAGGCGCTGAGGCTGATCCGCGGCACCGGCAGCGACAGCGATGACCAGCTGTCAATTGCCGCCAAAAAGTTTGTACTGACCAGCTGTGACTGCCCTGATGAAGTTACGCTGAACACAAGTCTGGAAGGGCATCGCAGCACGGTAATGACAGCCCTTGACCACCTGATGCCACCTTCAGACGGCATCTGAGTGAAACAAAAAATATCTGGGGCTGTCCTAGATAACTAGCCCATATGTTTTTTAACCCATTGTTTCATCTGTGATAATTGCTGTTTTGGGTTAGGTGTATTAAAACGCCATTCACACTCCTTCAAATATAACCCAAAATGTGTCCTTGGGACCCCG
>JADHLH010000074.1 GCA_016780765.1 Alphaproteobacteria bacterium | reverse complement strand
GTCCTAGATAACTCAGAATTGGGTTATCATGGAGAGCCCCTAATTTTTATAGTAGGCACTATTTGGAGTTTCAATTACGAGCCTGTTTTGCATAAAAAGTTTTAACCAAAGATTTCCGTTAGTTGCAGCACATTTTGTTTTATAATAATCCCAAAGAAAAAGGGCTTACATTCCTGTAAGCCCTTGTATTTATTTAGTATATTATAAAAAGTCTTATCGCTTGGAGAACTGGAAGCTCCGGCGGGCCTTGGCCTTGCCGTACTTCTTCCGCTCAACAACACGCGGGTCACGCGTCAGGAAGCCGCCAGCTTTCAGAACCGGACGCAGCCCAGGCTCGAACAGGGTCAGCGCCCGGCTGATCCCATGGCGTACAGCACCGGCCTGGCCTGACAGACCCCCGCCGCGCACAGTGGCCACAACATCAAACTCGCCAACACGTTCGGCGGTCTCAAACGGCTGTGCCAAAATCATCTGTAGCACCGGACGCGCGAAATATTCCGACACATCCTTGCCATTGATCTTCATCTGGCCGGTGCCCCGCTTGACCCACACACGCGCTGCCGCATCTTTACGACGGCCAGTCGCATATGAGCGTCCCAGATTATCGATCTTCGGTTCTACAGGTGCTGCAACAGCAACCTCTGCGGCGGGCCCATCTTCGGTCAGCGCGCCAAGAGCGGCCATGCCGGCCGGCGCTTCTGTCTCTTCAACCTTGGTTTCGTCAGACATATCTACCTCTTGTTCTTCGGGTTCATGCCGGCGATGTCGAGCACAGTCGGCTGCTGGGCTTCATGCGGATGTGTGTCGCCAGCATAGACATGAAGGTTGCGCATGGCATCGCGGCCAAGCGGACCACGCGGGATCATCCGTTCAACTGCCTTTTCAACGACGCGCGACGGAAACCGCCCATCGAGAATCTTGTCAGCGGTGCGCGACTTGATGCCGCCCGGATAACCGGTGTGCCAGTAATAGGTTTTCTGATTGCGCTTGTTACCGGTCAGCTTCACCTTCTCGGCATTGATCACGATGATGTGGTCACCACAATCCATGTTCGGGGTGTAGGTTGGCTTGTGCTTGCCGCGAACACGCAACGCGACAAGAGAGGCCAACCGCCCCAGGACAACATCAGCCGCATCGACAACGAACCACTTCTTTTCGATGTCTTTCGGCGTTGCCACATAGGTCTTTGGCAAAGGCATGTTATGTCTCCAGATCCTTGTGTCGGTGCAATGCGTGGGCAAGACGCCCGGCCGGTCAGGCCTGCAAACACCAGAACTGCGGCGGGTTATAAGCAGCAAAGCAGCAATCGTCAAACAGTTTATTGAACTGATTTTTTAAAATTATCAATAAAAACAGATATTAACAATTGCGGTATTATTTTACCGTATGTTTTTCCTATATGTCACAGTCTTTTGACACGCAAATGTGACTTGCCAGCACACATCACTGTCGGCATAACCGCGGCCATGTTCATCCTGATTGACAATTATGACAGCTTTACCTGGAATCTCTGGCATTTCCTGTCAGATCTCGGCGCCGAAGTCGATGTCGTGCGCAATGATGCTGCCACGGTAGACGAGATTATGTCACGCGCGCCGCAGGGATTGATCCTGTCGCCCGGGCCGGGCATGCCGCAGACAGCGGGTATCAGCATTGATCTGATCAGGGTCGCAGCTGGCAAGATACCTGTCCTCGGAGTCTGTCTTGGCCATCAGGCGCTGGCGGTGGCGTTTGGCGGGTCCTTATTACGCGTTGACCCGCCGGTGCATGGCAAACTGTCAAAAATTGTCCGCACCAACACAAACGCCATTCGCACCGACCTGTTTGCCGATTGCCCGCATGATTTTCCGGTCACACGCTATCATTCGCTGATCGTTGATGAAGACACCCTGCCCGATTGCCTGACCGTGACAGCACGCACCGAAGCGGGGGCGATCATGGCGCTCAGCCATATGACATATGATTTGTACGGGGTTCAGTTTCACCCCGAATCCATCGCGTCGGTCGCTGGCTATCGCATTCTGGCAGCCTTCCTGACCGCCTGCGGACATAACACGCCCACGCAATCAGCCATCGCGCTGCTGGAAGAACAGGTCCTGCGGCTGGATGAACGCTTTCCGGAGCAGATGCATCCATAGCGCGAGGCGACGCTCAATATTGACGGACAAGCAACATTTCGCCGCGCGTCCTTTCATAGTCGAGCGCCTGAGCATTGCTTCGGTTACGTGTATGCGACACGACAAGCTGTGGCGCAAAACCCATGAGGGCAAAATCGCGTTTGTGAAGCTTGAGCCTCAGGCGGGAGCAAAACCAGCAACGTCACTCGTGAAGATTTCGAAAAACATCTTCATGGGATGAAGTTTGGATGTTCACAGTTTTACGCAAAGAGGCCGCGACAAGGAGGCATTGCCGCGGCCAAAGGCAGATGGTCATTCCGCAAGACAACCATCTGCCCTATGCTGTTTTCAGCTTTCGCAAGCTGCGCTATATTGTCGGCAGATACGGTCTATTCAGCCGCCTCGCGCACATCGGCGGCAACCTTGTCCAGTGCCTGTGTCAGATCGGCAAGGATATCGTCAATATGCTCAATCCCCACTGACAACCGCACATAACCGGCATTGACGCCGGCATCGGCCTGCTCTTCGGGTGACAGTTGCGAATGCGTTGTCGATGCCGGATGGATGGCAAGCGAGCGCACATCACCGATATTCGCAACATGATAGAAAAGCTTCAGCGCATCAATGAAGGCGCGTCCGGCCTCAAACCCGTCCCTCAGTTCAAAACCGACAAGCCCACCATATCCACCGCGCAGATAATGATGCCCCCGTTTGGCCGCTGTGCCGCTTTGCAGACGCGGATAATTCACCCGCTTTACAGCTGGGTGTTGTGACAAGAAATCAGCGACTTGCGATGCGTTTTTGACATGTTCTTTTATCCGCAGCGGCAGGGTTTCAAGCCCCTGGATGAAATGGAACGCATTTGTCGGGCTGAGTGCACCGCCCAGATCACGCAGCAAGGTCACTCGCGCCTTCAGCGCATAGGCAATCGGGCCAAGCGGTTTAGCGGCCTCGGCCCAGATCGCCCCGTGATATGATGGGTCAGGTGTGTTCAACGCCGGTTGCTGTTCGGGATAGGTACCCCAGTCGAAATTGCCCCCATCGATGATGATCCCGCCAATCGACGTCCCATGTCCGCCAATATATTTGGTCAGCGAATGAACGATGATGGCCGCCCCGTGATCAAACGGGCGTGCCAGAAGCGGTGCCGCTGTATTATCAACAATCAGCGGAATACCAAGGCCGCGCCCGATATCCGCAACCTCGGCAATCGGAAACACCTCCAGCTTGGGATTCGGCAGCGTCTCGGCATAATAGGCACGCGTACGTCCGTCACTTGCCTCGGCAAAGGCTTTCGGGTTGGCCGGATCGACAAAACGCACCTCGATCCCCTGCTGGGCCAGCGTGTTCTTGAACAGATTATGGGTGCCGCCATACAGATCAGTGGAACTGACAATATTGTCGCCAGCCACCGCCAGATTCTGGATCGCATAGGCGCTGGCTGTCTGGCCAGACGCAACAGCAACAGCCGCCGCGCCGCCTTCAAGTGCCGCTACGCGTTGCTCAAGAACATCGGTTGTCGGGTTCATGATACGGGTCTAGATGTTGCCAAGCTCGGACAGGCTGAACAGGTTTGCTGCCTGCTCGGTCGACCCGAACTGATAGGACGTCGTCTGGTAAATCGGCACCGCGACGGCATTGGTGGCCGGATCGGCGCGATAGCCTGCATGCAGGGCAAGGGTGGCGGGATTGGTGGTGTTAAGATCAGACATTTTTGTCTCCTCTTTAGTGCTTTCGGCGACATGCCGGGGCGCACAAGCTGAAATCAAATCGCCCAACCGGATTGCGGGTGGTCAGCCCGTTCCGCCCCCGACATTGGGAACGAAAGCCGTTCATTTTCGCGCTGTGACGACTGGTTCCTCAGTCGGATAAACATCCGGACATGAAAAAACCGCCGCGGCATCAGCGCCATTTTGCGCTGTTCCCGTGGCGGTTCGTATGAACCCGAGATGGCCGTTTCCGGCCAAGAGCGTTTTAGCTGCATTTATGAATCGCCCGCAAGTTGATCCTTAAATCGGCGATGGCGGGACCGTATCCCCAGACCGAGGCGACATGCAACTGAAAAATGCACCGATCACGAAAACGTGAACCAAATCTTCTTTGCAGCAAAAATCACAATAAAGCGGTTGCCTCCTGCTGCCCCTACCCGGCCCAGTTTTGCAACACGATAATGCACACGACAATGCACACGACAATGCACACCATAGCGAACAACGCCCTGGTGATTGGCAATCTTGCCATTATGGGGCTGCCTTCATATAGTCATCCGGCGGCCGGATGGCTGGCCGTAAACATTGCCACCGGATGCTGGCACCTGTGCCGCATACCCGTCAGATCTGCCGAGACCCCGTCAATGACAGATGTCATGCGTGACTGCCTGCGTTCCCTAACCGAGGGTGATATGCCCGCTGCGGACATGATCCGCCGTGCCTTCGGCGCCATTATGGAAGGTGAGGTCAGCCAGATTCAGATGGCTGCCTTTCTGACGGCGCTGAAGGTACGCGGTGAACGCGTCGACGATATTGTGGCTGCCGCAGCTGTCATGCGCGAAAAAGCCATGACAGTTGCTGCCCCTGAAACAGCCATGGATATTGTCGGTACTGGCGGTGACGGTATTGGCACCTACAACATTTCCACCGCTACGGCCTTTGTGGTGGCAGGTGCCGGGGTGCCGGTGGCCAAACATGGCAACAAGGCGGTGTCCTCGAAAAGCGGTGCTGCCGATGTGCTGTCCAGTCTTGGTATCAAGCTTGACTGCGATATAAGTCTGGTAAGCATGGCGCTGGGTACCGCCGGCATTTGTTTCCTGATGGCACCGCGTCATCATTCGGCTATGCGGCATGTGGCGCCGGTACGTGCCGATCTGGGGATCAGGACGATCTTCAACATGCTGGGCCCACTGGCCAATCCGGCATTGGTAAAGCGGATCATGGTGGGTGTTTTTGATCCGGCCATTTGCGTGCCATTCGCACATGCGTTGCATGCGCTGGGCACCACCCATGCGTGGGTGGTTCATGGCGCGGGCGGCCTTGATGAGGTGTCAACGACAGGTCCGACACATGTGGCTGCTCTTGCCGATGGCAAGGTGCGTGAATTCACCATATCGCCTGATGATCTGGGCCTTGATACTGTGACGGTCGATGCCTTGCATGGCGGCACACCACAAGAAAATGCAGCGAGCCTGCGCGCGCTTCTTGCCGGGGCTGCCGGCCCATACAGGGATGTCGTTATATTGAATGCTGCGGCGGCACTCGTTGCTGGCGGGCATGAAGACACACTTGTCAGTGCAGGCCAGCGCGCTGTCGCTGCTATCGATAACGGCCTAGCCCTTGCCGCGCTTGATAAGCTGGTCGACGTCACCAACCGGGCTGAAAGATAGCATGTCTGACGTTCTTGCAAAAATCATCGATGGCAAACGCGATGAAGTCGCGGCACTGAAAGCGGCGGTCAGCCTTGCGGAACTGGAACAGCGCGCCAAAGAGGCATCGCCCGTTCGCGGCTTTGCCGATGCGCTGGCGGCAGCGTCACAGACTGGCTATGGGCTGATTGCCGAACTGAAAAAGGCGTCACCGTCGAAAGGATTGATTCGTGCCGATTTCGACCCGGCCCGCCTTGCCCGCGCCTATGAGGATGGCGGTGCCACCTGTCTGTCCGTTCTGACCGATACGCCGTGGTTTCAGGGATCACCGGAGTTTCTTGTCGCTGCACGTGCGGCGGTGTCACTACCAGTCCTGCGCAAGGACTTCATGATTGACCCGATCCAGATCACTGAAGCGCGCGCCCTCGGGGCGGACTGCATATTGCTGATCATGGCGGCGCTGGATGACGGGCTGGCGCATGAGCTGGAAGCCTGCGCCCTTGCGCTTGGCATGGATGTGTTGATCGAGGTCCATGATGCAGAGGAACTTGCGCGCGCAACAAAGCTTCGCTCACCCTTGATGGGCATCAATAATCGAAATCTGAAAACGATGGAGATATCACTCGATGTCGGGGCAGCGATGCTGCCTCACCTGCCATCAGACCGGATCGCCATCGCCGAGAGCGGCCTTTTCACACCAGCTGACCTTGCCCATATGGCATCATGCGGGGCACGGTGTTTCCTGATCGGGGAATCGCTGATGCGCGCGGATGATGTCAGCCGGGCAACAGCCACAATACTGGCTGATCCGGTTCCACCAAGGTCCGCAGAATAGATGGCTCGTAGAATAAGTGGGCAGTTGAGTGAAGTGGCAGGAGACTGAAAATGGCAGATCTGACACATTTCGATCAGGATGGCCGTGCACATATGGTCGATGTCAGCAGCAAGCCGGCCACCAGCAGGCGGGCCGTTGCCGCCGGCCAGATCACCATGGCTGGCGAAACGCTGGAAAAGATTCGCAGCGGCGGGTTCGGCAAGGGTGATGTTCTGGCGGTGGCTCGGATTGCCGGCATTATGGGTGCCAAGCAGACAGCCAGCCTGATCCCGCTATGCCATCCGCTGGGACTCGATCATGTTTCGCTTGATCTCGCGCTTGATGATGATCTGCCAGGGGTAAACATCACCGCAACCTGTCAGGTAACAGGTCGTACCGGCATCGAAATGGAAGCGATGACGGCGGTTTCAGTCGCTGCGCTGACGATCTATGACATGTGCAAGGCTGTTGATCGCGGCATGCAGATCGGCGCGATCCGGCTGACCCATAAATCCGGCGGCAAATCCGGCGATTTCAATGCCGTCTGATCAGCCTGCCAAATCTGCCAAATCTGGCACCTCTGGCCTGATGCCGGTAGCAACGGCGCTGGCACGCCTGCTAGGCGGTCTGACCCCGACAACATCCAGTACCGTGCCCCTGACCGAAGCGGCAGGGCGCATTCTTGCCACAGATCTGCAGGCCGCAGTCAGCCTTCCGCCCGATGATTTGTCAGCGATGGACGGTTATGCGGTGCGCCGGTCGGACTGCGCGCCGGGCGCGCCGCTTGTGCGTATTGGCGAATCAGCAGCCGGGCACCCCTTTTCGCGCGCGATTCAGAGCGGTCAGACAGTGCGGATATTTACCGGCGCGATTGTGCCTGACGGGGCGGATGCGATTTTGCTGCAGGAAGATGCTGATGCCTCTGGCGAAGAAGACGGCGCGACGGTTACCCCGCGTGAAACAGTGGGCGAAAGACAGTTCATCCGGCCCGCCGGGATGGATGTTACCGCCGGGGATATCATTCTGAAAGTCGGCACCCGCCTGTCTGCCCGCGCCATTGCCCTTGCCATTTCGGCTGGACATACCACAGCCTGCGTCTGGGACCGGCCGCGTATCGGCATTCTGTCTACGGGGGATGAACTGGCCGTCCCCGGCACCCCATTGCAACGCGGACAGATCTATTCCTCGAATGCGGCCTATCTTTCGCAATTTGTCATGCTGTCTGGCGGTATTCCTGTAGATCTGGGCACTGCCGCTGACCGCCCCGGTGCCGTTCTGGACCATATCCGCAAGGCTGATTCGCCGCTGGATCTGATTGTGACAACTGGCGGTGCCTCGGTTGGCACGCATGACCATATCGCCGCCGATCTTGCCGGGGAAATTACCAGTGCCGCCGATAACAATGGAAATGATGGTGATGCGCGGATGGATTTCTGGAAGATCGCCATGCGCCCCGGCAAGCCGCTGATCCACGGTTATGTTGACAAAATTCCCCTGCTTGGCCTTCCCGGCAATCCGGTATCAAGCGCTGTATGCGCAATGGTTTTTTTGCGACCGGCATTGGCAAAACTGTCAGGTCATGATGATCAGCCAGTCACCATTGCCGCGCGTCTGCTGGGGAATTTGCCAAAAAATGACAAGCGGCAGGACTATCTGCGGGCAACCCTCACCTATGATGAAAACGGGATGGCAGAGATACGCCCCTTCCCGCGCCAGGACAGCTCGATGATCGGGGTTTTTGCGGCCGCGAATGCACTTGTCGTCCGCCCGCCTTTCGATGCATCTCTGCACGAAGGTGACATGGTGCAGGCCATGCCTCTTGATCCGCGCCTTTGATGATCTGATATCTGGTGCTGTCAGCTGATAACAGTCTGTATCCCGTCTTGTGATCTGTATTTGTTCTGCCTCTTGAAAAAGAAATAGAACATTGATAGAACATTAGAAGAACTATTACGGAATATGGGGGCAGTTATGCTGACCAAAAAACAGAAAGAACTTCTGGACTATCTGACCACACATGCTGAAAAGCATGACGTACCGCCATCATTTGACGAAATGCGCGATGCGTTGGGACTTGCGTCAAAGTCTGGCATTCACCGGCTTGTCTCCGGACTTGAAGAGCGCGGTTATATTCGCCGGCTTGCCAATCGGGCTCGGGCCATTGAAATCCTGAAACCGGTCAATGCAGCCGCTGATGCCATCGGGCGCGGCGTCACCGCTGCTGCCAATTCAGTCAGCCTGCCCTTGCTGGGCCGGATCGCGGCTGGCACACCCATTGAGGCGTTGAGCGACCCCGGCAACCAGACCGAGGTGCCGGCAAGCATGCTGGGACGCGGTGAGCATTTTGCGCTGGAAATTATCGGCGATTCGATGGTAGAGGCTGGCATTCTTGAAGGTGACACGGTAGTGATCGAACGCTCCAGCACCGCCAATCACGGGGATATTGTGGTGGCATTGATCCAGAAGCAGGAAGCCACGTTGAAGACGCTGTTGAAAGAACCCGGCCGTATCGGACTGCAAGCTGAAAACCCGCGATATGAGACCCGCTATTTCCAGACCAATGATGTTGAGGTTCAGGGTCGGCTGACCGGATTGATCCGGAAATATTGACCGGCGCTGTTTTGCAGCACCAATATTGTATCCATCGGAACCCGGCGCGGCAGCCACACAAGGTAGTTGCCCGCCGGCATGCCGGTTATGCTGAATAATGGCACGCCGCCGCCACATGGATATGATGCCGCAACAAGGGCCAGTACCATGCCGCGGGACCGGCTGTCCCTCAATTCCGCATTCAAACTGCCGTTATCTTCAGGGGTGACATCATGTTGCTGAGCGTGTTCAGCCTTGCCATACGCCAGACTGCACGCATCGGACAACGCGCCGCGGTGCAGAACGACATTGACCCGATGACCGCCGCTGGCCGCGATCTCGCGAAACCAGCCGGTGCGTGCCGGAATGACTGCCTGCACCCCCAGCACGCGCGCGGCGTTACCGGCCAGAAAGTCGGACAGCGCGCGCCGTGATGACGAAAAAGCAAAGGCAGTATCATCACCATCGCGGTTTCGAACATCCGTGTCACGGCCCGCCCGGTCAACAGCATCTACAGCAATGACAAGCTGTGATGTTGTCCGCGCGAACAGCACCGCATCCGGCACCGGCTTTATCACCCAGAACGCAATCATCCCCAAAACAGCCACAATACTGGCACCACGCAGACTAAAGTCACCCAGATTGGCACCACGCAAGCGCGCCTGTGGCTCTTTCTTGCCGTGCCGGCCCACCACAAGGCAACAACAGGTCAAGATAAACCCGGCATACAACCAGCCAGAGCCCGGCGGCGGCAAGGCTATCGGCGTATAGGGACGTTCAGAAAACCAGGTGGCAACGGCAACCAGCCAGCCAATACCAACTTGCATCAGCCACAGGCAGATATCGGCAATCATCTGCGGTACAGGTAAAAGTTGGGTTGCCAGAACAGTCAACCCGGCCGGCATGATCCACAATCCAGTCAGCGGAATGCCTATCAGGTTGGCGACAACACCCCATGGGGTGACAAGACCGAAATGCTGGGCGGTAAAGGGCAAGGTTGCAAGACTGGCAATCACCGAGGCGATGACAAGCTCTCGAAACCATCGCCATAGCCGCCAGCCACTCCTTGGGCCGCCCGCATAGTTTTCGAAACGAATCACCAATGCTGCCGTGGCAGCAAACGACATCTGAAAGCCGGCGGTAAACAGCGCCAATGGATTGACCGCAAGAAGGACAAGTGCCGCAATCGCCAGATTGCGCAATGTCAGAGCCAACCTGTCAGACAAAATAGCCAGAATAATCAACACAGCCATCAGGAAGGCGCGGCTGGCACTGATTGACGCCCCCGACAGCACCACATACAGGGCGGCTGCCATCAACCCTGTCAGCGCGGCGTATTTATGGACCGGAAGGCGCACTGCCACACCGGGCATAATCGCCATCA
>JADHLH010000073.1 GCA_016780765.1 Alphaproteobacteria bacterium | reverse complement strand
CGTTCCGGTATGAACTGAAATGTAAATAAAGAGGTGACCAAAGATAGATTACTTGGAAATTCCATAGTGGTTATATCATCAACCACATACTTCAAATTCTCTTCCTCTACCCAATGTTCTGAGAATGAATCATTAATCTCAAAACCTATGTAATTGGTGTTTGTAACAAAGGTATTTTGTTCCTTCATTCTTCTAAGTAGGGAACCTTGAGAACAACCTAAATCCATAACGGTTGTATCATTCTCAACAAAGTATTCTGAGATCTTTACAACATCATCTCTGAGGTCTGAGTAACCTCTGATGGATTTGTTGATGTGTTCATCAAAGTGTGTGGAGAAATTGGAGAAGGAGAACTTTACTTCATCACTCTCATTAGGATTTAACTCATTAGGAAGTTGTTCATTTTCGGGGGTGAATACAAATGATGATAATTGTTTCTTACTCATATTCTTACCTCCAAAATCATTTACTTTTTTGATTTACTCTAAATTTCTTATAAGAAATCCAAACCTAATTATTAATTATTTTCAATGATATAGATGGTGATCCCGGAGGGACTCGAACCCCCTACCTACAGATTAGGAATCTGTCGCTCTATCCTGATGAGCTACGGGATCACACATGATATATGCCGTAATTTACGCGCGAATGCCAGATGCAGCGCGACGCCACATTCTATAGGCATCCGGCATGCAATGTCCGCATGGGCGAAAGCCGGCGGCGCGGGCAGTATCCTCATCGGCAAAGAACACGCGTGTGCTGCGCTTCATCCGCTTGCCAGACGCGCAGTCCAGCCGCCCATAGATACCAAGCCGATGGTTGCCGCCATAGCGTATCTCCCCGGCCAGAATCATCCGGCGCAACACCGCATTATCAAGGGCGTCATGGCGAATCATCATATCGGTCATGTCGGCAGTCATAGCCAGTCATATTGCCAGTCATATTGCCAGTCATATTGGCAGTCATGTCATTGCCTCGTCACGCGCGCCGGCCGCCGCTTCCCGTCCGATCAGCGCGCGCTTGCGCCCCTCACCCCAGGCATAGCCACCGAAATGGCCACTCTGCCGGATCACGCGGTGGCAGGGAATCAGCACCGCCACCGGGTTTGCCGCAACCGCACTGGCGACAGCACGCGAAGCACGCGGCACGCCGATCGCCGTGGCAACGTCACCATAACTTGCCAGCGCCCCATGCGGAATACGCAGCAGCGCCTCCCATACTTTCATCTGAAAACGGGTGCCGCGAAGATGCAGACGGATGGCATCCGGCCCCGACCAGTCACCAGCCAGCGCCGCCTGTGCAGCCGCGTGAAGCGCCATGGCATCATCATCAGCAGGGCGGCATGTCGCCCCCGGAAAGGCCCGGCGAAGACGCTCACGCCCAACCTCATTCATGGCCGCCTCATCCATGGCCGCCTCATCCGTTGTGAATGCCATATGGCAGATACCGCGATCCGTCGAGGCGATGAGCAGACGCCCGAACAGGCTGTCGGTGAAGCCGTAACGGATCGTCAGCCCGGCCCCGCCGCGCGCATATTCGCCCGGGGTCATGCCTTCAATGCCGACAAACATGTCATGCAACCGCCCCGGACCGGACAGCCCGCATTCAAGCGACGCCTCAAGAAGGCTGGACCGGCCATGGCGCAGCGCGGTTCGGGCATGGGCAAGGCCGAGATAGCGGGTAAAGCTTTTGGGGCTGACCGCCGCCCATGCGGTGAACAGCCGTTGAAAATGGAACGGGCTGAGATGCGCCGCGGCGGCGATATCGGCCAGCTCCGGCCCATCGCGAAAATGTGCGGCGATATAGTCGATGCCGCGCGCAACGCGGCGATAATCAATGTCCTGCTGGCGATGCATGACGGCCTCCTGACAGTCTCGTATCTGCCAGCATCCTAGCCGCCATCAAGCTTCACCAGCGACCCGATTCTTGCGGAGTTTGCCCGAAACCAGCAAACTACCCCATCTCGCTAGCCTGTTTGCGCAGGACGAATTTCTGGATTTTGCCTGTCGATGTTTTGGGCAGTTCGCCAAACACAACGCGCTTTGGCCGCTTGAATCCAGCCATCTGGCCGCGGCACCAGTCAAGGAAATCCGCCTCATCCACAGACTGGCCAGGCTTCAGCTCGACAAAGGCGCATGGCACCTCGCCCCATTTCTCGTCCGGCAGCGCAACCACCGCCGCCGCCACCACCATCGGATGCCGGTAGAGATAGCCCTCAACCTCGACCGAGGAAATATTCTCGCCGCCCGAAATAATCACATCCTTCAGACGGTCCTTGATCTGGATATAGCCGTTCGGATGCCAGACCGCTGCGTCACCGGAAAAGAACCAGCCATCATGCAGTGCCGCATCGGTTGCCGCCTGATCCTTGTAGTATCCCTTCATCACAGCATTGCCGCGCAGCACGATTTCACCCTGCGTTTCACCGTCGCGCGGCACCAGTTCGCCGGTGTCGGTATTCATCACGGCAGCGCCTTCATGCATCGGGAAGGACACGCCCTGCCAGCTTTGCAGATAGGCCTGTTCATCAAAACTGAGATCGTCCCAATCCTCGCGCCATACGCATTGCGTGACATGTCCATAGGTTTCGGTCAGCCCGTATACCTGCATCACATCGAAATCCATCTCGGTCATTTTCTGCAAGATGGCGGCAGGTGGCGGCGCACCGGCGGTGAAGACGCGCACCTTGTAATCCAGCTGCGGGCGCATCTCGACAGGTGCATTGACCAGCAGTGAGAGCACAATCGGAGCCCCGCCAAAATGCGTGACCTTATGCGTGCCGATCGCACCGAAAATCGCTTCGGCACTGATTTCGCGAATCAGGACAGTCGTCGCCGCCATCATCGTCATGGTCCAGACATGGCACCAGCCATTGCAATGGAACATCGGCACGACATAAAGGTATGTGGGATGCTGGGGCAACGGCCAGCCGGTGGCTGTGCCCATGCTCATCAGATAGGCACCGCGATGGTGATAGACGACCCCCTTCGGGCGGCCCGATGTCCCTGATGTGTATCCAAGCGCCAGCGCCTGCCATTCATCGGCCGGCATCTGCCAGTCATAGGCCGGATCCCCGCCAGCAATGAAGGCCTCATAATCCTCATCGCCAAGCGGCGGCAGGTCACCCATCGCCGGATCACGGATATCGACCACGCGAATGCGTGCGCGCACATCATCTGGCAGCGCCGCAAGCGCCGGGCCCACATTTGGTGCAAAGGCAGTATCGGTGATCAGCAACCGGCAATCGCTGTTTTCCAGAATGTAGGCGATGGTTTCGGATTCAAGGCGGGTATTGATGGTGTTCAGAACACAGCCCGCCATCGGCACGCCGAAATGCGCCTCGAACATCTCGGGCGTGTTTGCCGCAATCACGGACACGGTATCGCCAATGCCAAGACCGGCACGGTCAAGCGCCGAAGCCAGCTGCCGCATGCGGGCATAGCTTTCTGCCCAGCTATAATGCTTGTCGCCATAGATCAACGATGTACGTTGCGGGAAAAGATCAACCGTTCGCGTGATAAAGCTGAGCGGTGACAGCGGCACGAAATTGGCATCATTATGCGGAAAGGCTTCGTAATGCTGTTTCATAAACTACTCCATCGGTGGCGCGGCATCAGTGGCACAGCCTCAGTGACGCGGCGCGCCCGCCATTAACTGAACAGGAAGTCATGATGACGGCTGGTCCGTCCCTGTCAAGATGACTGAATCCTCTTACCGGCACCCCGATCATTCAGGATGACCGGATGGCTGCCAGTGCCGCCGAAATGCGCCCGGCCAGTGCTGCGTTATCAATGATCAGGCGCTTGTTGGCTGCAAGACTTTGCCCGTCAGACCGGCGTGCGATCTCGGCAAGCAACCAGGGTGTCGCTGCGGCCCCCGCCGGTGCGGAATCGATACAGGACTCAATCCAGCCTTCGATCACATCCAGCCCGATTGCTGCCTCTTCTGCCACCGGATTGCAGACAAGCACTGCACCGCCAATGCCAAGATCGCTGCGTGCCGCAATCACCTTTGCAATATCTTCGGGTGTCTCTGCTCGGATATCGACAGACAACCCGCTGCTGCGCGCCCAGAATGCCGGCATGTCATCGCAACGATAGCCGACAAGGGTCACGCCCATGGTTTCCAGATATTCACGCGTACGCGGCAGGTCCAGAATGGCCTTCGGGCCCGCGCAAATCGTGGCAACCGGGGTCGCTGACAATTCAAACAGATCGGCAGAGATGTCCATAGAATCGGTGACACCGCGATGCACTCCACCAATACCGCCAGTGGCAAAAACCGGAATGTCCGCCTGATGCGCCAGAATCATCGTTGCTGACACTGTTGTTGCGCCCACCGCCGGCATGCTGCTGGCACCCGACAAGGCCGCTGGCAGATCGCGGCGTGACAGTTTGACCACACCCGGTGTCGTTGCCAGCCGGTTGATCGTATCGTCATCCAGTCCGACATGCGCCACACCATCCAGTACCGCCATTGTTGCAGGAACGGCACCAGACCCACGCACAGCCGTTTCGGCACTGCGGGCCACCTCGATATTATCGGGGTGCGGCAGACCATGGCTGATCAATGTTGATTCAAGCGCCACAATGGCCCCGCCAGCCTGCCGGGTGGCTTCAATCTCTGGCAAAATGCGCATTTTCATCATTCCTGTCCCACAATCGATTGTCCCGCAACGGGCCGTGCCGCGAAGTCAGCACCAGCCGCCACTGCACCGCGCAGCATATCATCAAGATCAAACACGGGTCCTGCCTCCAGAACAGCCGAGAACAAGGCCGCTGCCATGGCATCACCTGCCCCGTTTGCGCTGATCACGCGCACGGACGGCGGCAGTGCGGTTACAACCCTATCCCCGGTGGCAAGCGCCGCCATGCTGCCACCATCGCTGACAAGCACAAGCCCGTCCTCCAGCATATTACCCGAACGGTTTCCGGCCATTGATGCAGCCAGTGTGCCGGCCAGCACGGCCACGTCGTCTAGCTGAATGCCCGCCAGGTACGAAGCCTCTGCGCGGTTCAGCACGAGAACCGACAGGCGCGGCAGCATCGCTGCCAGCCGGCCAACCTTGGCCAGCGAGGTGGCGGCGGCGCATAGCGGCAGGTCAGCTGGCAGGGTGCGGCCCAGCATTTGCAACACCGGTGCCGGAAAGTTGGCATCGATCACCACCGCATCCGCCGGCAGGCGGCCCGAAAGACTCGCCTCTAGACCACTGCGCAACACATCCTCAGTGACGGCATCATATATGGACAGTGCAGCCGCACCGATCATCAACTCACCATCAGGGCCGATCAGCGCGGTATAGCGCGGGGCCTCTGCTGCTATCGGTGTCAGATGTGCCGAAATACCAGCTGTCTGCAGGCGCAATGCCAGCGAGAGCGGATCATGCTGTGGATCATGCTGTGGCTGGACACCGACAAAATCGACCGCATATTGCGCCGCCGCAAGATGGTGGGCAATGTTTGCCGCGACACCGCCAATGGCTTCAACAATGCGCGCCGGGTTTGTTCGGCCGGCCACCGGGGCGGTATCGAAATAAAGATGCTGGTCGATATGACAGCCGCCAATGACGAAAAAGCGCTTTGCAGTCATCGCGATCCACCCAAGTTTGAAAGGCGCAGAAGGCAATGCACCGGCCTGCAGCCAGAACATGACGCTGTCACGAACAGGCACCAGCTCTGATGCAGATGTCCGGTCATTCACCCAGCCCCCGTCGTCGCCAGAACCGCCACTGGATCAGCGCAACAATAACCGATCCGGAACCCATCACAAGGATCGCCCAGAACCAGCCCGATGTCTGCGTTTCACCGCCGCCCATATCCAGCATCAACCCCACTGCCGGTCCGCCAAGGGCACCGCCTGCAAACCCGATCATCGAATGCACCGCCAACAACGCGCCGCGCTCCTCCGGTGCCGCTGCCGTAACCGTCCCCGCGGTCAGGGCACCGCTATCCAGCATGATGCAGATGTTGTAAATCCACAGGATCGTCAACGCCAGCCATACCGGTCCGTCCAGCGCCAGTGCCGACAGTACGGCGAATGAGACTGATACCGCACCGACCAGCGTGATGACTCGATGACGCCCGTATATCTGGCAATAGCGCGCCCCGATAATTGACGCCGCCATGCCGGTCAATGTCAGCAGACTGACCAGCGTGGTGATCATCGGCAATGACATCGCAGGTTGTGACTTGGCACCCAGAAACACAAACATTGCAAAGCTCCAGCCACGATAGGCAAACAGCTCATAGGTATGCGCGCCATAGGCAAAGATATAGCCAAGTGCCAGTCGATTGCGAAATGCCGGGCGCAGATCGAGCGGATGGCGTCTTGGCGATGATATAACTGGCTGGACAGGCTGCGGGCGTACCAGAAACATGACCAAAGACGCCGACGCCAGACCGCCAATCGCACCCATCCAGGCTGCCACTTCATGATCGAAATGGATCAGCAGATGCCCGTTCAAAAAGAACGATCCACCAGTCCCGATACCAAAGCAGGAGGTATAGAAAGGAACCGCGCGTATGCGCTTGTCATCGGGAAGGCGCGCATTCAGGATCTGCAGCCCGGGCATATAGGTCCCGGCAAGACCGGCACCAACAATTCCCCAGCAGATCGCCGCCCACCAGAACCCGTCAGCCAACACGGCAAACCCGGCCGAACCGAGGGCGGCCGCCAGGCTGCCACCAACGAAAACCCGCTTTGCATCAATGCTGTCAGTCAGCCCCACAAGCAGCGGCGTCGCCAATACATAACCGATAAAATAGGCGCCGCTGATCCAGCCGATCTGGGTATTGCTCAAGCCCCATGACGGGCCGAGCTGGACCAGAAATACCGGCCATATGGCAAAGCTGGCCATAGCAGTGATCGCCGCAACACAGGTAAGCGTAATCAGTGCAACCGGTTGGTCACCGCCAAATAGTCCCACACCTGCGTTACGGCCAGACAATCCGGATCAAACGCGCATATCAACCGCCAAGGAACAGGCGGCCAACATCGGGGTTCTGCAACAGATCATCGCCTGTACCGGCAATCGCGGTTTCTCCCGACACCAGCACATAACCAAGATCTGCAAAGGCCAGACCCTTTTTGGCATTCTGCTCAACCATGACGATGGTCTTGCCATCCTTGCGCTGCAGATCGTCCAGAATTTCGAACACCATGTCGATGAAGCGCGGCTCAAGACCGATTGACGGTTCGTCAACCAGCAACACCTGCGGCTGCATGACAAGGGCCCGCGAAATCTCCAGAAGGCGGCGCTCACCACCTGACAGCACCCCGGCGGGCTTGTCACGTCTCTCGGCAAGACGGCTGTATTTGTCGAACACCTCTTCCGCTGCCGCCTTGGCATCGGCCGGCCGGTTTTTCAGAAATCCGCCCATCAGCAGATTTTCCTCAACCGTCATCTGCGGAAACACCGACTTGTCCTGCAGAATATAGGCGATGCCCGCTTCGGCCAGTTTTTGTGACGGCGACAGGGCGGTGACATCCTGGTCACCGATCTTGATGCTGCCACTGAAGATATTCGTGAAGCCAAAGATCGAATGCAGGACGGTGGATTTACCCGCACCGTTCGGCCCGATCAGGCAAAGAGACTGACCACGACCAACGCGCAAGGTGAATTCATGCAGAATTTCCATCTTGCCGTAACCAGCCCGCAACGCGTCAATCGTCAGGAAGGCATCACCATTGACCATGCCGTCCAGTTCTGAAACCGTGGGGGCGTTCGCTGCGATCGATGCCGCTTCCTTCGCGACCTGATCAACAGACATCACGACATCAACGGACCCACCGCCATAGCCGCTGACACCCTTTTTAGCTGCCGGCTTTTTGGCTGATGTCTTTTTAGCTGCCGGCTTTTTGGCAGCTGTCTTGTTGGCAGCCTTTTTCTTGGGTGCCGCTTTGGCTTTGGCTGCCTTTTTCTTTGCCGCCTTTACCTTGTCTTCCTCGGCCATCAATGTCCTCCAAGATACGCGTCGACAACGCGCTGATCATTCTGCAGATCGGCTGGCAAGCCATCGGCAAGCATCTTGCCATTGGCAAGGCAATAGATGTGCGAGGCGAGATTCATGATCACCCGCATATTGTGCTCAATCACGCACAGCGTGATGCCCAGTTCCTCATTTGCCCGCTGCAACCTGTCGATCAAACCATTGATCAATGTTGGGTTGATGCCGGCTGTCGGCTCGTCCAGAAGCAGAACCTTCGGTTCATTCATCAAAGCCATGGCGAATTCCAGCAGCTTTTGCTGACCAAAGGACAGATCACCCGAAATCAGGTTACGCTTTGAATACAGACCTACGAACTCCAGCAAATGTTCGGCGCGATCCTTGATCTCGCCGCGGCGGCTGGCAAACATCAAAAATCCCGAATCAGCACGCTGCGAGACCGAAATCTGCATGTTGTCGACGCAGTTCATTTTCGAATAAATCCGCGTTTGCTGAAATGTCCGCAACATGCCCAGACGGGCAATGTCACCAACGCGCAAATCCGAAATTTCCTTGCCATCAAAACGGATGGAGCCGTCATCGATGGGATGGTAACCAACGATCGAATTGAACAAGGTGGTTTTGCCGCACCCGTTGGGACCAATGATCCCGGTGATCGACCCGCGCTGCACATTCATCGTGATATCGACGTTCGCCTTGACGCCGCCATAGGATTTGGAAACGCTTTCGACTTCAATAATCGGATCCGACATCACGCAGCCTCCTTGCCACCGGCATTGCCGCCATCAGCATCCTGACTGGTGGACCCGTCGACCACGATCCCGAAACGTTCGGGGAATTTGGTCTGCAGCCAACCCATGATGCCCTGCTGGAAATAAACGATGTTGATGATCAGGATCAGCCCCAGCGCAATCCACTGCAGGTTCAGCAGATATGTCCAGGTGGTTTCCTTGACCACATGGAAGATGATCGCACCCAGCACCGGACCCCACAATGTTCCCTTGCCGCCAAGCAAGGCCATGGCAACCATGAAAATGCCAAATGTCGGGATCGGATAGGCAACTTCCTTGTCAATAAACCCGGCCATGTTGCCGGCAATCGCACCCATGCAACCCATGAAGAACGCTGCAATACCCCAGCCAAGCCGCTTGTAGGCCAATGTGGGAATGCCCATCGCCTCGGCCTTGTCCTCGTCATCACGGATGGCGTTTGCGGCAAGACCGAACTGCGTTGAATAGAGCCAGCGCAGCAGGAAGTGAGATACGACCGCAAAGCCGAAACATAGCATATAGAAGAAAGTTGACCGGAACTCGATCTCCCCGGGGAACAGCGGCATGGATATGCCCGACGCCCCGCCAACATAATTGATCGTGATCGTGATCTCGGCAGCGGCAATGGCAAGGCCCAGAGAACCAATCGCGAAATAGGGACCACGCAACCCGAACATGAACGTACTGAAGAGAAGTGACATCGCCAATCCGGCTATGCCGGCTGCCATAATTCCCAGAGACAAACCCCAGAAATACTCCGCCGCCGTGAATTCCGGTTTGATTGATCCCATCGCCGAGGTGTATTCGCCAACCCCGCCTTCATAGAAGAAGGATATCTGCACGATGGCCGACGCATACATGCCGACACCAAAGAATGTGATGTTGCCAAGGGAATTATATCCCATCTGGCCACCAAGCGTGTCCCAGGTGGACGCCATCAGCACCATCATCCACAGATAGGCGATCGACAGCGTATAGTCGGGAAACAGGATTGGCCCGAAAATGCCCAGCGCACCCAGCGCGACATAGGTCCAAAGAGAGTTCTTGTCGATGCTCATCTCACCACCTGCCGGTTCCGTCTCATTTGAATCTGGCGATAGATCAGCACCAGCAGCAAGATGCTGACCGGGGCTGCCACCTCATAGGCTGTGCCAAGGATGGCGCCAGTGTATTTCTCGAACAGGCCGATACCAAAACCGGCGGTGATAACGCCTGGCAGATTGCCAAGACCGGCCGCCGTCACAATGGCAAAGGATCGTACCGAATAGGTGATGCCATAGAATGGCTGGATCACCCAGATGATCGATACCAGCACACCTGCCGCACCGCAAAGAGCCGCATTGAAGGCAAAGGTAAAGGCATACACGCGGTCGATATTGATACCAAGCACCCGCGCGGCGCGTGGGTCCTGGGCAGTGGCGCGAATGGCCTGTCCAACGCGTGAACGCTTCATGAAAAGCACCACGCCGATAGCAATTACCGCCGCCAGTCCCAGCGTGATGACTTTCGACATCGGCAATGTGACCATGTTGTCGAAGGCATCATATACCGGCAGTTCCATGTCGATTGTCTGCACTTCAGGTCCAAAGAT
>JADHLH010000072.1 GCA_016780765.1 Alphaproteobacteria bacterium | reverse complement strand
CTACCAAACTCGCAGCTGTTCGTGCGGTCGTTCCTGCAACAAAATGCTCAAGAAGACGATCTTGCTTAACCTGACTTATCCGTGACTTTCTCATGCTCTCCATGATAACCCAATTCTGAGTTATCTAGGACAGCCCCTTTTTCAGATTGCCTAACTTCTTAATCCACTCGTTCGTCTGGGAACCAGTGACGATGTTGATATGGAGGTAATTGAGAATCTCCGCGCCGATCTGATCTTGAATATCGAAAATCTCGCTTTCACCAAACTGATAGTTTTCTGACCAGCCAACCGCATTCTGTTTCAGATCGACAATACGCACGCCCAGTCTGGAATTTGATCCGACAGACTGTATCGATCCTTTGACAAGGATCGTGGCGCCGTAATTCTCGCGCATTTGGGAATCGGTATATTTGTTCTGCTTGGCGTGCTTGCTGGTACTTCCTGAAAGTACAATGATCCCGGAATATTGAGACAGGCTCTGGATCAGGCTGTCAGTGAAGGCAGCGCCAAAACTGTTGGAATCGGTTTTGTCAGACAGGTTCTCAAATGGATAGATCAGGATCGTTGGCTGAGACGAACTTGCAGAGGTGATGGCGGGCGCGTTCGTTTCAGCTGCACCGTCATAAAGGTAGATCCCTGCCACGCCGGCAACCAGCAGGATGAGAGCGGCAGCAATGGCCAACTGCACTGCTTTGAAAGGTCGGCGCACTGTCCGCTTGTCCAGGTGCGCCAGAACTAGGTCGAAGGCATGAAACGCGTTCTCCTTGACCTTCTGGATGCCAAGATCATTAAAGGTCAGCCCGGTCTTGGGGGCTACAAGGTCATGAACTGACTTGGAAACACAGACACCATTTGGCTGCGAAAGTGACTCAAGCCGGGCCGCTATGTTCACACCATCACCAAGAAGGTTGCCGTCCTTCTGAATGACATCACCCATATTGATGCCAACCCGGAATTCCAGGCGGCACTTGGTGTCAGGCTGTTTGTTAATGTCTGCCATGCGGCTCTAGAAGGCAGCCGCACATTCAACCGCATCTACAGCGCTGGCAAATTCTGCGAGAACCGAGTCGCCCCCGGTATTGAACACGCGGCCCCGAAAATCCGTGATGAGCTGGCGTAACATCGCCTCACGCGCATTGAAGGTCTTGATGGTAAGGCTTTCGTCTTGCTCTACGTGCTTGCTGTAGCCGGCAACGTCAGTGGCAAGAATAACGGTAACTTTTCGCTCTAATCTCTCTTCAGCCATAAACCCGAACCCATAGAGACTGCACCATAGATAATTATATTAGATAAAAGCTGTCATCTGGCAATATCGGGCCATCCTATTTTCTTGTCTGGAGGCTGCGAGCGCCGGCATCCCTGCCAGCAGTCCTGACGCCTGCCTCTAATGATCTTTGTGGTCCTGTCAGCAGAACAGATTTTCAGGCAGCGCTGATCAATACATAGGTTTTGCGCATCTGTTCATGAATCTCCCATTCACCGCGCCACCCCATCGGCAGAACCAGCAAATCGCCAGCTTTGATCTCCTGTGAACCGCTGCCATCCTTGTTTGTAACTGTGGCGCTGCCAGACATCACATGACACAGTTCGGCCATTGCTGACCTGTCTGCTGTGAACCTGCCAGGCGTGCAGTCCCAGATCCCGACCTTTGTCAGCCCGTCAATCGACATCCACAGAGGGTGCAGCGCTTCCTCCTGCCCCGGTGTCACGGTTGTGGGTTTTGGCTTATAGTCCCCGGCTGGAATTTCGGCCAAATCTCCAAATACCTCAAGATTGATCATCGGTTTCCTCCGTTTGATGCCGTCTTTGTGAGACAGGTTCCAGTATCACCAAAGCACATCTTCGGCATTGATCGCCACTGTTCCCGTTTGGTGATGGCCAAGGCAGCCATAAAGTCCGGCCACAAAGTCTGGCCACAAAGTATCGCCATTCACCAGGCCGCTCGTTCATTCCAGAGGCGGCGCATCATGCCGGTGCATTTAATGCATCGGCGAGATGAAAATTGGGCAGTCTTTGCACAGTGGTAACCTGTGCTAGCCTGTGAATGGAGATTATAAATTGATTGCCGCAGACCATATGTTTGATGAAATGCTAGACGGGCCGGATGCCAGAGGCCGTGAACCTTACCGGTCCTTGCTGTCATGGCTGGAAGATCAGGATTTCACAAAACTGCGCAAACAGTCAGCCCAGGCCGAAGACCTGTTTCGGCGTATTGGCATTACCTTCAACGTCTATGGCGATGAAGACGGCGAGGAGCGGATCATTCCGTTCGACCTGATCCCCCGTATTATTGCCGCTGATGAATGGCGCCGGCTGGAACGTGGCATTATCCAGCGTGTGGCAGCGATCAATGCCTTTCTGTCCGATATCTATCACCAACAGGAGATCGTCAGGGCCGGTGTCATTCCGGCATCGCTGATCCATGAAAACAAGGCTTTCATGCCGCAGATGTGCGGCTTTACCCCGCCCGGCAATGTTTACACGCATGTCGTCGGGGTGGATATTGTCCGCACGGGCCCCGACAGCTTTTTCGTTTTGGAAGATAACGCGCGTGTGCCATCCGGCGTCTCATATATGATCGAGAACCGGGCAACAATGCTGCAGATGTTCCCTGAGCTGTTTGCCAGTCACCGCATTCAGGGTGTTGGTGACTATCCAAAACAGCTGTTCAAATCACTGGCTGAAAGCGCCCACACCTTCATCGACAATCCCAATATCGCGGTGCTGACCCCCGGCATTTTCAATTCTGCCTATTATGAGCATTCCTTTCTTGCTGATGAAATGGGTGTCGATCTTCTGCAGGGTTCGGACCTTGAAGTGCGTGACGGCCGGGTCATTATCCGCACAACGGCTGGCACGGCACCGGTCGATGTTATCTATCGGCGGGTTGATGATGAATTTCTTGATCCCCTGTCATTCAATCCGGACAGCGTTCTGGGCACGCCCGGGCTGTTTGATGCCTATCGCAGCGGCGCTGTCATGCTGGCAAATGCGCCCGGAGCTGGCATTGCTGATGACAAGGCGATCTATGCCTATATGCCCGAGATTATCGAGTTCTATATGGGTGAAAAGCCGCTGCTGGAAAATATCCCTACATGGCGGTGTTCGGAACCCGACAATCTGGCCTATGTGCTGGAACATCTGGCTGACCTTGTGGTCAAGGAGGTTCATGGGTCTGGTGGCTATGGCATGCTGGTCGGCCCGGCCGCAAGCAAGCGTGAACTGGCTGCCTTTTCGCGAAAGCTGCAGGCCAACCCGTCAAACTATGTCGCCCAGCCAACCCTGGCATTGTCCACCGTGCCGGTGCTGACAAAGGCTGGTCTGGCGTCGCGGCATGTCGATCTGCGCCCGTTTGTGCTGGTATCACCAAACGGCATCCGCGTTACCCCGGGCGGATTGACAAGGGTTGCGCTGAAAAAGGGGTCGCTGGTTGTAAATTCAAGTCAGGGTGGCGGCACCAAGGACACCTGGGTGTTGGAGGCCTGAAATGCTGGGTCGGCACGCAGACAGCCTGTTCTGGATGGCACGGTATCTTGAACGCAGCGAAAACCTCGCCCGCCAGATTCAGGCCGCCTTCTATCATTCGCTGACACGCAAGGGCGATGATGTCGATGAGTGGGCCTCGATCATTCGCCGGACAGGAATGGCCGACAGCTTTGATGCAAAGCATGACACGATGTCGATGGCCAACGCGCTGAACTTTCTGCTGCGCGACAAGACCAATGATGACAGCGTGATCAGTCTGCTGGCCAAGTCACGTCAGAACGCGCGCTCGGTTCGTAACGCCCTGACCCAGGAAGTATGGCAATCGCTGAATGAAAGCTGGATGACCGGAAGCGAGGCGTTGAAGCGGCCGGTCAATATCCGTGATCTGCCAGCCCTTCTTGAAAACATCATCAAGGCGAGTTCGGTCTTTCGGGGGGCGCTTTACGGCACCATGCTGCATAACGACATTTTCAATTTCCTGCGGCTTGGCACATTTATTGAGCGGGCAGACAATACGGCGCGTATCGTTGGATCGAAATATCATCGCCTGTTGCCAACGGCTGCTGCATCGCTTGGCGGGTCAGACCAGAGCCAATGGGAAGTCATGTTGCGTGCGCTTGCTGCCTGGCGGTCTTATAACTGGCTGAACAAGGGGCATCTTGATCCGACCGCCGTCGCCACATTTCTGATCTTTGACAACCGGATGCCGCGATCACTGTCTTTCTGCTATGGTGAGATCTGTGCCAATTTGCAGGATCTGGAAGCGGCGTACGGGACATCATACGCCTGCGGTGACAGCGCCCGCGCGATTGCACAGCAACTGGATAATGGCCGCGAGGCAGATATCTACCGGTTGGGCTTTCGCGATTTTGTCAGTTCATTCATGGCAGATAGCAACCAGCTGACCCTCGCCATCTCGGCCGACTTCAATCTGGGACCATAGATGCAGCATACGATTACCCATCAGACGACTTTTGAATTCGATGAAGTGCAAGGTGCCGTTGTGCAGCGCTTTCATCTGACGCCGGTGAACGGGACCGGACAGGTGGTGCGGGAATGGCAGCTGGACGTTGATGGTGGATCGATCGAGCTTGAGACGACCGACTTTCACGGCAATCACATCCATCTGTGCCGGCTGGATACACAGGCGAAATCGATCACCATCACTTGCCGCGGCAGTGTTGTTGTTGAAGACCTGAACGGCATTGCCGGCCCGCATCAAGGGCACATCCCGTTGCCCATGTTCTGCCAGCCCACACGCCTGTCCACGATGGGCCCGCGGCTGCGTGATCTGTTCCACAAAATCGATGACTGGCGATATGATGAGATGGTGTCAGACCCGGCTTTGATGCATCACCTGTCAGCCTGTGTTCATGACTCCATCCGTTATGAAATAGGCATCACTGACGTCACAACAACCGCCGAGCAGGCGATGGAGCGCGGCGCCGGCGTCTGTCAGGACCATGCGCATGCCTTTATCAGCATCGCGCGATCAATCGGCTTTCCCGCCCGCTATGCCAGCGGCTATCTGATGATGGACGACACGCCCCTGCAGCAGGCCAGCCATGCCTGGGCAGAGGTGTATCTGTCCGGTCTTGGCTGGGTCGGCTTCGACATCTCGAACGGCATCTCGCCCGATCACCGCTATATCAAACTTGCAACCGGCTTTGACTATGCTGATGTCAGCCCGGTGTCCGGCGTCCGTTTTGGAGACGGTGGCGAGCAGGTTTCCACAAGCATAGTATTCGAACAACAATAACCCGGACTATCTGCCATGTCTTACTGCGTAGCATTGAAACTCGATCGGGGTCTGATCTTCATGTCAGACACCCTTACCAATGGCGGGCTGGACAACATTTCCTGCTATCCGAAGACATTCAAGTGGGGCGTCGATGGCGAGCGGCAGATATTTCTGTCAACAGCCGGAAACCTGGCCACAACACAAGCCGTCGTCAGCACCCTGTCCGAACAGACAAAGCCGTCTGCGACGGATGACCTGTCGATCCTCAAGGCACCAACGATGTTTCAGGTGGCGCGCATTATCAGCAAGACACTGTCGAAGGTCATAGGTCATTCCGCCGAAGGCCAGCAAGGCGCAGACAGCGCATTTTCGGCAACTATGATCCTGGGAGGACAGATCGCCAATGACGAGATGCGGCTCTATCTGATTTATCCCGAAGGTAACTTCATCGAAGTGTCGGCAAGCAATCCGTTCTTCCAGATTGGCGAGACAAAATACGGGCGTCCCATTCTGGTCCGCGCGTTTGATCCAGCCATGAGTTTCAGCGATGCGATCAAGCTGCTGATGGTGTCGTTTGATTCAACGATCAAGGCGAATCTGTCGGTGGGTCTGCCACTCGATATCAACATCTACCACAATGACAGCCTTGCAGATGCCGAGGTGCTGCGTGTGTCGGAAGATGATCCCTATTACCAGATGATCTCCAGCGCCTGGGGTGAGGCGCTGAAGGCCAGTATGGCACAGCTGCCGGAATTTACATTCGAGACAGGTGGTTAGCCGCGACAGGCAGCGGTCAGTACCGGAAAGCTGGTAAATCCGAAACGGCCTTCCGCCTCGGCAGCCGCAAGCTGTTCGCGCCATGTCGTGACATCCGCTTCGACAACACCCTGCCCAAGGGCGAAGCCGGCCATCAGCTGTTCGAGATAGAAGGCGGGTGTATTGGCGTTACGGCGCGTATTCACAAAGGCAAGCGACGTGTCCCTGATGTGACGATAGCCGAGCGCCGTCAGCTTTCCCGGCAGTTCCATCGGCAGCATCTGATGGTGGCAGTGGGCGCGAAAGGCATCATGGATTCGGGCATTCAAGTCGGCGTCAGCACCATAGAAACAGAAGTGATCCCACAGGATCGAGACATTCACCAACCAGCCGCCAGGCATCAGCACACGGGTTGCCTCGGCCAGTGAGGCGTCCACATCCTCAATATATTCCAGTGTTTGGGTAGAGGTGATGGCATGGCAGGACGCATCCGGCAGGTCGATGGCATCGGCAAAACTGTGCAGCAGGGTCACATTGTCATGTTCGGCGCAGCGGGTCTTTGCCTCGGCAAGCTGATCGGCACTGGGATCAAGTCCGAAGACATGGCCATCATCACCAACATCCTTTGCCAGATGATCCAGCAGATGACCGCCGCCGCAACCGATATCAAGCACATGGTCACCCTTGCTGACGGGAAGCGCCTCGAGGATGGCCTGACGGCGGGACATGCCCGCCATGCTGGAGGCGGCGCGCCGCTGTAAACGTCCGATATCGCTTGAAAATTCCATTTTCCAGCTCCCTGTCTGCTTATGTCTGTTTATGTCTGCTTGCTTAAGAATGCGGCCCTGTGTGGATGTGTGATCCTGATTATATCTGTTTTTTCTAATGTTTTACCATCGTGCTGGCACATAATGAGGTGGCATCGCCGCTGTTTTTCCTTGCGGCCTGCACGGTGATTTGGCCCAATCGGCGCATGGATCTGGCGGCGGGAGATGTGTATGGTCGACAGCAATAGCCTAGCGCACCGCCTGCCGGTGATCGAAGGCGCCAACGCGCTGGTTGCCTTTCTGTTTGCGGCATCAGCGCCGGTGGCCATTATCCTCAGTGCTGGCATTCGGGGCGGTCTGACCGAGGCCGATCTGGCATCATGGATTTTTGCAGCCTTTGCGGTGAACGGGATGCTGACAGTCCTGATGTCGGTGGTGTTCCGACAACCGCTCGCCTTTTTCTGGACCATTCCCGGCACTGTTCTGGTGGGTGCGGCTTTGCCGACGCTGGGCTTTGCCGAGGTGATCGGTGCCTATCTGCTGACTGGCGGCCTGTTGGTGGTGCTGGGGCTGACCGGCTGGGTCAAACAGATCATGGACCGGCTGCCGATGCCGATCGTGATGGGGATGGTGGCCGGGGTCTTTGTGCAGTTTGGCCTGGACTGGATCCGTGCGTTCGAAAGCGATCTGTTTCTTGTTGCGGCGATGACCGTCACTTTTTTTGTGCTGACCGCAATGCCGCGTCTGCAAAAGAAGGTCCCGCCGATGATTGCGGTGCTGGTGGTTGGCACCACCATCCTTCTGTTTGGCGGTTATGGCGGGGCAGAGGGCAGCTATGGCGGGCCGGTACTGGCCGCCCCCCGTTTTTATGCACCTGAATTTTCAGTGGCAGCAGCGCTGGAGCTTGTCATCCCGCTGGCCATCACCGTGATGGCCGCGCAGAACGCGCAGGGGATCGTGATCCTGCGATCGGCCGGGCATAAACCACCGGTGAATGCCATCACCACGGCCTGCGGACTTGCCTCGCTGGTTACTGCGATGGTCGGCAGTGTATCAAGCTGCCTGACAGGTCCGTCGAATGCCATTCTGACATCGGGCGGCTCACACGACAGGCACTGGCTGGCGGCGGTCATCCTTGGCGGCATGGCAATCCTGTTCGGCATCTTTGCACCGTTGGTTACAAATCTGCTCATCGCAACACCAACAGCCTTTTTGAGCACTCTTGCCGGGCTCGCCTTGCTGCGCACCCTTCAGGGCGCGTTTCAGACGTCTTTCGGCCCAACATTTCCGCTGGGCGGGCTGATCGCATTTCTGGTAACGCTGGCCGGTTTGCCGATCTTCAATATCGGTGCGCCGTTCTGGGGACTTGTCTTCGGGGTCATTGCCAGCTTGATGATGGAACGTGATTCCTTCACAAAGGTCTGAACCCCGCGCGGCAAGGCATAAAGGCGCAACCGCATTTTTCCATTTTCAGGGATCAAGACGCCCATGCCGGCACATTTCTTTGCATTTCTTGGCGGCAGTGCGCTGATCAATCTTGTGACCACGGCACTGTCTGTTGCTGTTGGCTGGCATATCTACGAGCATTCGGGCAATCCGATGGATCTTGCGATTGTCGGCCTGATGCAGATCATTCCGACTTTCTTGTTCTTTTTTGCCAGCGGCTGGATTGTCGACAGCTTTTCGCGCAAGACGCTGCTGATCGTCTGCGCCATTGCCGAAGCGCTGGTCATGGCCGGTCTTGCCATGGTGATGATGGCGGAGACGCTGAATCTGGGTTTTGTGTTCGGATTGCTGTTCTGTCATGGCAGCATTCGCGCCATATATTTTCCGGCAACCCAGGCCATTGTTCCAAATCTGGTGCCGGAGGCGCTTTTGCCGCGCGCCATTGCACTTGGCTCGACAGTCAGCAATGTGGCTATGACGGGCGGGCCGGTCGGTGCCGGGGTTCTGATCTCGGTGCTTGATCGTCAGGCTTATGCTGTGCTGTTTGTCCTGCTGGTCATAGCGGCGTTGACCTATCTGTTGTTGCCGCGACTGGCGCGCATGCAGATCGCCCCACGTGACTGGTCGACGATCGTTGGCGGCATTACCTATGTGCGGACGAATTCGATCGTGCTGGGGGCCATCGGCATCGACCTGTTTATCGTGATGGTCGGCAGTGTGGTCACGCTGCTGCCGGTCTATGCGCAGGATATTCTGGAGATCAGCCCTGATGCGCTGGGGCTGCTGCGGGCCATGCCGGCCTTTGGTGCGGTGGTGGCCGGGGTACTGCTGTCCAGCCTGCCCCCAATGCGAAACTGCGGCCCGCGCCTGTTTCTGGCGCTGATGGTGTTCAGCGGGTCAATCATACTGTTCGCCCTGTCGACAAGTTTCTGGTTGAGCGTTTGTGCCCTGTTTGTTTACGGGGCTGCCGACATGATCAGCGTGAATATCCGGATGACACTTGTGCAGACAGCCACCCCCGATCACTTGCGCGGGCGGGTCAGTGCGGTGAACAGCATATTCATCGCGTCATCCAACGAGATGGGTGACGTGCGCGCTGGCGGGGCGGCGGCCTTTTTCGGGCCGGTGGCCACCGCTGTTGCCGGCGGTGTCATGGCCTTTGGGGTGGTGTTTGCAGGCTATATGGCGTTTCCGCGGCTGCGCAATCTTGACCGCCTGGCCGATGCGGCACCAACAGAACTGCCGCAAGGCGGAAATCAATCGGCTCGCAGCTGACATATCGGTCTGACATCCGGTCGGGGTGCTAGACGACCATCACCGAGGCGTCACTCATCAGCAGCACATCCAGCTTTTCTTTGCGCCCGCGGATATCGACCTGTTGTTTATCGAACTGGTCCGTCTGCACAGAGGCACGCTCGGCAACATAGCGTGAGACAACAAGTTCACAATTGAAGTCTTTCGTCAGGCCTTCCAGACGGCTTGCCACATTCACGTTATCGCCGACGGCCGTCTCGGTGACAGTTTTGCCGTAGCCCATCATGCCGACGATGGTATCGCCAGCATGGATGCCCATGCCAAACCGCATTTCCTCGGAAAAATCGAGCTTCATTTGTTCGTTTAGCGTCTTCATACCACGCGAGATACCGCTGGCCGCGTTGAGTGCATTGCGGCAGTTATCACTGGCGTCTGCCTTTGCATCGAAGATCGCCATGATCCCGTCACCGATAAACTTGTCCAGCCGGCCACCATTCGACTCAATCAACTCGCCACATACGGCATAATATTTGTTCAGGATATAGACGACGTCATAGGGCAGTTTGGACTCAGCCAGCTTGGTGAATTGCCGAAGGTCAACAAACATAATGACGGTTTCCTGTTCCTTGCCGGTCAGGGAACGGGCGCTTGTTGCCCCTTGCAGATTGTTGTCCGGGTTCAGCATCGGCGAGACGCTGATATCGGTTTTTGGACGGATCTGGCAGGCAAGGCGAATGTCGGTGTCGAGGCCAAGGCGCTCAATTGCCCTTGTTTCATGCGCATTGGGTGGCGGCAGCTTGCCACCATCATCCAGAATGTGAACCCGGCAGGTGGTGCAACGCCCCTTGCCTCCGCACACCGACT
>JADHLH010000071.1 GCA_016780765.1 Alphaproteobacteria bacterium | reverse complement strand
ACCATTGCGGTCGAACTGGAAGACACGCTGGCAAGGATCGGGCTTGAATGCAGTGTCAGCGGCCGTATGAAGTCGGCGTATTCGATTTGGCGCAAGATGCAGAACAAGGCGGTCACCATGGATCAGCTGGCGGATATCATGGCGTTCCGGGTCCTGGTACCGAACCTGTCTGACTGCTATGCCGCGCTGGGCCAGCTGCATCAGAATTACCCAACTGTCATGGGGCGCTTCAAAGATTATATTTCCACCCCGAAGCGCAATGGCTACCAGTCGCTTCATACAGGCGTTCTGGGGCCGCAAAACCATCGTATCGAGGTGCAGATACGTACACCCGAAATGCATGAGGTTGCCGAACATGGTGTGGCGGCTCATTGGGTGTATAAGGAATCAAGGGACAGAGTAAAT
The DNA here is from genome assembly GCA_016780765.1 of Alphaproteobacteria bacterium. Taxonomy (GTDB): domain Bacteria; phylum Pseudomonadota; class Alphaproteobacteria; order Puniceispirillales; family Puniceispirillaceae; genus UBA8309. The sequence continues at coordinate 9,910 of JADHLH010000071.1, read as the reverse complement.
AATATATCTGTCAAATGGATACAGGAACTTGTTGGTATTCTTGATGAAGAAGCTGGTGCGGATGAATTCCTCGAACATACAAAGCTTGATCTGTATCGCGACCAGGTGTTCTGTTTCACACCCCGCGGTGATCTGATTTCGCTGCCACGCGGTGCAACGGCTGTCGATTTTGCCTATGCTGTGCATACCAAGATCGGCGAGACATGCACCGGTGTGCGGATTAATGGCAAGACACGCCAACTGGCTACGGCGCTGGAAAATGGTGACCAGATCCAGATTCTGACATCCCCTGATGCCAAGCCGAAGGCCGAGTGGGAAGGATTTGTTCAGACGGCACGGGCCAAATCGGCCATCCGGCGTTTTCAGCGCGCCCAGCGGGTCACCGAATTTAGCCGCATTGGCAAGACGCTGATCGAAAAAACCTTTCGCGAGCACGGCAAGCCTTTCCGCAGCCGGTCTCTGGAACGGGCGCTGGCCGCCTTTGGTGTCACCCGTGTGGAAGAGGTGTTTGCGCTTGTTGGCGAAGACCGGTTGTCGCCGCTGCGTGTTCTGGAAAAGATGCATCCCGATGTAATCATCAAAGACAAGGCCGATCAGGAACGGCGCCAGAAAAACCGTGGTCGGCAGCCACAGCTGAAAATCAGCGGCGATGATGCCGGTGTGGCGGTTACCATCGCGCGCTGCTGTCATCCGCTGCCGGGTGAGGCGATTGTCGGCATCTTCACCACGGGCAAGGGGGTGACGGTACATAAAGTTGGGTGCAGCACGCTCAGCAAGTTCACCGATATGCCCGAATTGTGGCTGGATGTGTCATGGGAATCCGACGGATTGCGCATGGTAAATGGACGCCTAGTCACTGTGTTGTCGAATGAGCCCGGATCGCTGGCATCTCTGGCGACGGTGATCTCGCAGCAGGGCGGTAATATCTCAAATATTAATCTGACTGACAGAACGCCGGATTTCTTCAAGTTCGAGCTTGATCTGGAGGTCAAGGATGTTGAGCATATGCGCGCGATCATTGCGGTTCTGGCCGCAAATAAATATGTAGAGAGTGTCGAGCGCGCCGACAGCCGATAGCCGTTACCAAACGGTGCAGAATCCGCCGACAAATGCGATATAACTGGCAACACTACTGAAACGAGACAGCCCGTCATGTTCCAACGCCGTAAAGCACGTTCTGCCAGCGAGCAGATCCGCAGTGTCGTGTGGCCGGACCGGGGGTTTGGGCGCTTGCTTTCCTATATCATTCAGCGGGTTCGCAGGATGCCGGGGTCACCAACATCGATCGCGGTCGGGGCTGCCTGGGGCGTGGCGGTATCGTTCTCGCCCTTTATCGGATTGCATCTTTTTGCAGGCCTTGCTTTGAGTTATCTGACGCGCGGCAACATGCTGGCCTGTTTGTTCGGCACCTTTGTCGGCAACCCGTGGACCTTTCCGTTATTCTTCTATCTTGATTATGCGCTTGGAACGTTTCTGCTACAGTTGTTTGGCAGCACGATCAGCCTTGCCGGCGTCAGCTTTGCTGAATTCATCCCGCTTTTCATGGCAGAACCTGTGGCCTTGACCGGCGAGGTGTTGAAACAGCTGATCGTTGGTGCCGTTGTTCTTGGCTGTATTGCCTGGTTTGCGTCGTTCGGGGTTGTGTTCTGGGCGGTCAGCGGCTGGCGAAAGCACCGCTCAGCGCGCTTGGCGGCGGCCCGCGACCGGCGTCGTAATCCACCGTTGAACGCCAATACCACCGTTGATGACAAGGGCGTGGTCGCCCAGCGCAGCGGTCCCAATTTCGGAGACAGCGACTGATGAGCGAGACAGAAGAGTTGCGCCTCGGCGTCAATATTGATCATGTTGCGACTGTTCGCAATGCACGCGGGGGTGTGCATCCTGATCCGGTGCGCGCAGCAGTGCTGGCCGAGCAGGCTGGGGCCGATGGTATTACCGCGCATCTGCGTGAAGACAGGCGGCATATCCGCGATGCCGATATTGCCGATATCAAAGCGGCGCTCACCATCCCGCTGAATTTTGAAATGGCAGCGAATGAGGAAATGGTTGCGATTGCACTGGCAACGCACCCGCATGCTGCCTGCATTGTTCCCGAGAGACGTGAAGAGGTGACGACCGAAGGCGGGCTGGCGGTGGCTGGTCGCGAGAACGAATTGATCTGGCATCTGGCTGCGATCAAGGAAGCAGGCATCCGGCTTTCGCTTTTCATTGAACCGAACCCCGAGGAAATTCGTGCTGCGGCGACTGTTGGCGCGGATATTATCGAACTGCATGTCGGTCGTTATTGCGAGGATGAGGCGGGCAGGCCGACTGAACTTCTGCGTATCCAGCAGGCCGCGGCTCTTGCCGAAGATCTGGGGATTGAATGCCATGCCGGGCACGGGTTGGACTATGATACGGTTGCCGCGATTGCCGCAATCCCGCAGATGCGGGAACTGAATATAGGCCATTTCCTGATGGGCGAGTCGATGTTTGTCGGGATGCCGGCGGCGCTGGCCGAAATGCGCCGCCTGATGATACAGGCGCGGAGCGCGATATGAAGGCCTGCGGTTCGGCGGGGCAAAGCCGGTGATCGTTGGTGTTGGCGTCGACATGGTTGATTCTCGCCGTATCGCCAAGTCGCTTGACCGTTTTGGCGACCGTTTCATCAACCGCATCTTTACTGATGCTGAACAGCAGGCAGCTGACAATCGTGGCGATCGAACGCTCTATTTTGCCAAACGCTTTGCGGCCAAGGAAGCCATCTACAAGGCTCTCTCAGGGGCCGGCCTGACGGGTCTTGGCTGGCGTGAGGCCGATATTTCCAATAATGGTCGTGGTGCGCCTGACGTCACGCTTACAGGGTTGTGCAAAACGGCGCTTGAGCGGCTGACACCTGATGGTTATAAGGCCGTAATCAATTTGTCCCTCAGCGACGAGCCTCCCTACGCAATGGCTTTTGTCGTCCTGTCTGTCGACGGGCCACGGGATCAGGCAGCGGGCGACAGCAGATGAGCGACGATCAGAAGAAAAAGAAGAAGGACGGCTGGATGGATGGGGTGCGCACCATCCTTATTGCGGGTGTTCTGGCGCTGCTGTTTCGCTCGCTGTTGTTTGAACCCTTCAATATCCCGTCCGGTTCGATGATCCCGACCTTGCGCGTTGGTGATTATCTGTTCGTTTCGAAATACTCCTATGGCTATTCACGCTATTCCTTCCCGCTTGGCCTGATCCCTTTTGAAGGCAGGATCATCAGCAGCCAGCCGGAACGTGGTGATGTCATCGTGTTCCGCCAGCCCGGCAATGAAGATGTGTCCTTTATCAAGCGGCTGGTTGGTCTGCCCGGAGACATGATCTCGGTGAAAAAGGGCATCCTGCACATCAATGATCAACCTGCCATCCGGTCCGCAACAGGAGAGGGCACTACCTCTGATGGCTTGCGGGTAATGCGCTATGTTGATTTCGACGAAACCTTCCCGGCTGGCGGTACACACCGTATCCGCGAGGTCACCGACCGCGGCGGGTTTGATAATTTTCCGGCGACAGAGGTGCCTGACGGCCATTACTTCATGATGGGTGATAATCGCGATGCCTCGAATGACAGCCGCGCGCCAAGTGTGGGGTTGGTACCGGCAAAGAATCTGATTGGCAAGGCGCAATTCCTGTTCTTCAGCCATAACGGGTCAGCGCGGTTGTGGGAATTCTGGAAGTGGCCCTTTGCCATTCGCTACAGCCGTATCGGGGACGGCATCAATTGACCGACACCGCGCTGCGCACGGATGAAATCAGAAGGCTGGAAACGCTGCTTGGCCACAGCTTTGCCGATCAGGGGTTGTTGCGCCGCGCGCTTACCCATGCCAGTGCCCTGCCACGCGCCCCAAGCTATGAACGGTTGGAATTCCTGGGTGACCGCGTGCTGGGCCTGATACTGGCCGACTATTTTCACAGCACCTGCCCGGATGATGACGAAGGCGCGCTGTCGACCCGCCTGCACGCCGCAGCGCGGCAATCCACATTGGCCGCGGTTGCCCGCGATCTTGATATTGCACCATTGATCCGGGCCCAGAGCGGGATGGATGTCACTGCCAGTGACGGGATGCTGTCAGATGTGATCGAAAGCTTGCTGGCCGCACTGTATCTTGATGCCGGGCTTGAGGCTGCGCGCCGCTTTGTGACCACGCACTGGCCGCTGGATCTTGGGACATTGGTGCAGGCAGACAAGGATGCGAAGTCACGCCTTCAGGAACTTGCGATGAAACGCGGATTGGCGTTGCCGCAATACAGGCTTGTATCACGCAGCGGTGCTGATCATGCACCGCAGCTGGTCTATGCTGTATCGCTTGTTGGCTATGGTGAGGAGCAGGCATCTGGTGCCTCGCGCAAACAGGCTGAACAAATGGCAGCGTCGCGGCTGATTGCCGCTATGATGGCGGATGATGGCGATAGTAATGAACAGGACTGACGGAACCGATATGACAGATTGCCAACATGACAGATAGTGATGGGCAGACACAGGACCTTCAGGCAGATGCGAAGGGAACACGGGCCGGCTTTGTTGCCCTGATCGGGTCCCCCAATGCCGGCAAGTCAACGCTCATGAATGCGATGGTTGGCACAAAGGTGTCGATTGTCACACCAAAGGTGCAGACAACCCGCAGCCGGGTGCGCGGCATTGCCATGCAGGATGATTCGCAAATCATCTTTATCGACACTCCCGGTATCTTCAGCCCGAAGCGCCGCCTTGACCGGGCCATGGTGCAGGCTGCCTGGAAAGGCGCCGAAGACGGAGATGTTGTTCTTCTGATGCATGATTGTGCGCGCCGCCAGATTGATGATGATACGCGTAATATTATCAATCAGCTGGCTGAGTCGGGACGCCGCGCATCACTGGTTCTGAACAAGATTGATCTGGCAGCACCCGAGCGGCTGTTGTCGCGCACCGAAGAGCTGTCGGCATTGTATGAGTTTGAGCGCGTGTTCATGATCTCGGCAGAAACCGGAAACGGCATTGATGATCTGCGTGTCTGGCTGGCGGACAAGATGCCGCCGAGCCCGTTTCTGTTTGACCCCGATGATCTGTCTGACATGCCGCTGCGTTTGCTTGCTGCTGAAATTCTGCGGGAAAAACTGTTTTTGAACCTGCATCAGGAACTGCCCTACCAGCTGACGGTGGAAACCGAGAAATGGGAAGAGCAGGATGATGGCAGCGCATCGGTGCATCTGAGCATCTATGTGGCGCGCGAGGGGCATCGCGGCATTATCCTCGGCAAGCAGGGCCAGACCATTCGCCGGATCGGCACATCTGCGCGGATTGAGCTGGAGGAAGCGCTGGAGCGCCGTATCCATCTGTTCAGCCATGTCAAGGTCCGCAAGGACTGGATGGATGATGCCGCGCGCTATTCGGTCTGGGATCTGGATTACGATGCCTGAATGGGCAGAAGAAGCTTTGATTCTGTCGGCACGTCCGCATGGCGAGAGCGGTGCCATTGTCACGGTGCTGACCGCTGATCAGGGACGACATGCCGGTCTGGTGCCGGGCGGTGCTGGGTCGCGCCTGCGGGGGACGCTGCAACCCGGCAACCGGGTAGGGGCAGAATGGCGTGCGCGCCTGCCGGAACAGCTTGGCCAGCTGAAAGTCGAATTGATTCAGTCGGTATCGGCGATGATTCTTGATGATCCTTTGCGTCTTGCCGGTGTTGCATCAGCCTGCGCACTGATGGATGGGGCGCTGCCAGAACGCGACGCGCAGCCGGGGCTGTATCCGGCGACAGTGGCGTTGCTGGATCTGATCCGTATGGATGATTCCGGGAACCGCTGGGTTGAGGGTTATATCCGGTGGGAGCTGGGGTTGTTGCGGGCGGTCGGGTTTTCGCTTGATCTTGAAAGCTGCGCTGTTACCGGTGTTGGTGATCGCCTTGCCCATGTCAGTCCCAAGACCGGACGCGCGGTTGCGGAAGGTGCCGCAGGTGACTTTGCTGGCCGGATGCTGGCATTGCCACGCTTTCTTGGCGGGGTGAGTTGCAACATGCATGATTTTGAAGCCGGTCTGACCTTGACCGGTCATTTTCTCGAACGCCGCGTTTTTGCCGCATATCATTCGGATATCCCGCCACAAAGGCGCAGACTTTCTGACATGGTGGCTGGCATATATGGTGGTGCACAGGTATAAACAACGCAACTATTTATGTGTCGGGCAGGTGCGATGAGTGACGAGACAACCCTTGAAGAAAATGGCCGGATAATCGGGACAGGATTTTCCGAAGCGCTGAGCGAGCGCTATCTTGCCTATGCGCTGTCGACAATTACCTCACGTTCGCTGCCGGATGTGCGTGACGGGCTGAAGCCTGTGCATCGCCGCTTGCTGTATGCAATGCGCCAGCTGCGCCTCGACCCTGACCAGGGGTTCAAAAAATCCGCCCGCGTTGTTGGCGATGTGATGGGTAAGTTTCACCCGCACGGCGATGCGGCCATCTATGATGCAATGGTGCGCCTGGCGCAGGAATTTGCCATGCGCTACCGGCTGGTCGACGGTCAGGGCAATTTCGGCAACATTGATGGCGATAACGCTGCGGCCATGCGCTATACCGAAGCGCGCATGACCACCGTGGCACAGCTGCTGCTGGACGGTATCGACGAAGACACCGTTGATTTCCGGTCCACCTATGATGGCGAATCCGAAGAGCCATGCCTGTTGCCGGCCGGGTTCCCCAATCTGCTGGCAAATGGCGCACAGGGCATTGCCGTTGGCATGGCAACATCAATTCCGCCGCATAATGTGAACGAACTTGCCGACGCTGCGCTGCATCTGATCAAGCATCCGAACGCATCGGTCGACACATTGATGCAGCATGTGCGTGGACCTGATTTTCCGACTGGCGGGGTGCTGGTTGAACCGCTTGATTCCATTCGCGAGGCCTATAGCACGGGGCGGGGTGGCTTTCGGGTAAGGGCGCGCTGGTCAGTCGAAAAGGAAAAGGGAGGCAGCTGGCAGATCGCGGTCAGTGACATTCCCTATCAGGTGCAGAAATCGCGGCTGATTGAACGCATGGCCGACATGCTGCAGGCAAAAAAGCTGCCCTTTCTTGCCGATATACGCGATGAATCTGCAGAGGATTTGCGTATCGTCCTCGAGCCGAAGTCACGCCGCCTGGAACCCGATGTGGTGATGGAAAGCCTGTTTCGGCTGACCGATCTGGAAACGCGGGTACCGCTGAACCTGAATGTATTGGACGCTGATGGCCGTCCCGGCGTGATGAATCTGCGTGAGGCGTTAAATGCATGGCTGGCGCATCGCCGCGTCGTGCTGCTGCGCCGCTCGCATTTCCGCCTTGGCAAGATTGAAGCTCGCCTCGAGGTGCTGGAAGGCTATCTGGTGGTCTATCTGAATCTTGATGAGGTGATTGCCGTCATCCGCGAGGCTGACCATCCGCGCGACCGTTTGATGGACCGGTTTGCGCTGACCGAAACGCAGGCCAATGCCATCCTTGATATGCGGTTGCGTGCCTTGCGCCGGCTTGAGGAAATAGCCCTGAAGACTGAACGTGACGCCTTGATTGAAGAGCAGGAAGGTCTGACCACACTTGTCGGGGACGAGTCGCTGCAATGGTCAAAAATTACGCGCGAAATCAGGGAGATGAAAGATATTTTTCAGAAGTCAGATCCACGCCGTACGGACTGTGGTGAGGCGCCTGAAATTGACATTGATGCTGCCGAAATTCTGATTGAGCGTGAACCCATCACCGTGATCTGCTCGCAAAAGGGCTGGATACGCGCGATGAAGGGGCATCAGGACACCGATACCGAATTCAAATACAAGGAAGGTGATGGGCCGGCCTTTGTCATGCATGCCGAAACAACCGACAAGATTTTGCTGTTTGCCGAAAACGGCCGGTTTTATACGTTGGCAGCCGACAAGTTGCCGCGCGGGCGTGGTTTTGGTGAGCCGGTCAGCCTGATGGTCGATCTGCCAGCAGATGTCGATATTGTGCGTTTGCTGCGCGCTGATGGCAGCCGCCTTCTGGTTGCCGCCAGCACCGGGCACGGGTTGATCGTGCCGGTTGAGGCAGCGCTTGCCCAGACGCGGTCGGGCAAACAGGTGCTGAATATCGGTGGCACGGCGCGCGCGGTTGCATGCTGCATCGTCAAGGGCGATATGGTTGCCACAGTCGGTGTCAATCGCAAGCTGCTGGCCTTTGCAATTGATGAAGTGCCAGAAATGACCCGCGGCAAAGGGGTGATCCTGCAACGCTTCAAGGATGGCGGGCTGGCTGATGTGACGGTGTATGATTCGGCGGTTGGCCTGTCATGGAAGGCGGGGGGCGGCCGGACACGCACGGAAAGCGATATGACGCCATGGACCGGCAAGCGTGCCGGGGCCGGCAAACTGCCCCCGACAGGATTTCCCCGTCCCGCCCAGTTCACATAAACCGCCTGTTTCATGTGGCTTGCCCGGTTCTGGTGACCGGGTGCGCATAGCTGGAAAAGTGCGAGGTGGCTGACTGTCGCTGTGTCAGCTTTGCGAATCCGTGTAGGGCTGCCACGCACCATCAACAAAGACTTCGGCTGGCTGGAAGCGCGATTTATACATCATCTTCTGGCTGCCATTCACAAAATACCCCAGATACAGCCATTCAAGATTGTTCTCGCGGGTGTATTGCAGCAGATCGAGGATCATGTAGGTGCCAAGCGAGCGCGAGGATTCTGCTGGATCAAAGAAAGAGTAGACCGCGCTCAACCCGTCTTCCTGCACATCGGTCAGTACGCAGCCGACAAGTTTGCCGCCAGCATCACGGTAATTTGCCACAAACGTCTCGATCGGGCTGTTTTCGATCATACTGACAAATTCATCGTGCCCCATATTGGCCATCTGGCCATCACGGTGGCGTTCACGAATATATTTCAGGAACAGCTTGTACTGCTCGTTGGTCGGACGGATCGGGCCAATCTTGCGTGTCAGGTCGGCGTTGGTGCGGGCAATGCGCTGCAGATTGCGGCTTGGCCGAAACCCCTCAACGCGCACACGCCATGGCAAACAGGCCTGGCAATCGGGGCAAACGGGCTTGTACACCCAGTTTTCAACCCGCCGGAAGCCTGCCTTTGCCAGTTCGTCATGCAGAGCCGGATTTTCCGAAATATCAACGGCGACGCGTTGTTCCGTGCGTCCGGATATATACGGGCAATCTGAGCGCATGCTCAACCTCATGGTCAGCGGGGGAAGGGTGTGTAATCGCTTGTCCTGATCCATGATATTAGTATCCGCCTGTTTTCAGCCATCAGGCAAGGCCGCATATGCCGCACCCGGAATATGGTTTCAGAAAACAGCTCCCGAATTGAGCACCGAAACTATACTCAGTATCATGTTGGTGTTCTGGCCCCGATGGTCAACTGCCGGAATAATCATCCATCTGGCGCACCTGAAAACTGGCGCCGCGAAGTTCGTCAATGATCTCGGTCACGTGGTCAGGTCCGCGGGTTTCGATGACCGCATCAATCTTGGCAAGCTTTGCCGGCACATCATAGAAAAGGCGCTGGTGATAGATTTCGACAATATTGCCACCACAACGGCTGATCGAAGCGGTGATGCCCGCCAACATGCCGGGTTCATCCGAGATGTCGATGCGCAAACGGGCCAAACGGCCATCACTGGCCATATTGCGGTTCAGGATCGAGGCGAGCAGGCGCGGGTCGATATTGCCGCCGCAGATCACCACGCCAACTTTCTTGCCCTCAAAAACCTCACGATGCTGGTAGATGGCGGCGATGCCTGCAGCACCAGCCCCCTCGGAGACCACGCGCTGCTGTTCAACAAGCGCACCAACAGCCCATTCCAGCGCGCGTTCATTAACCAGCAGAACATCATCAACATGTTTGGACACAACGGGCTGGGTGACGCCCCCCGGTTTTTTCACCGCTATGCCCTCGGCCAGTGTTT
>JADHLH010000070.1 GCA_016780765.1 Alphaproteobacteria bacterium | reverse complement strand
AAGCGGGGTGATATTCATGCTGACAAAAGACAACGTGACCATCGGTATCGAGTGGCGGTTCGGGCCGGATTGGCCGGGTCAACGATGTGATGCGAAGACACGTCGGGGCACCGCGTGCCAGCGTCCTGCCAACAAGAAGAATGGACGTTGCCGACTACATGGCGGGGCCAGCACTGGCGCTAAGACCGAAGAGGGTCGAGCGCGGATCTCGGCGTCGAACCTCCGTCATGGGAAGTTCACCAAGGACAGGCTTGAAAAGCGAAAGGCGAAAGCTGCTAAGGGACGGGAGATCCGTAAGGAGCTTCGCCAGATGGAGCGCGAGTTGATTGCCGGTGGGCTGCTCAACAAGAACTGGCGGGATGGCTTCCCCGTACAGGCTGGCACAGGTGACTCAGTGGTTGGGGAACTTTTTTAATATTTTCTGACATATAAAAAGTTAGTTTCCCGCTGAGTCACCTGTGCCACTTGGTTTAGAACGGCACGTCATCGTCCTCGGGCATGCTGACCTTTAGGCCAAAATATCCTCTGACTCGGCCATTATCCGTTCGGTGCTGCTTGGTCTCGCCGAGCATCCTTATCAGAGACTTCTTGATGGCAGCTTCGTCTGGAATGGTCATGTCCTCCCGGATCATGTATTTGCGAGCAAGACTGATAAGCTCTGCAACGGTATGAAAGATATCACCGCCTTCAGTCGTGACGCATTCGCGGATGAATTCTGCAACGGGATCGCTCTTGCGTCTGTATTCTTCCCATTCCTCAACCATGCGTGCGGTTGGCTGCAGACCCTGCTGTTGATAAAGACGCGCTCCTTCAAGACACCATTGCAAGACACCTACTGGTTCTCCTCCTTGCGGATGCGTTCGAGGCGTTCCTGTTCTTTGTGTTCCTGAAGACGCTTGGCTCTCTCGTTGATGATCGACTGTCATGTGCCGTGACCGGGCGCCTTTTACAGCTCATCTGCCGGTATATGGCAATTGATCACATGTCCCGCCCGCAATTGCCGCGCCGGCGGCATTTCGCTGTCACAGATCGCACCCAGCTTGCGTGAACATCGACGCTGAAACGGACAGCCGCGCGCCGGTGGAGACAGCTCCACCACATCATCGGCGATCAGCTTTGGCGCCACATCCGGATCAGGCTCAAGAACAGCACCAAGGAGCACATCGGTATAAGGGTGGAAAGGTGCCGTATACACAGCCTCAGCCGGTCCGATTTCACACAGGCGTCCCTGATAGAGAACAGCGACACGGTCTGAAATAGCCTTTACCACCGCCAGATCATGCGAGACGAAGATATAGGTTGTCCCCTGCTGGGTTTTCAATTCATCCAGAAGGTCCAGCACCGCCGCCTGAACGGACACGTCAAGAGCCGATGTTACCTCGTCACACAACACGATTTCAGGCTCAGCGGCAAAGGCACGGGCGATGGCGATACGTTGCTTCTCGCCTCCGGAAAGCTGGCTTGGGAGACGGTCGAGGTAATGTGCACCAAGACGGACACGTTCAAGCATTGATACGCTGGCCTGATGGAGCGCGTCGCCGGACAGACCGAAATAGAGTTGCAATGGCTGGGCCAGAATCTGGGCGACGGTGTGACGCGGATTGAGGCTGTCATCCGGGTTCTGGAATATCATCTGGATTTGCCGCAGATTGACAGCCGGCCGATCCTCAACGCGAGGTGTAAGCGGGGTCTGGTCATGCAGCATTATGTGACCGCGCTTCGGCGAAATCAGGCCTGCGATAGCCTTCAGAATGGTCGATTTGCCGCTGCCACTCTCACCAACAAGGCCCAGTGTCTCGCCCTTGTTAATGCTGATCCTGATGTTGTCGACAGTGGCGGGTGGCCCACCATCCGCAGGTGAGAGAAAAGTTTGTAACCAGTTGTCCTTGGCATAGCTGATGGCAACATCGCGCAGGCCAAGTGCGGTGTCGTCTGTCTTGTCATCCGACCTGTTCAATCGTGATGGCTGGCGGCTGGACACCGGCATCCGGTCAATCATGTCACTTTTGAAACAGCGGACAAGCTCACCTGTGGAAAGACCAACCATTTCCGGTGCCTCTGTCAGGCATTTATTGTCGGCAAGGGCACACCGATCCGCGAAGGCACAGCCGGTTATCGCCTCGCCGGGCATCGGTGGGCGGCCGTCCAGCGCTATGGGCATACGGGTCTGATCGAGTCGCGGTATCGAATTCAGCAATCCGTGGGCATAGGGGTGACGTGGTGCCAGCAACACCTGACGCGCCGATCCGGTCAGAACCACCTCGCCTGCATACATGACCACAACACGATCGCATACACGCGAAATGGCCCCCAGATCGTGGCTGACATAAAGCATCGCCATGTTGCGATCACGCGCCAGATCCCGCAGCAATTCAAGAATATGGGCCTGTGTTGTGACATCAAGGCCGGTTGTCGGTTCGTCCAGAAGAAGGGCGTCCGGTTCGCCGGCAAGGGCCATCGCGATAGCCACGCGTTGTTGCTGACCGCCGGATAATTCATGCGGATATCGCGACACAAGTTTGGCCGGGTCGGGCAGCCTGACCTGTGTCAGCAGCTCAACCACACGATCTGAAAATTGACCGGATTCAAGATTGCTGTGAAGACGCAGAGCTTCAGTAAGCTGCTGGCCGATCCGCATCGTCGGGGTAAGCGACTGGCCTGAATTCTGCGGTATCAAGGCAAGCTGCCCGCCCCGTATTGCCTGCAATTCATCGCGGTCAAGAGCCAGTATGTCAACGCTGTCGAAATGCACATCGCCGCAGAGTGGTCGTAATCCACGCTTGAAATATCCCATTGCTGCGAGTGCCAGCGTGCTTTTTCCCGATCCACTTTCACCGACAAGTCCGACGCTTTCCCCCCGGCTTATCTCGAGGCTGACATTGCGCAACACCCGGATGATCTTTCCGGCGCGGCTGGTATAGCCCACCGACAACCCATTGATGCTGATAAATGGCTGTGTCGTCATATTACATTGGGGCCTTTTGCGCACGGTCGATGCCAAGCGCCTTTGCCAGCGCGTCCGCGGTAAGATTGATTCCAATAATCAGCGATGAGAGCGCGATCACCGGCCCGATTACGCCCCAGGGTGCAAAGGACATGAACCCGCGGGCGTCTGAAATCATCAGGCCCCAGTCAGGGGTTGGCGGTGACACGCCAAAGCCGAGAAATGAAAGCGAGGAGAAGGCAAGCAGCATCCATGACCACCGCATCGCTCCCTCGACCATCAGCGTGTCCAGTACATTGGGCAGCAATTCACGCCAGATGATGCTGATCCGCCCATGACCACGTGCCTTGGCCGCCCACACAAAATCGCGGGCTATGACATCATGTGTGGCGGCCCGCGCTATGCGGATCACCGGAATGCCGTAGAAAAATGCCAAAGTCGGGATCAGGACCTCGATTCCGGTGCCGAAGGTAACGATCAGCACCAGCATCTTCAAAATCCAGGGCAGCGATAGAAAGGCGTCGACAACGCGCATCAGCACCTCGTCAAGCCGCCCCCCGACAAGACCGAACAGAATGCCGATGAACCCGCCCCAGACAACGGCAAGCGGCGTCGCCACACCGGTCACCAGCAGCGCTTCACGCCCTCCCATCAGGGTCCGGGAGAAAACGTCCCGCCCAAGGTGATCGGCGCCAAGCCAGTGCATGGAACTGGGCTGGCTCAGCATCAATGCCGAATTCTGCAATTTATAGTCAAATGGCACGATGAGGGGACTGATGATGGCCAGAATGACATGGCACACCACAAGCGACAGACCGATCATCCCAGATGGACGGGACACAAGATCCTTCAGTATGCCGATCGCACGGCTTCCCGACGCCTTGCTGCCATGCAGATTACCGGACATCATTTCCTCATATACATCGTGCGAAGCTTGGGATTGGCAAGCATGGTCAACAGGTCCGCTGCCAGGTTCACGCAGACATACACGCTGGCAACAATAAGCGCGATTGACTGCACCACGGGAAGATCGCGATCGGAAATGGAGTCAATCATCAACCTGCCAAGACCGGGATAATTGAACACAACCTCAATCACCACGACGCCGCCAAGCAGCCAGGCAATTGTCAGTGCGACCACATTGATTGCGGGAAGCAGCGCGCTTGGCAGCGCATGGCGAAACACCGTCGGCCAGTAGGGCACCCCCTTCAGGGTCGCCATCTGCACGTAATCGCTGGCCATGACCTCGATCACCGACGAGCGCACCATGCGCATGATATGCGCGCACATCACCAATGAAAGAACGATCATTGGCAACAGGATTTCAGGAAAGAATTCCGCTGCCGGCGCACTTGCTGATGTCAGCACGATGCCTGGAAGCCAGCCAAGCCAGATGCTGAAGACCAGTATCAACAGGGTTGCAGAGACAAATTCAGGAATGGTCATGGCAAAAATTGCCAGAGTGGATGCAATCAGGTCAGGCAGCCTGTCACGCCACAGGCCTGTAATGACGCCAAGCAGCAATGCGAGGGGCACGCCAACGCTCATCGCACAGAATGCCAGAAGCAGAGAATTCTGAAGGCGATCGCCGACAATCGTACTGATTTTGGTTTTGCCGTCGACAGCAAGCCCGAGATTGCCTGTGACGGCGCCGCCAGCCCATTCAGCGAAACGGTCAAATGCCGGGCGGTTCAGGTCCAGATCCTTGCGGCACTGGGTCAGCAGTTCGTCATCGGCCTGATATTCACCAAGATACTGCGTGCAGGCGTCCCCCGGCAGGATTTCAACCCCGGCAAAGATGATGAGTGACACAATACACACCGTCACCAGGCCAAGCAGGATCCGTCTGAACAATAGCGACAGCATGTATTTGATTCCCCGCCTGAAGATATCGCAGCGTTACAGATAAAGGGCCAGCGCCACACCGAAACAGATCGGATATGGACACTGGCCTTCATCCAGTCACAACGGGTGTTGATCAGCCTAGTTGACCGTTACCTTGTGCCACCGGATGGTATGATTTTCCACGGCGTCGATCCCCTTGACCCCGGCGTCCATGACATAGAGCTTTGACACATGATACGGAATCAATGTTCCGGCTGTCTCATAGAGATGCTCCTGCGCCTGAACATACAGAGCCTTGCGCTTATTGAAATCAAGTTCGCGGCGGGCTTCGCCAAGAAGGGCGTCAAAGGCCGAGTCATTATAGTATGACTCGTTCCATTTGGCGCTGGACAGGTAGATTTCATGCAGTGCCGAGTCGGCCGGACGCTCGTTCCACCGTGTTGCCGAAACGGTTTTCTGCATCCAGGTGTCACTCCAGTACCCGTCTGAAGGGACCTGCTTGATGTTGACACGGATGCCGGCTTCCGCGGCCTGCTGCTGATAGGCCTCGGCCAGAATTGGCCAGGTCGGCTCAAGCGTTGCAACATAAACATCGACATCTATACCGTTTGGAAACCCGGCTTCGGCCAGCAGTTTTTTGGCACCGGCAATATCCTGCTGGCATGAGATGTCAGCCCGATACTGGTCGTCAGGCTTGACCGGTGTGTCACAGGCAACCGTTGCCGCGCCACCCATGATGAGTTTGACAAGCTCTTCGCGATCGGCTGCCATTCTGACGGCCTTGCGTACCTTCAAATCGGTGAAGGGTGCCACGTCGGTGCGAAAGACGAGACCACGCCAGTTGCCGGTCGGCACTTCCATCATCTTGAATTTGTTGCTGCTTGCGAACATCGGCTTCTGCTGATTGGTCACAGTGTTCTCAAAATGGATCTGTCCGCCAAGCAATGCCTGCATCCGCGCCTGGCCATCACCGATTCCGATGATTTCCATTTTTGCAACGCCGGGAGCACCCTCCCAGTAATCCATGTTCGCCTCAAGCTTCGTCACACCGGCAGCATCAAAGGATACCAGCTTGAACGGACCGGTTCCGATTCCGGATGTGGCGATGCTGTCGCCGGACCCCTCGGGGATGATCCGAAGCCGGTAGTCCATAAGCTGCAATGGCATGTCGGCGAAAGGCGTCGACAGCGTGAATTTCACAGTCATGTTGTCGACAGCTTCCATCTTGTCGATCATCTTGATGGCCGAGCGGGCGGGGGATTTGTTTTCCGGATCCAGAACGCGCGCGAAGGTGTAGATCACATCACCTGAGTCAAATGCGCTTCCATCATGGAATGTCACGCCTTCACGCAGTTTGACAGTCCATTCCGTGGCCGCATCGTTGGACGCCCAGGATGTTGCCAGATCCGGGCTTGGTGAGCCTTCCATGCTGGGCCTGATCAACCTGCTCATCAGCTTTTCGGTGATCTGCATAACCCGTCCGCGTGAAGCCGGATCGAGATTTGATTTATCACCATAACCATATTCATGTGCCTGCTTGAAGGTACCGGTTGGGTTGGCCATTGCGCCTGTCCCGACCAACACCAGCGCCATTGCCGGCGCGATAAGCCATGTGTTCATTGAAGTTCCTCCTGATAACGTCACCCTGACCCTGTTTCGCAGGGGTGCAGATCACGCCATAGCCATTGGTTTCAGGAGGCTTTGGGATCCCGGACCCGTGCTTCCCCCTGTTTTGGTGGTAGAAGTATGAGTTTCCCACCGCATTATAACAAATAGAATTTATGAATATATTGATGCATAAAGCGGATGAATTCGTTTTTTACATACAGATTGCCTATCATGGAAAACCCGCGCAGAATTGGCGATGTCAGATGTCCTTCCGTCGAACAATTTCCCGTCGATGACAGCTCATGGTGTCTGCAATCAGGGCATTTCGGGGATTGTGAAGCCCGGGGAGTGTGAAGCGGGGACCAACCTGAACATTGGTGAGAGACATGTCTGTGGGGACAAGGGTGCAAATCTTTGCTGTTGGTGGCGGTGGTTTCACCGATCCAGAGGGCGTCTGTGTAGATGACAGGCGTCTCGAAGATTACCTTCTGGCACTCGCAGGCCCGGTTTCAAGGCTCAGAATTGGCTATATTGGCCACGCCAGCAATGATGATCCGGTTCGCGTAGCCGCCTTTCACCATCGGTTTCAATATTGCGCGTCCACAACGATCCTCAACCTAAACGCCACCGCCGCAGACGCCGGCGCGTTCCTCGGAAAGCTCGACATGATCTATGTTGGCGGAGGCAGAACGACAATGATGCTGGATCATTGGCGTGAAACCGGCATTGCCGAAGAACTGCTTGCGGCAGCGGACCGGGGGGTCATCCTGAGTGGCGTCAGTGCCGGTGCCATCTGCTGGTTTTCCGATCTCCTCCTTGGCACGGCAGAGGATGGTTATGACTGTTACCCTGGCCTTGGCCTGCTAGGCGGCAGTGCCTGCCCTCATTACATAAACGAACCGCCGCGCCGCGCGGCCTATGACCGCCACATCGCAAGCGGTCAGCTGGCCGCCGGTCTGGCGATTGATGACGGCGTGGGGGTGCTCATATCAGGCGGCGTTGTCATCGACATTGTCAGGGCGCGCGCGGATGCCGGCAATGCCTATTATGTTGCGCCTCACCAGACAGGTGTTGATGTTCAACCCCTTCAAGCAGGGCATTGTCTGTAGACGCCATCTGGCAATAATGGCGATCGGTCAGGGTGACTGCATGGGCCAGCCAATGCGACGCCAAAGGAACGGCGTGCGGCGGTGTGACGGATACTAGACATTATTGCTATCACGAATGATCGGATCGGATTCAAGGGCCTCTATCATGGCGTCGGCAAGTTGACGTGTCTCGCGGGTCATGACCTCGAGCCCGCGCGTGATGATGCCGATATGATATGTCAGTCGCTGCTGGATCGGCCTTACAACCACGCCGTCCGCCCCGGCGGACATCCGAGCTGAAAACGGATCAACAAGCGCCGGCACACCGGCGGTGCGCACCAGCATCGCGGCTGCCAGCATGTTTGCCACACTGTAGCGCGCGTTTTCCTGGAACCTGGCAGCCAACGTCTCGTCCATGCCCTGCATCTCCAGCGGATAGACGTTGCCAAAGGTGATAAATTCCTCGATACCCGCCACATCTTCCAGATCCAACACCGCCCCTGAACTGGCAAGGGCGTGACCTTCCGGGATCAGGGCAACATAATCCACCTTGGTCTGATACAGGCTGTGAACACCTTCATAGGGTGGCGAGCGGGATACAATACCAAGATCGAATTGATGTAATCTGACCGAATCGACAATTGCCGGTGTATTGCGGATATAAACAGTGGTGTGCGTGTCATCCCTGTGCGAGCGGAGTTGGCCCAGAACGTCAGGCAGCAATGACATGGTGAATGTCGGAATCACCCCGACCGATACTTTGCCAACGGCCGCATCGCGGATTGCCGCTGCCAAATCATCAAGTCTTTCGATGTTCAGAAAGGCACTTTCCACAGCCTGATGAAACCGACGCGCTTCCAACGTTGCCGCGATACCGCGGCCACTGCGAACGAATAACGTAAACCCAAGCCCGGACTCCAGCTCATGGATCAACCGCGTCACACTTGGTTGCGACACCCGCATTTCCTTGGCGGCTCCGGTAATCGATCCAAGCCGCATGACCGTGTCAAAGGTTTTGAGTTGTCTGAAATTCATCTGCCCCTCCCTGACCAAAATATAGCTTTTTTCTATGAATTCATCCGATAATTATATTTGCATTATAATTTTCGTGTTTGGTACCTTTGTCTCCTGACTTGTGAAGGGTCGAGCAGTGGCCAAACAGCTTTTTTCTGTCGATGAGGCGCGCCAGCGAGCGAGGAACCGCCTGCCCCGAATGATGTTTGACTTCATCGATGGCGCATCGGGTGATGAGTCCCTGTGTCGGCTCAATTCCTCGGTAATCGATCAGATCAGATTAATGCCGCGGGTGCTGATTGATGTTAGTGAGCGCGATCTGTCGAGCAGCATACTGGATCAGAAAACCGGCTTGCCATTCGGCATCGCGCCCATGGGTATGTGTGCCCTGGCCTGGCCCGGGGCCGATCAGTTCCTGGCCAGAGAAGCGGCGTGAGAATGCGGCCATAGGCCGAAAAGTTCGCGCAGAGATTAAGCTCATTGAGGCAAGCTTGATAGAGCAGGGTGTGCTGGATCGTAACTGGCGCAAAGATTGGCTGATGCCATAGCCAAGGTGCGTGGTTCACGGTCCACGGCGCTTCAAACATACTTTGGAAAACTTACTTGCTGGCAATTACATCTGAGTTTGCGTTTCGATGAAGAACTGCCGTACGACCGGGTCGCCTTTGAACCCAATATTCTTTGCAGTGACGGTCAATTTTCTGGAGCACTCTGGACCGCTGATCATGACTTTGGATACCGGCACAATCCCAAACCTGTGCCGTCAGGGCAATCTCTGAAACTGGCGGTTTGGACATCCCCATAAAACCCTGGGCGACCAAGATTAGACGAGAGGTTGGGTCAGGGATATTTTGAGTGACCCATCCGAAATAGACTGGGCCACGTAGGAATAATGCATCCCGCTTGGCTCGTTGCGCAGCTCTAAGATCACCCATGGTAATACTCTATATCCATCAGGAGATTTTTAAGGATATAGATACGGTTCTGCGGAACGCGCGCAGGTGTCACGCGAAAACCGCGTTGGGTATCCTTCGGCTTGCTCCAACAGGCGCATGATTCGATCCCACATGTCCTGCCCGTCCTCATCCATATAGCGATCTGGATATCGGACAATATCCGCATCAACTCGGCACGCTCTGCCATCGCCCAGAACAGCTTCACTGGCTTCAAACATGCATGCCTTCAGCCGTGAAACCTCGGCATCGATTTGACTGATGGGGGATTGAATGAGAAGCGCATCATGTATCGGAGCACAGAGCCGAATGCCACGCTCAACAGCCAAGATGCATGCAATTCGCATCATTTCCGCACCGTGCGCCTGCATAGGCCAATTTAAGAATGTGTTTGCCTTTACCTCGCCAGCTTTGGCTTGAATTGGCCAACCGAAGCAGGTCTCCAGTTTCAAGCCCAGCAGACCAATATCTTTATTGTTATCCGCCCAAGCCCAAAACGTACGATAAGTTTCACGGTGCTTTTGCAGCAGTGATTTTGCTTCCAGTTCATGGATTTTTGCTGCTTGGGCGACCCCGTAGGAAGTCATTCCATAATTGGTACCAAGTACCACTGACTTACAACGGTTGCGGATATCCTTATGGGTTTCCTTGGTTGCACCAGGTGGTGCAATGCCGGCCTGTATTGCAAAAGCAATGTAGGGATCACCACTTGCATAGGCGTCCCATAGCAGTTCATCGCGTGACAATGCAGCGGCGATTGCGATCTCTTGCGAAGACCAGTCACAATAAGCCAAGGCCATCCTGTTTGTAGGTTTGATCAGCCCGCGTATCCATTTAGCAGGGCCAAATACAAACTTTGTTGTGCTTGGCTGGTTACGGCCAGTCTTCGCTGCAAATGGTGAAAGAAGCGTTCGATTCCGCCCATCATGCCCAACTGCAAGTTTGTTGAGTTTTAATTCCCCCAACGTCTTCCTCAGTTCATGAAGGGGCTGAACTAGAGGGTAACGGTCGCTCAAGTTGCTGAATGTATCGCGGTCAAGTGAAAGGCGCCCACTGTCCAATCTTGGCCAAGGAATGCTCTCTCGAGCCAAGTATGACTCAAACAGTGCCTCCTTAAAGCTACCCTCAACATACACGCCGTATTGTGCGTCTACCGACGTAATGAGTTGGGTCTTTATGACTTCCCAGTTTGTATTCAGACTA
>JADHLH010000011.1 GCA_016780765.1 Alphaproteobacteria bacterium | reverse complement strand
CCTTCGAATAGATCATCTCCATACGCAAACTGTCCCAGTGTCGCTCCAGCCTGTCGGACAGGGCGGCAGCAGATCTGGCAGCCTTGGATTCTGATTTTGTGCGAAGAGAGACCTCGATCTTCCGCTTGGGAAAGCGATGACGAAGATCAGAGGGAACTGCACGAGAGAAGTAGTACGTGCCGTTGCGATTGTAAAAGTATACCGGAGACCTTACCCACACCATGGAAAAACAAGCTCCTGTTCCAGAACGTTAATCGTTTGGAAACAGTCACTTGAACCACGGTCCACGGACCTTGAAGCTTTGGGAATGGCGCACCCGAGAGGATTCGAACCTCTGACCTCTGCCTTCGGAGGGCAGCGCTCTATCCAGCTGAGCTACGGGTGCGACGGGCGAGCCTTACTGCCATTGGTTGGGGTTATACGCCCTCGCGCCGCCGCTGCCAAGCCATTTGCCATTTGCCCCATTGCCATTTGCCATTTGCCCCATTGCCATTTGCCCTTTGCCGGGCATTCCCCGTACCACCATTATGAAACTGCGGCCAATCACCTTGCAGCCACGCCACATAGAGGGCACACCACACCACATCGGTACCGCGCCTCTGATCAACGCGCGCCCACATTTTCGGCGATCATCGAGATCATTTCGAACATGATGGCACCGCCGACCATGGCGGTGATGTTGTTTGGCGAATCCTTGGTCGGCATCATGCACACCACATCGCCGCCAATGATGTTCATGCCGCGCGCTGCATGCAGCAGGCCAACCGCCTCATCCATGGAAAATCCGGTCACGCCAGGCTCTATGTTGGAAACAGCAGGCGCAACAGACGGGTCAAGGCAGTCCAGGTCGAAGGTGATGTAAACCGGCCGGCCGGCCAATACCTGTCTGGCCTGCGCAATCACATCGGCTGCGCCGCGCTGGCGGTATTCGGCCATTGTCACAACATTATAGCCATAATCATAGGAAGGCTGCAGCCAGTCGAGCGTACGCGGATGGCCGCGCAGACCGATCTGCATCGACCCGGACGGGTCAATCAACCCCTGATCGGCTGTATAAGCACCCCAATGCGCGGCTGATTTCTCAGCCCCCAGAAAATGGTCGACGGTCGTGAACACATCGGTATGCGCATCCAGATGCAAAAAGCATATCTTCTCGCCGCCCGCCAGCTTGCCGCGCCCCAGCCCCTGAATGATGCCGCCAGTGATCGAATGATCACCGCCGATCGACACCGGCCGCGCCCCGCTGGCATCAATATCGCGATAGAAATCGGTAATCCGCTGGATGCAGTCCTCATTTTCATTGGCGCGTGGAAACGGCACATCGCCGGCATCGACAATGGTGGCCGTCTCCCATGGATCCATCTGAAAGCCGCCATGCGCACGGCGTTGCAGGGCGGATACATTGCGCACGGCGCGCGGGCCCAGATGCTGGTCACGCTCGGTGGTCCCATTGCCGGTGGAATGCGGCACACCCACCAGTGCGATATCGGCGCCCTCGGGGCTGGTATGCGGCGCGCGAAACAAAGTCGGCACCCCCCACCAGTAAAGGTTGTCCATCATGCTCTGATCATGCTTCTCAGCCATTGCCCTGCCTTTCGCAAAAGAATGTTACCGCGCAAACTATGCCGCAAATCGGCGGCAAGGGGCAGAAGATTTGGCTGGATGAGCCGGATGGGGGGCTAGCCACTGGTCATTTCCAGAAACACATCCTCAAGATCGGGCTCTGCCGTGGTCACATCATCAACCATGATACCGGTTGCATTCACGATGGCAATAATCTGCGCCGCGTTCATCTTGTTCGGATCGAAACGGATGACCAGCCCATTGGTGTTGCCGCCAGTGCCGCTTCCGCCAGTAAGATGCGCGCCAAGCTGGACAAGTTCATCGGGCAACGGTTCGGGAATTGTGCCGCGCACACCAAGGTGAATTTCCTTGCGGCTGGCAGTGGCCATGAGATCGGCCTTCGATTTGTTGGTGATCAGCTGGCCGCGATCCAGAATGGCGATCTGGTCGCACAGCGCCTCGGCCTCTTCCAGATAATGCGTTGTCAGGATGATGGTGACACCAGCCGCGTTCAGGGCCCTGACATTGTCCCACAGCTGCTGGCGCAGCGCGACATCGACACCTGCCGTTGGCTCGTCCAGTACCAGAACGGGCGGTGAATGCACCATCGCTTTTGCCACCAGCAGGCGTCGCCGCATACCGCCGGACAGCCGCCGCGCATAGGTGTGTGCCTGCTCCGACAATCCGACAAGTTCCAAAAGCGCATCGCTGCGCCGCTCGGACGCGGGCACACCGAACAGGCCTGCCTGCATTTCCAGCGTTTCACGCGGGGTGAAATAGGCGTCGATGTTCAATTCTTGCGGCACGATACCGATATTGGCGCGCGCCTGGCGCGGATTGCCATCAATGTCCGTCCCCCACACGCTGACCATACCGCCAGTCTTTACAACCGTGCCGGCAAGTATATTGATGAAGGTGGATTTGCCGGCCCCGTTTGGTCCCAGCAGTCCGAAAATACACCCGACCGGAATATCCAGCGACACATCATGCAAGGCTGTTTTCGGCACGGTGCCAGCATAGGTCTTTTGCAGATTGCTGGCGCGAATGGCGATCGCGTCTTCAGGGGTGCGTATAAAGGGCTGGGTCATGGCAAAACTCAAGTGGTGGAACAGCGGATGCTGCCTTTTTCTCGATATGAGGATGATGACATAGGCCGCGATAGATATATGGGCATGATGATCGGGTTTTGCATGCTATGATGATTTCTGCAAACGCAATTGCATCGCATTGCGCTTGGCGATAAATTCCGAGACAAGGTGTCTTGCGCCGGTCTGGCAAACATGACGTTGTGCCGGCAGCGCTTTTTCGGGGGATAAGGGAATGGGCATGGCCGAACCGCAGGCTGATGAAATGATCATTGCAACCACCAGCGATCGTGTGGCCTGCAACGGTGGCGGGGGCGCACTTGGCCATCCGCAGGTATGGCTGACGCTTGGCACTGATGGCCGGGTGACGTGCCCCTATTGTTCGCGCCAATATGTGCGCAGCACGGATGAGGATGATGACTAGATCAACCCTGATGCGCGTGGCGTCTGCCATATGAGTGAACGCGAACAGCTGGTCCTGATCGACGGGTCAGGCTACATCTTCCGTGCCTTTCATGCCTTGCCGCCAATGACCCGCCGTGATGGCACACCGGTCAATGCGGTTTATGGCTTTACCAGCATGGTGATGAAGCTTGTTGATGATCTGGCACCGCACCATGTGGCGGTGGTGTTTGATTCGGCGCGCAAGACGTTTCGAAACGACATTTATGAAGCCTACAAGGCGAACCGCAGTGAACCACCGGAAGAGCTGGTGCCGCAGTTTGATCTGGTGCGTGAGGCGACAACCGCCCTGTCACTGCCACAGCTGGAATTGCCCGGCTTTGAAGCAGATGATCTGATCGCAACCTATGCCGCGCTTGGTGAGGCAGCTGGTCTTGAGACCATTATCGTTTCATCCGACAAGGACCTGATGCAGCTTGTCCGCGGCGGGATAACTATGCTTGATCCGATGAAACAGTGCCGCATCGGTGATGCCGAGGTGTTTGAGCGCTTTGGCGTTAACCCCGACAAGGTTGTGGATGTGCAGGCGCTTGCCGGGGATTCGACAGACAACGTGCCGGGTGTGCCGGGGATTGGCGTGAAGACGGCTGCCGAGCTGATCAACAATTTTGGTGATCTTGACAGCTTGCTGGCGCAGGCCGAGACGATCAAGCAGCCCAAACGGCGCGAGAATCTGATCAATTTTGCCGAGCAGGCGCGTATCAGCCGAGATCTGGTGCGGTTGCGTGACGATACGCCACTGCCTCTGCCGCTGTCTGATTTGAAGCGCGGCGAGCGTGACATGGACCGGCTGAAGGCCTTTCTGCTGGAGCAGGATTTCAAGCGCCTGCTGGTGCGCATTGGTGATGCTGGTGAGGGCGGCAGCATGTGCGCTGAGCCTGCTGTGCGGTCGATGGGGGGCACACCGCAACCGTCAGCCACGACGGGTTCTGCGACGTCCGGGTCCGCTATATCCGGGCCGAACATGCACGGGCCGAACATACCCGTGCCGAACATACCCGTGCCGAATGATGTGGGCACACCCGAATATCAGCTGATCACCGATGCCAAAACGCTGGAAGAATGGATTGCGGCGGCGCGCAAGCAGGGCTATCTGGCGGTTGATACCGAAACCAGCGCGCTGAATGCCGCGGCTGCTGATCTTGTTGGTATCTCGATGGCACTGGTGCCGGGCAAGGCCTGTTATATACCGCTGCGTCATGGCGGTGTGCCGGTTGGCGGTGACGGGCAGAGCGGGCTGGATTTTGATGCCACGCCAGCCAACATACCGCAGCAAATTCCGTTTGATCACGCAATGGGCCTTCTGCAGCCATTGTTCGAAGACCCGGCAGTGCTGAAGATCGGGCACAATCTGAAATATGACAGCCATGTTCTGCTGCGGCCATCGAATGGTGGCATAAAGCTGGGTCCGGTGGATGACACGATGTGTCTGTCCTATGTGCTGGATGGCGGGCGTGTCGGCGGCCATTCAATGGATTATCTGGCTGGGCACTGGCTGGATTACACGACCATCAAATATGAGGATGTATGCGGCAAGGGTGCCAAGCAGGTGCCGTTCGGATCGCTGTCGCCCGAAGCGGCGCTGGATTATGCAGCCGAAGATGCGGATATCACGTTGCGCTTGTGGCAGTTGCTGAAACCCCGTCTGGCCACCGAAGGTGTCGCCTCGGTCTATGAACGTCTTGAACGCCCGCTTATACCAATCCTTGCTGATATGGAACATGCCGGCATAACGGTTGATCCTGCCATTCTGGCGCGCATGTCGAATGATTTTGCTACGAGGATGGAAGCATTGCAGACTGAAATTCACGGCCTCGCCGGCGAGAATTTCAACATCGCCTCTCCAAAGCAGCTTGGCGAGATCCTGTTTGACAAGATGGGCCTGCAAGGCGGCAAGAAGTCAAAGACCGGTGCCTATTCAACATCGGCTGATGTGCTTGATACGCTGGCTGCCGAAGGGGTGGAAATGGCGCAGCGGGTGCTGGACTGGCGTCAGCTTGCCAAGCTGAAATCCACCTACGCCGATGCGCTGGTGGAAAGCATTCTGCCGGCCACCGGGCGTGTTCATACATCCTTTTCGATGGTGGGCGCATCGACCGGGCGTCTGTCGTCATCTGATCCCAATGTTCAGAACATTCCGATCCGCACTGCCGAGGGCAGACAGATCCGGACCGCCTTTGTGGCTGCCCCGGGCTGCAAGCTGATCTCTGCCGATTATTCGCAGATCGAACTGCGTCTGGTGGCGCATGTGGCGGGCGAGACATCGATGATCGAGGCCTTTCACGACGGGGTTGATATTCACGCGCGCACCGCATCCGAGGTGTTTGGGGTGCCACTGGATTCCATGGATTCTGAAACACGCCGCCGTGCCAAGGCGATCAATTTCGGGATCATCTACGGTATTTCCGGGTTCGGGCTGGCGCGCCAGCTGGGCATTCGCCAGGGTGAGGCACGCGACTACATCGCCGCCTATTTCGAAAACTTCCCGGGCATCCGGACCTATATGGACAAGATCAAGACCGAGGCGCGCGAAACCGGTTTTGTTGAAACGCTGTTTGGCCGACGCATTCATATCAATGGCATTACCAGCAGCAACCCGGCGCAACGTGGTTTTGCCGAACGCCAGGCAATCAACGCCCCCATTCAGGGTAGCGCTGCCGATATCATAAAGCGGGCGATGATCCGGCTGCCGGCCGCACTGCGGTCTGCCGGTATCGGGGCGCAGATGCTGTTGCAGGTCCATGACGAACTGATTTTTGAAACCCGGGATCATCTTGCCGAACAGGCGGTCAGCGTGATCACGTCGGTGATGGAAGATGCTGTGACGCCGGTGCTTGAT
The DNA here is from genome assembly GCA_016780765.1 of Alphaproteobacteria bacterium. Taxonomy (GTDB): domain Bacteria; phylum Pseudomonadota; class Alphaproteobacteria; order Puniceispirillales; family Puniceispirillaceae; genus UBA8309. The sequence goes on along the minus strand of JADHLH010000011.1, from coordinate 41,027 downwards.
CTGGCGGTGCCGCTGGTTGCTGATGCCGGGATTGCTGCAAGCTGGGCTGAGGCGCACTGAGTCCTCCTGGCCGGTCTGGTCAAGTCGGGCTTTGCGGCGGGATTGCGGCGACGCATCGCAAAACCCGGCCAAATCTGGCCCGATGCTGTCTTATCTTGGCCCTTTTTCTGGGTAAATGTGGCAAGGTGGGCAGCGCAGACGCCAGGCGTGTCCGGCCGCCCACATGGCAGGCACGTTCGGGAGATACAAAATGGCAACTCGCATTGCACTCGTTGATGATGACCAGAACATCCTGACCTCGGTGTCGCTGACACTCGAGGCCGAGGGGTTTGAGATCGATTGTTATCATGATGGCGAAACGGCCCTTCGGGGGCTGGCCCAACGCCCGGTTGAACTGGCTGTGCTCGATATCAAGATGCCGCGTATGGACGGCATGGAGCTGCTTCAGAAAATTCGTGCCGGCTCCAGCCTTCCGGTAATCTTTCTGACCAGCAAGGATGACGAGCTGGATGAGGCGCTGGGTCTTGGCATGGGCGCGGATGACTACATCACCAAGCCGTTTTCACAGCGCCTGTTGCTGGCCCGTATCCGTGCGGTGCTGCGCCGCGCCAGCCATGGGGACATGGATCCGGAAGGCCCCAACATCGTGCGCCAGGGGGAATTGCTGATGGATCCCGACCGGCATCTGTGTAGCTGGAAGGGGAATGAGGTCAAGCTGACGGTAACCGAATTCCTGATTCTGCAGGCACTGGCTGCGCGCCCCGGCATGGTCAAGAACCGCGACCAGCTGATGGACGCTGCCTACGGGGAATCGATTTTTCTGGATGATCGTACAATCGACAGTCACATCAAGCGCCTGCGGCGGAAAATTCGCGCGCTCGACAAGGAATTTGACAATATCGAAACGCTTTACGGTATTGGCTATAAATATCGGGCGTCCTGAACGGGCGAGCCGCATTTGCAGCGTGATTATGTGCGATGTGATATGTGCGATGTAATATTCTGGGTGTCTTCGCAAGATGGCAGGCGCACAGGGCTTGGGGTGGAAGCGTGATCGACAAAGTTAAATCCGCGGTCAGGCAGCTGCTGAAACGCAAGGTTATCGGTCGCCCGCTCGTCCGGTTGCGTTTCAGGATGAGCCGTCTCAGCACGCGGATCATGGCCATCATGCTGTTCCCGCTGGTGTTGTTCTTTGTCGGTCTGTTTTCCATTGACCAGTATCGCACCACGCTGATCCGGTCAGAATTCACCGCGCTTGAACGGCAGGGGTTCACACTCGCGCGCTCGCTGGCGCTGGCGCAATCAGAAATTGACGGGGGGCTGGCGCGTCGCCGGCTGTCACCCGAAACGATGAACCATCTATTGCCGCTGGTGGGATATGGCACCGAATTGCGGGCGCGGGTGTTTCGCACTGATGGCTGGCTTCTTGCCGATACCGCTCGCAGCAGTGATGGGGGCGAGGCGAGGCTGCAACGTCGTCGCCCGGCTGGCAACTGGGAACGGTCGTCTCGCTATTTTCAGGCAATGATGCGCCGCGCTGCCGGCATGATCGGCAGTGATCGCACGCTGCCAGTCTATCGCGAAGGGCGACAGCAATCGGCGAATGACTATGATGAGGTTCTGCTGGCGCTGGCGGGCGAACCGGCGCGCCAGCTCCGCCAGGACAGGCGGGGCAGGCTGGTCCTGTCAGTTGCGGTGCCCATTCAGGATTTGCGGCTTGTGCGCGGGGCACTGCTTGTCAGCATCAGTGGCGGCAAGATCGAGGAAGAAATCGCCGAGGTCAATGTCGTCTTCATCCAGCTTTTTGGTATTGTCACGCTGATCACCATCGCGTTGAGCGTCTATCTGGCGCGTTCGATCACCACGCCGATCACCTATCTGGCCGCCGAGGCTGACAATCTGCGGCGCAGCCGTGACCTGTCAGCCCGCATGCAGCGTCTGCCGCGACGACGCGATGAAATCGGGCGGCTGTCAGAATCGCTGATCGAACTGACGGACGAGCTTCAAAAGCGGATGGCAGCAACTGCCGGCTTTGCTGCTGACGTGTCGCACGAACTGAAGAATCCGCTGTCATCACTGCGCAGTGCAACTGAAACAATCAGCCGCATCTCGGACCAGAAACAGCAGAAGAAGCTGATGAATATCATCCTGCGTGATGTCGTCCGGCTCGACCGGTTGATCACGGATATATCGCGTGCAAGCCGCCTTGATAACGAGATGGCTACGGAATCGGCCACCAGGATCGACCTTCGTGATCTTGTTGATAATTTCGTTGCAGCACGCCAGCCGACAACCGAAAGCCACACGCTGTCATTCGATGCTGTCGACGACGCTGTGCTGGTCAATGTCCAGGACGGAAGGCTTGTCCAGATCCTCGACAATCTGCTTGCCAATGCAGCCTCCTTTGCACCGCCCGCAACCACCATCAGCTTTTCGGTTGGTATGACCGCAGCAGGGGAAGCCAGCCTCGAGGTCCGTGACAAGGGGCCGGGCATACCGCCCGACCGTCTTGAAGAGGTGTTCGACCGCTTTTATTCGGAACGCCCGGCGGATGAGGCATTTGGTGAACATTCAGGGCTTGGCTTGTCGATCGCCCAGCAAATTGCCCGCGGCTATGGCGGCAATCTGGTGGTACGCAACGAGGACGGGGCCTGCTTTACGTTAACACTGCCCTGTGCATCGACCTGACCATCTTATTTGTCGGAAAGCCCGGTTATTTGTCGGAAAGATTGGCAGTCGCTGATATACTGCAATCATGCAAGATGATGAATGCAAACTGGTTCTGCTGACCGGTGCGTCCGGATCAGGGCTTTCGACAGCCATGAAAGCGCTGGAAGACAGCGGGTTTATGGCGGTCGACAACATGCCGCTGGCCCTGATTGACCAGCTGGTCGCACTGGTGGTTGAAACCGAGGAGCGCAGCCTTGCCATTGCGCTGGACGCACGCACCACGGGATTTTCCCCTCAGGCTGTTGCGCGTCTGGCCGAGAATCTGCGCAACAAGTTCGGTGATCGCCTGTCGGTCGTGCATCTGTCTGCCAGCCATGATGATCTGCTGCGCCGCTTCAATGCAACCCGGCGTCAACACCCGCTGGCGGAAACCATGTCGCTGGCAGATGCTGTGGCCACAGATGCACACGACATGGCGGGACTGGCGCCGCTTGCCGATCTGCACCTTGATACAAGTGGCATGAAACCGGCAGAGATGCGATCGCAACTATTGGCGGCGCTTGATCCGGAGGCTGATTTTCGAACCCGGGTTCGTGTTGTCAGCTTTTCCTATCGCCGGCGCATGCCAGAGCACACAGACATGATGCTCGATATGCGGTTTGCCAACAATCCACACTGGAATACCGACCTGCGCGACTTTACAGGCCTCGACAAGGAAGTTGAAGATTTTCTGAATGCTGATACAGCCTTGCAGGAGGTGATGGATAATTTCCGATCTATGTTGTCCGCCATGCTGAAGCGTATGGAAGATGAAGGTCGTCCTTTACTGAACCTGGCCTTTGGGTGCACGGGCGGGCGTCACCGGTCAGTCTGGGCGGCTGAGTGCATCGGCAAATGGCTGCGCAAAAGGGGCCATTACGTTACAATCACGCATCGTGAAATTTCGGATGATTGATAAACCTGCATGTGCTGTCATGGTGGCATCTGCAGTGCGTCACCTTTCAGGTTTTCATTTTTCTTCCTATCTGATAACAACACCAAGGGTTTTCACATACCGTCAGGATTTTCGATGTCGACCGATTATATTGTAGCCGATCTTCAGCTGGCCGACTGGGGCCGCAAGGAACTCTCCATTGCCGAAACGGAAATGCCGGGCCTGATGGCGTTGCGCGACGAGTTTGGAGCCGCCAAGCCTTTGAAGGGCGCACGCGTTGCCGGATGCCTGCATATGACAGTGCAGACAGCTGTGCTGATTGAAACACTTGTTGACCTCGGTGCTGATGTCCGCTGGTCGTCCTGTAACATCTACTCGACGCAGGATCAGGCCGCCGCCGCCATCGCCGCTGCCGGCGTGCCCGTCTTTGCAAAAAAGGGCGAGACCCTTGCCGAATATTGGGAATATGTCGACCGGACATTCGACTGGGCCGATGGCGGTACAGCAAACATGATCCTCGATGATGGCGGTGATGCCACGATGTATATTCTGCTTGGTGCGCGCGCCGAAGCAGGAGAAGACGTTCTGGCCAACCCGACAAGCGAGGAAGAAGAATTCCTGAAAGCGCAGATTCACAAGCGCAAAGACAGCAGCCCTGGCTGGTTCACCCGCCAACGAGATGCCATCAAGGGTGTGTCCGAAGAAACCACGACCGGTGTTCTGCGCCTGTATCAGCTTGCCGAGGCTGGCGGCCTGCCCTTCCCGGCGATCAATGTGAATGACAGCGTCACCAAGTCGAAATTTGACAATCTTTATGGCTGCCGTGAATCACTGGTTGATGGCATCCGCCGTGCGACCGATGTGATGCTGGCTGGCAAGGTTGCCGTTGTTGCCGGTTACGGTGATGTCGGCAAAGGCTCTGCCGCCTCACTTCGTCAGGGCGGTGCGCGCGTGATGGTAACTGAAGTTGATCCGATCTGCGCTCTGCAGGCGGCGATGGAAGGCTATGAGGTCGTGACCATGGAACAGGCGGCGACCAAGGCTGATATCTTTGTCACCGCGACAGGCAACAAGGATGTGATCACCATGGATCACATGCGCGAGATGAAGGATCGTGCGATCGTCTGTAATATCGGCCATTTCGATAACGAGATTCAGGTGTCGTCACTGCAGAACATGAACTGGTCCGAGATCAAGCCGCAGGTTGACGAGGTTGAATTCCCGGACGGCAAGCGGATCATCATGCTGGCCAAGGGCAGGTTGGTGAATCTTGGGTGTGGAACCGGCCATCCATCCTTTGTGATGTCTGCATCCTTTACCAATCAGGTGCTGGCGCAGATGGAATTGTGGAACGAAGGCGACAAGTATGATCGCAAGGTCTACACATTGCCGCGCCATCTTGATGAGAAGGTGGCAGCACTGCATCTTGCCAAGGTCGGGGCAACCCTGTCAGCGCTCAGCGCCGAGCAGGCTGCCTATATCGGTGTGGAAGAGCAGGGACCGTTCAAAGGCGATCAGTATCGCTACTAGATTATGCCAGAATAGATAATGCTGGAATTGCAACTCACGCTTCAGGACCCGGCCGCCACCGCGCGGCTGGGTCTTTTGCTGTCCGGGCATTTGCAGGCCGGGGATGTCATTGCCCTTGAAGGTGCGCTTGGTGCCGGAAAATCGGTGCTGGCACGCGGCATTATTCAGGCGGCCTGTCCGGCAGAGGATGACATCCCCAGCCCGACTTTTACCCTTGTGCAAACATATGAGCCGGATGCATTGCCGCCGATCATGCATTTTGATCTCTATCGGCTGGAAACACCTGAAGAGTCGTTGGAACTCGGCATCGAGGATGCGTTTATCGATGCCATCTGTCTGATCGAATGGCCGCAACGCCTTGGCGCGTTTCTGCCGCGCACCGCCTTGACCATCACACTTGTCGATGGTGTTGATGCGACCAGCCGGGTTGCACAGATCAGTGGTGATGCACGCTGGCAGCCGGTGCTGGACGCATTGCGCACACAGATGCAGAACATAACCTGACACTGGCCCTGATCTCTGGCCCTGATCTTTGGCCGGGTCCTCACGCAAATTTGTTACACAGTCTCTTACCGCCATGCGCTTCTGCTTCTATAGTGGCGGCATGACCGACCTGTTCCGGAAATCTGTTTATACCATCGCCGCGGGCGTGCCATTTGCGTCGGCGCTTGCTGACGGTATTGGCAAGCTGGCTGGTGATTCGGAATCTCTGGCACGGGCGATGATCATGGTGCCGTCCCGGCGGGCGGCGCAATCACTGCGCGCGGCATTTCTGGAAATTCAGAATGGTCAGGCCAGCTTGCTGCCGCGCATCGTGCCGCTCGGTGATGTTGAGGATGACAGCCCGGACATGCTGTCGATGCCGGACATTGATGCCCTGTGTCCCCCCGCAATAGACCCGCTGAAACGGCAACTGACATTGGCCCGGCTGCTGCGTGGCTTTACCCTTGGCGGCATGGCCCCGACGCCGCCACAAACCGTAATGCTGGCAGACTCGCTGGGCCGGCTTCTGGACGCGTTAAGCAATGCTGACGCCAAGCCGGCGCAGCTTCGCGAATTGCTGCCCGACAGGTTTTCGGTGCATTGGCAGGACATCATCGCGCTGCTGAGCATTCTAAACGACCGCTGGCCATTGATTCTGGAAGAGGGCGGGGTGATTGATGCAGCGGACCGGCGGAACAGACTGCTGCGGCTGCGATGCGACATCTGGCGTGAGCAATGCCCGCAGGACATGATCATCATTGCCGGGTCCACCGGCACCTTCGCCTCGACGCGCGAACTCATTGGCTGTGTTGTTGATCTGCCGAACGGCCATGTGGTGCTGCCGGGGCTGGACACCACTGCCGGTGATGACTGGCAGCATATTCGCGATGATGCCGGGCACCCGCAACATCAACTTTCGGTGCTGCTGGACAGCCTTGATATGGTGCCGGGCGATCTATTGGCCTGGCCACATAATATCAGCGAGGCCGCGCAATCCTCAATGCGGCGTGCGCTGATGCGTCAGGCTTTCAAACCGGCGGCGTTGACTGCTGACTGGCGGCAGCTTGGCAGCACCCAGCCTGATCTGGGCCGGGACGCGCTGGCCGGGCTGACCGTGCTCGAGGCGCCTAACCGCGCCACCGAGGCAAATATGATCGCGTTGGCCATGCGCGAAGTGCTGGAAGAACCAGAAAAGACCGCAGCACTGATCACACCGGACCGCCAGCTTGCCGAAGCGGTGATTGCGGCGCTGCAGCGATGGGGTATCGATGCTGATGATTCGGCAGGCCGGCCGCTGTCGGAATGCGGTGCCGGCGGGTTCCTGATGTTGCTTGTGCAGATGATTGGCGAGGATTTTTCACCTCTGTCCGCGCTGGGGTTTCTGAAACATCCAAAGGCGGCAGGCGGCATGCCAGCTGCCGATTTCAGAAAGAAAGTGCGCGATATGGAACGCAAGCTCTGGCGTGGCTATCGTCCGGCACCGGGCATTGACGGCATTTTGTCCTGTCTTGAGCCAGGATCCGATCTTCATGTGTTTGTGGACCAGCATATCGCCGTGCCGCTGGCCGATTTGTGCGCCATCTGGAAAAATACGGCACCGACACTGTCCAGCCTCGCGGGCGCGCTTGGTCGGGCTGCCGAACGTATGGCGTCATGCCGGCAGCTGGAAGATGGCAGTATCGATGAGGCTGACGGGGCAGAGCAGGCGTGGCGGGGCGATGATGGACGCGCTGCCGCCGATCTTCTGAGTGCGATGGTGGCGCAGGGCAGCTCCTTTGAAGCAGACCCCAAATCATTCCCGCATATTCTGAAGACGCTGATGGACGGAAAGACTGTGCGTCCAAGCTGGCCGGCCCATCCGCGCCTGTCAATTCTTGGCCCTTTTGAGGCGCGTATGCAAAGCGCGGACAGGCTGATCATCGGCGGTTTCAATGAAGGTAACTGGCCGCCGCGTCCTGAAACGGACCCGTGGATGAATGCAGAGATGCGGCAGTCGGCCGGCTTGTTGCCGCATAACTGGCGCAGCGGGTTGAGCGCGCATGATGTCTGGATGGCGATCTGCACGCCGGATGTGATTGTCACCCGTGCGCTTCGTGATGGTGATGTTGTGACCACGCCCAGCCGCTGGTTACAGCGTCTTGAAGCGGTGCTTGCCGCCTTGCAGATCACCGATGCCCTTGATCGCGGGGATGTTATCAAGACGCGGCTGTCGATGCTTGCACCTGTACCGGCATTTTCACCTGTCGGACGTCCTGAACCATGCCCGCCGGTAGATGTGCGGCCCCGTACGTTTTCAGCAACTGAAATTGATGACTGGATCAGCGATCCCTACAGCATCTATGCCAAGCGCATTCTTGGCCTTCGTCCGCTTGATGATATCGACCGCGCGCCAGATGCGGCACTGCGCGGCAATATTGTCCATGACGCGCTGGCAGCCTTTATCAAGGCCCATCCGAAAGGCCCGTTTGGCAGTGATGCGCTTGGCGAATTGCGGGCTTTCGGGCGGCGTTATTTCGAACCGTTCTGGCAGATTTCCAGTGTCCGTGTCTTCTGGTGGCCTGCCTTTGAGCTGATGTCTGCCTGGTTCATCGAGACCGAGGGCAGGCGGCGTGCCGATCTTGCCCGCTCACATGTAGAAGTTGACGGGAACATACCGATCGATGCGCCGGCTGGCCCGGCTGCGATCAAGGCGCGGGCTGACAGGATCGACCAGATGCAGGATGGTGGTCTGGCCGTTCTGGATTACAAAACCGGCAGTGTGCCAGCCGTATCCGAGGTGGAGGCTGGTCGCCGCACACAGTTACTGACCGAGGCGGTGATCGCGGCGTACGGGGGCTTTGCCGGTATTGACGCAGCGCCGGTTATCGCGATGCAGTACTGGAAACTGGCGGGTCGGCGCGGCGAGGCGGGACGCATCATGAATGTGATGCCTGATGGCTGGCAGGCTGATGCTGCGCGGGACAGTCTTGCTGCGCTGTTCACCAGCTTTGATGATCCGGCGACCGCCTATGCCAGCCTTCCCGACCCGTCGGTCCGCTTGCCATTTGCCCGTTATGATCATCTGTCACGTGTTGATGAATGGCTGCCAGCAGCATCAGCCAACGGGGGTGCTGACAGCATTCAGGCCCAGGCCTTCATTCAGGATCATGCATCGCAAACTGTCGGTGCTGGTGACCGCAGTGATATCGACAAGATGGTTGCGGCCGATGCATCGCGCCAGCAGGAAGCTGCCTCCGATCCGGCTGTATCGGTATTTGTGTCGGCGAATGCTGGCACCGGCAAGACCAAGCTGCTGACCGACCGGGTACTGCGCCTCATGCTGGATGGTGCGCCGCCCGAAAGCATTCTGTGTGTCACCTATACCCGTGCCGCCGCTGCCGAAATGCAGAACCGCATCTCGGCCCGGCTCGCTGAATGGACGGTGATGACGAGCGATGATCTGGCAAAGGATCTGGCAGCTATGGGAATCGCTGTGCCGTCACAGTCAATGCTGAGGAATGCGCGCAGCCTGTTTGCTGAGATTCTTGATAGTGATGATGGCCCGCGTATCGAAACAGTGCATTCCTTTTGCCAGTCCATATTGCGCCGCTTCCCGATCGAGGCCGGTATCGTGCCGAATGCCGAACTGGCGGATGAACTGGAACAGGCGCGCCTGAAGATGCAGGTGCGGGAAAGCTTGATGCAAAGCGGTGATCCCGCGATGGAAAGCGCGATTGCCACCCTTGCCGAACATGCAGGTGAGGGCAATGCAGACGACCTGCTCGCCAATCTTGTGCGTGCCGAACAACGCCTTGATGATCCCGCCATTCTTGCCAATCTTGATGCCCATTTTATTGACAATTGCGGGGTGCCGGCTGATCTGGACCCCGAGGCGTTGTTGTCAAAGGCGCTTGACGGCATTGATAGCGAACGCCTGCGTGCTGCCGCTGCGGTGCTTGCCGATTGCGAAGTGAAGACGCATGTCACCCGTGCGGCGCAGATCACCACCTGGCTTGGTGAAGATGATTTCGGGCGTCGTTATCATATCGATCTGCTGATTTCGACATTGTTCACGAACGGCCAGCCATCATCAGAACGCGGCCTGTCGAATGCCGCTCTGCGCGCGCAACTTCCCGATCTTGTGGGTATTCTGCAATCTGTACAGAGGGCACTTGCCGGCTTTGTTATCGCCCGCATAGCCGAAAGTTGCCGCCAGCTGACACGCGCGCTTTATGTTTATGGGCGCGCCTTTCATGTCGGCTATACGGCCCTGAAGCGCCGGCTTGGCCTTCTTGATTATGATGATCTGATCGGGCTGACGAATGCCCTGCTGCAGCAAAGCGATTCGGCGGAATGGGTGGCCTGGAAACTGGACAGCGCGATTCGGCATATGCTGGTTGATGAGGCGCAGGATACCAGCCCGCCACAATGGCAGCTTTTGCGGCGGCTGAGTGATGAGTTCTTCGACAGCCCCATGGATGATCCTGACGCCCGCCGCACCCTGTTCATCGTTGGCGACTTCAAACAGTCGATCTATTCCTTTCAGGGTGCAGACCCGGCAGTGCTGGGCGTTGTCAGGCTCGACCTGCAGACCCGTGCCCGCACGCAACACCATCCGCTGCGTGACCTGTCACTTGATGTGTCGTTCCGCACGGCGCAACCGGTCCTTGATCTGGTCAACCGGGTGATGGCCGGGCTGGATGGCATCACCGACCCGCCGCGGCTTCCCGACTTTCTGGCGCATCGCTCGGCGCGCAAGCAGGTTGGCGGTTTTGTGGGGATATGGCCAGTCACCAAGGTGGAGGCTAATCCGAGAATACTGCCCATGTTTGCCCCGCCCGCGGTACAGCTGCCAGAAGACGCTGCGGCGCAGGCTGCTGCTGATGTCACACGCAGGCTTGCCGGGATGATCGGCAGTCACAGACTGTCATCTGGCCGGTTGTTGCAGCCGGGGGATGTGATGATCCTGCTGCGCAAGCGTGGCCGCTATTACAAGCTTTTGATGGCTGCCTTGCAACGTGCCGGATTGCCGGTGGCGGGCGCCGACCGCATGACACTGCAAGACCAGATCGAGATCAAGGATTTGCTGGCGCTGGGCGATGTCGTATTGCTTCCCGAGGATGATCTGCAGCTTGCCACGGTACTGAAGTCACCGCTGTTCGGCCTGGATGAGGACGGCCTTTTTGAACTGGCGCATGGGCGGGGGGATGCATCGCTTTATGCGCGTCTGATGTCGCATCGGGGCGCTGATAGCGATATTGGCAGAATGGCCGAACGCCTGTCACATTTCAGGGCTGTGGCAGACAGGGCGTCTGTTTTCTCGTTTTTCAGCACTGTGCTTGGCGCATGCAGACAGGCTTTCCGGGCACGGCTTGGCAGTGCTGTTGACGAGGCGCTCGATCACTTTCTGGCGCTGGCGCAGAGCTTTGGCAATGGCGGCGGGGTTTCGCTGACCGAGTTTCTGGCGCTGGTGCGTGGCAGTGGCGGCGAGGTCAGGCGCGATATGGATGCTGCGGCAGCCAACGAAATCAGGGTCATGACAATCCATGGCGCAAAGGGGCTGGAGGCACCGCTGGTCGTTCTGCCGGATATGCTGCGGGCAAGCAGCAACCGTGACCGTCTGATCAAGGATTCGCAAAGCGACTTTGTCTATTGGGCCCCGTCGGCGGGCGGGCGGCCAGACTTCGTCACGACTGCCAAAATGCAGGTAGATGACGCCGCAAAACAGGAAGAGAACAGGCTTTTATATGTGGCGATGACGCGGGCGCGCGACGGGCTGGTGATTGGCGGGTGGGAAGCTGCCCACCAGCGCTTCATGAAAAGCAGCGCCTATGAGCGGATACGCGATGCCGCCACTGACATGGGCAGTTTTGTCACTGAAGATGATGGCACGCTGCGTTTGCAGGAGGATGCGCCGCCTGCACCGGTTGCAAGGCCTGTGGATACATCACCGCCGCCCCTTGCCAAAGACGCAGACAAGCCGCTGTGGCTGGAACAGCCGGCGCCGGTTGAGCCAAGCCCGCCGCGCCCGCTTCGCCCGTCCCAGCCTGATGAAGGCGCCCGCATGGCCCCGGCACCCGGCACCGGCATTGGTACGGCAAGCACAGCAATGGCCCGCGGACGGCTGGCGCACCGGCTGTTTGAAATATTGCCAGCGATTGCCCCGTCCCAGCGGGCCGATGCGGCACGGCGCATGGTCGCATCGCAAACTGACGTGTCTGCCGAGGCAGGCGGCGTGCTGATTGATGATGTGATGAAGGTGATGGCGATGCCGGCACTTGCCGATCTGTTTAGTGAGCGCGCGCTGGCCGAGGTGTCGATCAGCGGCGTGGTTGGCGGGGACGGCGTTGCCGGACAGATTGACCGGCTGTATGTCGGTGCGGGCCAAGTGCTTGTTGCGGACTTCAAGACAGGCCCGATGCCGCAGGTCACGCCCGCCGCCTATACCCGCCAGATGGCTCTTTATGCCGCGCTTCTGGAACAGATTTATCCCGATGATGACATTGTGACCTTGCTGGTCTGGACCGAGGCGGCCCAGATCCAGGAATTGTCTGCAGATGCACGGCAAGCTGCCTTGAATCCCGGTGATTTGCCCGGCACCGCTTGACGCTCCGGGACCTTGTGCCTACTTTCAGTTCAGGCGGCCGACCAACAACATGTGCGGCCAGGTCAAACCGACGGGGGCAATTCAAGATGGCAACTTCAAAGACGACGGACAGCGATTTTTCCACAGATGTCCTGCAGGCAGACAAACCTGTTCTGGTGGATTTCTGGGCGGAATGGTGCGGCCCCTGCAAGGCGATCGGGCCGGCGCTGGAAGAAATCAGCGATGCCAAGGGTGATGCGCTTTCGATCATCAAATTGAACATCGATGAAAATCCGCTGACACCGCAGCAATATAATGTGCGCGGCATCCCGACCCTGTTGATCTTCAAGGGCGGTGAGGTTGTTGCCGAGAAAATTGGTGCCGTGCCGAAGTCGCATCTCGAAGCCTGGATCAACGACACGATCAGCTAAGACGGCCCGGAAATTCACGACTGGCGTGGTCGGCGCATAAATGTGCGATGGTTCATGCGGGCAGGGTGCCATTGGCCGCCAGCACATGGCCGGCAAGATAGAGCGATCCGCAAATCATCACAGGCGCGTTGTCCGGATCATCACTTATGGTGATGGCTGACAGCGCAGCGCCAATCGATGCTGCAGGTTGCGCGGCGCTGAACAGAGGTGTGGCCGCATTCACCAGTTCATGGGCCGGCAGGCTGGATGGCTGGTCCGGAATGACCACGCAATGAAGCGATGCCGCCAAAGGGGCAATCTTCTCAAGAAACTCGGCTGGCGGGCGGGTGTTCAATGCACCTGTCACAAAATGCCATGTGCCCGTTGGCGACAGCTGTTTCAGCGCCGCTGCGAGCGCACTGGCACCATGCGCATTATGCGCCCCGTCAAGCCATATGGCGCGCTCGGCCGCAATCTGTGTCAGATGGCCATTCGCAAGCCTTTGCAGCCGCCCCGGCCAGCTGGCCGTGGCAGTGCCTTGCCCGCCCATCTCGAAATCCAGATCAGGCATGGCTGAATTGAGCGCGGCGGCAGCCAGCGCCGCGTTCTGCATCTGGTGATGGCCAAACAATCCGGGCGGTGCCAGTGTCAGAACATTGCCATGGGCCCGCACCACCACGCCGCCATTATCTTCAAGCTGCCACAGGATATCACGGTCGACAGCGACAGCCCTTGTGCCCACCACCGCGGCATGACTGTCCAGCGCATCCATGACCACTTGATCCTGTGCGGCGCACAGGCATGGCGTATCTGCCCGCATGATACCGGCTTTCTGACCAGCAATGCCGGCAAGATCACTGCCCAGAAAATGTTCATGATCGCGCGCAATCGGGGTAATGACGGTTGCGGCCGGGCCATCCAGAACATTTGTTGAATCCAAGGCGCCGCCAAGGCCGGTTTCCAGCAGCAGCAGATCAGCCTTGCTGCGGGAAAAGGCAAGGAACGCTGCCGCTGTCGTAACTTCGAAAAAGGTCACAGGTTCGTCGCCATTTGCACGTTCCACCTCTTCCAGCAGATCGGCCAGCGCGCCATCAGCAATCAGGTTTCCGGCAAGACGGATGCGCTCGTTAAAGCGGCATAGATGCGGCGATGTATAAACATGCACAGACAGGCCGGCAGCCTCGGCCATGGCCCGCATCAGGGCAATCACCGACCCCTTGCCATTGGTACCGGCAACATGGATCACGGGCGGCAGGCGGTGGTGCGGGTTGCCAAGGCGGTCCAGCAGGTCAAAGGTGCGGGTCAGACCAAGGTCGATAAGCTTTGGGTGAAGGGCGGCCAGCCGGTCCAGCGCCGCGGTTGCCCGCGCAGTGTCGTCTGCAGATGGGTCGTCTGCAGATGTGTCCTTTGCAGACATGTCCTTTGCAGACATGTCCTTTGCTGATGTTTTGTCAGGGCTGCTGGCGGCCATCAGGCGGCTTTTGTCGCCTCGCGCCGTTCCATCAGAAAGCCCAGAATACGGGCCAGGAAGGCGGGCTGTTCCGCGCGGCCGACAACCGAATCCACCATGCCGTGTTCTTGCAGATATTCAGCCGTCTGGAAATCGTCGGGCAACTTTTCCCGCACTGTTTCCTCAATCACCCGGCGTCCGGCAAAGCCGATGATCGCCCCCGGCTCGGCAATCTGAAGATCACCAAGCATGGCAAAGGATGCCGTCACCCCGCCGGTTGTGGGATGCGCCAGCAACACGATATGCGGCAGGCCGGCCTTGCTGACTTTTTCAACCGCCAGAATGGTGCGCGGCAACTGCATCAGCGACAGGATCCCTTCCTGCATACGCGCGCCGCCAGTTGACGGCACGGTAATCAGGGCAGCATCATGTTCAACGGCGGCTTCGGCAGCGGCAATGATCCCGTCACCAACCATGCGTCCCATGGACCCGCCCATGAAGCGGAAATCGAATGCGGCGATGACAGCCTTGTGCCCGCCAATCCGCCCATGCGCCACCGCGATGGCATCATTCACGCCAGTTTTCGCCCGTGTATCCTTAAGGCGGTCAGCATATTTGCGGCTGTCACGAAATTTCAGCGGGTCATCATTCACCGCGTTGAGAGAAATGCTGTCGAACTTGCCATCATCAAAGGTCATGGCAAACCGGCTTTCGGGCGGCAGTGGGTCATGGTGACCGCAGGTTGAGCAGCAGTTATAGCCCTGTTCGAACTCACGATGAAAAATCATCTGTCCGCAGGAATTGCACTTGATCCACAGATTTTCAGGCACGTCATTCGTGCTGACCAATGCCTTGATTTTCGGCAATACAGCGTTGGTGATCCAGTTCATGTCCCGTTCCCTCGCCCTGTTTCCTCAGATAGCGCTGCGTCCTCGTCAGTCTGCCTTTGCAGCCACACCCTTGGCAAGTTCGCCGACAAATGCGGCAATTTTGGACACTGTTTCAGGCGTGCCATTGCCAGCGTCATCCAGCGATTCAGCGATAATCTCGACAACGGCAGAACCTACAATCGCCCCGTCACTGCGCGAAGCGGCTTCACCAGCCTGTTCGGGTGTGCGGATGCCGAAACCGGTCACGACAGGCAAATCGGTCACGGCGGTAATCCGCTCATAGGCGGCCGAAATACTGTCACCGGCAGCGCTCGTTGTGCCGGTAATGCCGGTGATTGCAACGTAATACACAAATCCGCTTGCCGATCCCAGCACGACGGGCAACCGGTCGGCATCGCTTGTTGGCGTGACAAGCCGGATGAAATCAAGGCCGGCAGCGCGGGCCGGTTCAAGCAGTTCATCATCTTCTTCGGGCGGCAGGTCGACAACGATCAGCCCGTCAACACCGGCTTTGACAGCATCCGCCAGAAAGCGGTCGACCCCATAAATATAGATCGGGTTGTAATAGCCCATCAGCACCAGCGGCGTGTCTGGGTGCCGGGCGCGAAAGGCAGCCGCGATGTCCAGCGTGCCGGCCAATGTCATGCCGTTCTTCAGCGCGCGTAGCGATGCCGCCTGAATGGCCGGGCCATCGGCCATCGGATCAGAAAAGGGCATGCCGAGCTCAACGATATCAACATGCGAGTCAACAAGTGCATCGAGAATGCCGGCAGAGGTCTGCGCATCCGGATCGCCGGCAGTTACAAAAACACCCAGAATGCCGCGATTTTCGGCGCGTGCATTGGCAAAGGCATTGGCAATTCTCGATGTCATCGATCCATTCTTCCCGTCGTGATCTGTCAGGTCGATAGTCCTGAGTGATATATCAGTTTGGTGCAGTGACAGCCGACTTACAGCCGTCCACGCTCCTCCAGCACAGGCAGTACAGCGCCCAGATCCTTGTCGCCGCGTCCGCACATATTGAGAATAACGATATCATCCTTGTCCATGTCACCGATCATGGTGCTGACAAAGGCCAGTGCGTGCGAAGGTTCCAGTGCCGGAATAATCCCTTCCAGGCGCGAACACAGCTGGAACGCCTCAAGCGCCTCATCATCAGTGGCGCTGACATAATTGACCCGCTTCATATCATGCAGCCAGGCATGCTCCGGTCCGATCCCCGGATAGTCCAGACCGGCGGAGATTGAGTGCGCGTCGATAATCTGTCCGTCATCATCCTGCAGAAGATAGGTGCGGTTGCCGTGCAAGATACCGGGTGTGCCACCGGTCAATGAGGCGGCATGCAGACCAGACGGGATACCTTTGCCCGCTGCCTCTACCCCGTAGATCGATACGCTCTCCTCATCGAGGAACGGATGAAACAGTCCCATGGCGTTCGAGCCGCCGCCGATACAGGCAACGATGGAGTCAGGCAAGCGGCCTTCGGCCTTCATGATCTGTTCGCGCGCTTCCTTGCCGATAACCGACTGGAAATCGCGGACCATCTGCGGATAGGGGTGCGGCCCGGCAACCGTCCCGATGATATAAAAATGCGATTCGGCATTGGCCACCCAATAACGCAGCGCCTCGTTCATCGCGTCCTTCAGCGTGCCGGTGCCTGATGTGACAGGATAGATTTTCGCACCCAGCAGGCGCATCCGGTCGACATTCGGCTTTTGGCGGCGCACATCTTCCTCACCCATGAAGACTTCGCATTCCATGTTAAACAGCGCGCAGGCGGTGGCGGTGGCAACGCCGTGCTGGCCAGCGCCGGTCTCGGCAATGATTTTGGTCTTGCCCATGCGCTTGGCGACCAGCGCCTGACCGATGACATTGTTGATCTTGTGTGCGCCGGTATGGTTCAGCTCATCGCGCTTCAGATACAGCTTGGCACCGCCAAAATGTGCGGTCATCCGCTCGGCAAAATACAGCGGGCTGGGGCGGCCGATATAATGCGTCTGATAATATTCCAGTTCACGCTGGAAGTCGGCATCGCTCGTGGCGCTGGTGTAGGCCTCTTCAACCTTCAGAATCAGCGGCATCAATGTTTCGGCAACAAACCGGCCACCATGCATGCCGAAACGGCCGCGATCATCTGGCTGGTTGCGAAGCGAGTTCATGTTCACGTCTGTCATGATTGTCTGACCCGTATTACGGCGAGACGGCCTTGATGCCATCAGCCCAAATCTGTTGAAGCGAGGTGAGAACCTACCCCAACCGCGCCTGCTGCACAAATGCCTGAATGCGGGTTGCGTCTTTTTTTCCGGGGGCACTTTCGACACCCGAAGACACATCCAGTGCGCGTGCACCGGTTACTGTCATCGCGCGGTGCACATTATCGACTGACAGGCCGCCAGCCAGCATCCATTGCGTCGTGCCCGCATAATCGGCAAGAAGTGACCAGTCGAAAGCGTGGCCGGTGCCGCCGGGAAGCCCGCCCGGGTCCCCCTTGGCATCAAACAGCAACCAGTCGGCAATGCCCTCCCAGTCTTTGCACGCCTCAAGATCAGCTGCCGCGGCAACCCGGATGGCGCGAATCAGCGGCAGACCGAAACGATCCCTGATGGCAGATGCGCGATCCGGCGTTTCACTGCCATGCAGCTGGATGAAGTGTGGGCGCGCCGCCGCAACAATCTGGTCAAGACCAGCATCATCCATATCCACAGTCAGGGCGACACGGGCCGGCCCCTCAGCTGATGTTTCGGCATGTGCAGCAAGACTGGCAGCCGCCTCAATCGACAGGTGGCGGGGCGAGCGCGGGAAAAACACCATCCCGATGAACGCAGCCCCAGCATTGCGGCAGGCATCAAAATCCGCCGGCGTCGCGATGCCGCAGATCTTGACGGCGATGTCGTTCGATGATGGCTGGGGCTGGCTGGTCATTGTCGTGTTGGCAAGATCGGGCTGGTGCTGTGGGGCAGGGCGCTGTCTGGGCCGGCAGATTGGGTGCCGGCGTCAGCGCTGGCCTGTGTAGTGGTGTTTCCGGAAATCTGACCGGTTACGGCCGCTTCTTGCTTTGTGGCTTGCAGCTGTTCTTCAGCGCGTGTGGCCCGCGTTTCTGCCTTGCCAAGCCGACGTTGCAGACGCCAGTTGTTGGCCCGAGCGGCGATCACAGACATCCAGACCAGGCCCCCACCTATGATGGCACCGGCCCCCAGTGCACCAAGCACGATAACCCAGATTGGCAGATCAATGCTGCCGGCAAGCGGCCATAGCTGTAATGAGGCAATCTGCGTGTTGGACGTCGCGAACAGCATCGCAAGGGTAATGGTCAGAAGCGATATGATCGACCAGACGAGGCGTCCAAAAAAGCGCATGGCAGGAATCCGATCAGCGGTTCAGCCGCTCACGCATACCTTTGCCCATCTTGAAAAACGGCACTTTCTTCTCTGCAACTTCAACGCTGGCTCCGGTCCGCGGGTTACGCCCTGTCCGTGCTTCGCGCTGGCGAACGGAAAAGGCACCAAAACCACGCAGCTCGACGCGGTCGCCGCGTTCAAGTGCGCTGCCTATTTCATCAAGGATAGTGGCCACAAGACGCTCAATATCACGATGATAGAGCGCCGGGTTTTTTGCCGCCAGTCTGGCGATTAATTCAGATCGTGTCACCGGCCCCGCCCACTATGTAAAAACCGAAAATCGTATGAAGCATGCCCATTGGATTCAGCAAGGTCAACTCACAAGGCCCTGATTAGGGGCATAGAATACCTATTTATGACACTGAATCTGGAATATTTGACGCTAAAGCACGGGTGAACCGATGTGCAAAACGCCGATTCACCCGAATTTGGTGGTGAGGTGCTTACTCCTCGTCGCCCGATTCGCGCTTGGCGAGAGCAGCACCCAGAATGTCACCAAGGCTGGCACCGCTGTCAGATGAACCGTAATCCTCGACAGCCTGCTTTTCCTCGGCAGTTTCACGCGCCTTGATCGACAGACTCAGCTTGCGGCTTTTCTTGTCGATGTTGGTGATCACGGCATCAACCTTTTCGCCAACGGCAAACCGGTCGCCACGCTGTTCGGCGCGGTCACGGCTGAGATCGGTGCGGCGGATAAAGCCGACCAGTGATTCGCCAACACTGACATCAAGGCCATTGTCGCTTGTCGCTGTGACCGTACAGGTAACAACCTCACCCTTGCGATGGCTTTCCATCTGACCGGCAAACGGATCTTCGGTCAGCTGCTTGATGCCAAGAGAGATACGTTCCTTGTCGATATCAACATCCAGGATTTTGGCTTTCACCATGTCCCCTTTGTTGAAGCCTTCAAGTGCGGCCTCACCGGTAACATCCCAGCTGATATCCGACAGGTGGACAAGACCATCGATTTCCTCGGTCAGACCAACAAACAGTCCAAACTCGGTGATGTTGCGAATTTCGCCCTCGATCTGGGTACCGGCAGGGTTGGCTGAGCTGTATTCTTCCCACGGATTGCCGCTGCACTGTTTCAGGCCAAGCGAGATACGGCGCTTCGACATATCGACATCGAGAACCATTACCTCTACCTGCTGGCTGGTCGAAACGATTTTGCCTGGGTGAACGTTCTTCTTGGTCCAGCTCATCTCGGACACGTGAACCAGGCCTTCGACACCGGCTTCCAGCTCGACGAACGCGCCATAGTCGGTGATGTTGGTAACGCGGCCTTCCAGCTTTGAGCCAATCGGGAACTTGCCCTCAACACTCTCCCACGGGTCAGACTGCAGCTGCTTCATACCAAGCGAGATACGCTGCGTTTCCGGATTGAAGCGGATAACCTGCACCTCGACAGTTTCACCGATCTGCAGGGCTTCTGAAGGATGGCTGATACGCTGCCATGCAATATCTGTTACGTGCAGAAGACCATCTACACCGCCCAGATCAACGAACGCGCCGTAATCGGTGATGTTCTTGACAACACCCTGCAGCACCTGACCTTCCTGAAGGTTGGACACAAGCTCGGAACGGGCTTCGGCCCGGCTCTCTTCCAGAACCGCCCGCCGTGACACAACGATGTTGCCACGACGACGGTCAATTTTCAGGATCTGGAACGGCTGCGGTGTGCCCATCAATGGGCCAAGATCGCGAACCGGACGGATGTCCACCTGGCTGCCGGGCAGGAAGGCTGTGGCGTCAGAAAGGTCGACAGTGAAGCCGCCCTTTACCTTGCCAAAGATAACGCCGGTGACGCGTTCCTGCTTTTCGAACGATGCTTCGAGAAGGCCCCACGCCTCTTCACGGCGGGCCTTGTCACGCGACAGGACGGCCTGACCGTTCTTGTCTTCCATGCGCTCGACATAGACTTCGATTTCATCGCCAACATTGATGTTTGGCTCTTGGCCCGGTCCGGCAAGTTCCTTCAGGGGAACGCGGCCCTCGGACTTCAGACCGACATCGATAATTGCGGCATCGCCTTCAAGGCTGATGACAAATCCGCGGACAACGCTGCCCTCGATGCTGGTGTTTTCGCCAAAGCTCTCGGCGAGCATATCGGCAAAGTTCTCTGTTGCAGCGCCTGCTGCACTCGTTGTTTCGGGTATCAAAAAAATCTCCGTTTTCGCCCTGCATCATAACCGGCGGAAATCCGATAATGATACGATCGCTCCTCAGCTGGCGGTGAGGGCCGGTGAGCCTGAACATGATTTTCCAGCCTCTTGGCATTTTGCCCAAACGGGGCCGGAAAATCCTCCCGGGTCTTTTGGTGGCGAATGGTTGATTGCCGCCAGCAGTCCAAGGTCGATAATGGATGCCGCGACGGTTCAAGTCACCGCGGCTCCTGTTTATGTTCCTGTTGTTTCAACATAGGCAAGCGCAGCGATGAAAACCTGATCTGCATCCATGTCTGATGTATTGATCTGTTTTGCATCTTCGACAGCGCGAAGCGGGGCGATGGTTCTGCCCCGGTCTCGTGCATCGCGCGCTTGCATATCTGCAAGAACGTCGCGGAACATAACGGATTGTCCTGCGGCTTGCAACTCATTGGTTCTTCGGCGTGCACGTATCTCGATATCGGCATCGACAAAGAATTTTATGGGCGCGTCAGGCAGCACAACACTGCCGATGTCCCGCCCGTCAAGTATGGCACCTGTGCCAACTGGCGGGGTGCTGGCAAAGTCACGTTGCAGGCGCAGAAAACCGGCGCGCACAGCAGGCATTGCGGCGATCACGGATGCCATATGGGCGACAGCATCATCACGGATCGCCGGATCATCAATCAGCCGTAGGTCAAGGTCGGCAATGGCCGCTGCTGCCACCGTTTCCTCGGCTGTCTCGGCTGAGATGCGCTGGCGCATAAGATACAAGGCAAGGGCACGATACAGCCCGCCGGTATCCAGATGGGCAAGATCGAAATGTGCCGCCAGACGTTTTGCCAGCGTCCCCTTGCCGCTGGCCGCCGATCCGTCCACGGCGATGATCATGTATCGCCTCCGGCAGCGGCAAGCGCCGCACCGCATCCGTTCATCAGGGTGGCAAAGTCAGGGAAGCTGGTATTGATCGTCATGCATCCGGTTACCGTAATTGCCGCATCGCTGACCATGCCAAGGGTCAGGAATGACATGGCAATCCGGTGATCATGCTGTGATGCAATGGTCACACCGCCTGCAATGTTGCCGCCGGTGACCGTCATGCTGTCTTCATCATAGCTGACGCTGCCACCTGCGGCGGCAATGCCATCAGCCACAACGGCAATCCGGTCGGTTTCCTTGACACGCAGTTCGGACACGCCGGTCATCCGCGTAACGCCATCAGCCTGCGTCGCGGCAATGGCCAGAATTGGATATTCATCAATCATAGAGGCCGCACGCGCGGCTGGCACATCGATGCCGTAAAGCTGGCTGTGGCGCACCCGCAAATCGGCAACGGGCTCACCCCCTTCAGTACGTTCATTCGACAAGGTAATGTCACCACCCATTTCCATTAATGTCGTGATCAATCCTGTTCGCAGCGGATTCATCCCGATCCCCGGGATGGTTATATCGCTTGCCGGGGTCAGCAAGGCGGCAACCATGGGAAAGGCTGCCGATGACGGATCGCGCGGGACCGCAATATCGGCGGCGCGCAGAACCGCCTCTCCGGTCAGTGACACGTGATGTGTTCCGTCATCTGCCATGTCCTGAACGACTGTCGCCCCAAAATGTCGCAGCATCGATTCGGTGTGATCGCGTGAGGCATGTGGCTCGGTCACGGTGCTGGTGCCACGGGCGTTTATGCCGGCCAGCAGAACTGCAGATTTGATCTGTGCCGAGGCAACCTTGCTGGTATGGGCAGCAGCAAGCGGATCTGCAACCCCCTTTATGGTAACCGGCAGGCGGCCACCGTCGCGACTGGTGATCTGCGCGCCCATTGCGGCCAGTGGATCGGTCACCCGTGCCATGGGTCGCTGGCTGAGCGAATCATCCCCGCTGAATGTGGCGGTGATCGGCTGGCCGGCGACAACCCCCATCAGCAGCCTTACACCAGTACCTGAATTGCCCAGATCAAGTGGCACAGCCGGTGACATCAGCCCGGCAGTTCCCACGCCATGGACCAGCCAGCTGCCATCATCTTCATGCGTGATCGTGACACCAAGGGCCCGCATCGCATTGCATGTGGCCAGGACATCGTCACCCTCAAGAAGGCCGGTGACCCGTGTCGTGCCAATTGCCAGCCCGCCAAGAATAAGAGATCGATGCGAGATTGATTTGTCGCCCGGCACGAGGAACTGCCCGGACAGCCCGTCATGACGGCGTGATATCAGCGTATACTGGGATGAAAGCATGGGTGTGTCTGCCATCTTGATTCTTGCCATGACCTGTCGTCATCAACGAATTGTGTCGCGCAGAAATGCGCAGAAAGCCGTATGCCGATCCAGATAAAGGACATGTGGCATGATCACTGGCCTTATAATACCCGCCAGCCTGATCCGCCAGCGTTATCCAATAGCTTTGTCTGGCATTATGTCGGGCAGTGTGATCAGGCAAACTGATTACTTGCAGGATCAAGGCGAGCCGTGAATCAACGCTGCATCAATATCGCTGCATCAATTATGCCGGACCCGTAACATTGTCACACCGCACATGGCAATCTTGGATCAATATGGTGATATTCGGCGCGTGATATGTGATTTGTGATGGGTGACATGGTGCGCACGGGGTGAGTGACTTGGTGGCAAGCTTGCAGCGATCGGGAATTTTGCTTTGACAGAGGCAGGAATTTGTTTCAAATCGCTTACCGTTTCGTTTAAGTGAACGCGCAGACGGCGTCCAACCGGGCGCCTAATGGCAAGACAGGGGTGTTTCTAGATGGCAAAAGCTGAACTTGGTTTGAAACGTAGCTGCCTTTCCTGTGGCATGAAATTTTATGACTTTGGACGGACGCCGATTATCTGCCCTGGTTGCCAGGCCGAATTCGATCCTGAGTCACTGGTCAGAAGCCGGCGCGGGCGTGCCGCTGCCAAGCCGGCAGCCAAGACCGCCAAAGCGGCGCTCGAAGCCGGTGTGATCGAGAACGAGGCAGAGACCGAAATCGACGAGATCGAAGACGAGGCTGTTGCCGAGAGTGGCGACAAGGCTGCTGCCGAAACCAATGACGACGCCGATTACGAAGAGGCGGATATCGATGTCAGCAATGATGACAGCGCCGGCCTGATCAGTGATGATCTCGACGAAGATGAAGACATCATTCCTGGTATCAGCAGCAGTGACGAGAACTAGTCAGATCGTCATTTTTTGCTTGCCCGCCAGCCATCGGCTGCGATAGACAAAGGCCAATCGTGGTCTGTCCCGGCAGATTGCGGCGCGGCCGGCCTTACCGGATCATCAGGTAGGGCCACCGCTCAGGGATATTTACGGGGGGCTATAGCTCAGCTGGGAGAGCGCTACAATGGCATTGTAGAGGTCAGCGGTTCGATCCCGCTTAGCTCCACCATCCCTTTCAGACAAGAATGAGAACAGCGCCTTCGGGCGCTTTTTCTTTGTCTTCTTTGCCCGCAATGTTCTGTGAATGTCTTTTGCTTATGCAGCCTGATGAAGGTGATGTGAGGATGTACCGGCAAATGAAAAGCCCCCGCTTTGAGGAATAGCGGGGCCATACCGGCAAATGAAAAGCCCCCGCTTTGAGGAATAGCGGGGGCTGGGGTGGCCAGGTATCCAATGTCATAAGCTTCTTTCGATAGCGCTTGTATTCAAGGGCAGAACGATATCTCAGAAACCGCAGGTTTGATCGCGTTGGAAGCATTGCGTCATCTCCTTTTGATCACGCGTTAAACAGATGTGGCCGGATAGAACAGGAATGCCGCCAGCAGGCAAAGGATCGAGTAAACAACTCAGCTAGTGCATGACGCAATGTAAACGATACTGACCTATCATGAAAACATGAAGGGCCGAATTTACACGCACCCTGTGCATGTTTTGCACCATCCAGAAGGGGTGATCTATGACGTCCGGACAGGCTGTGAGATTAGCCCTGGTGCCAGATGGCGCAGGATCAGGCTGCGGCCTCACGGCTGGCAGCCATGGCAGCTTCCAGCTGGCCAATATTTTGTGCGCCGCGAATCGCATCTGCATTCTGGTTCAGGGTCTCGGTAACAAAGCGAATCGCGCCGAGATAGCTGCCCTGGCTTTCAGGCGCGCCCAACACAATGCACACAATGTCGATTTCCCTGCCATCAGGTGAATCGAAATCAACAGGCTGTTCAAGGCTGGCGACAAGGGTTGTCGTCTGCTGCAGCTGGTCAACGGTTGCATGGGGCAGGGCGATGCCGTTGCCAATGGCTGTGGTGCCCAGTTTTTCGCGGTATACCAGGGCAGAGAGGATGGATCGCGGGCAGATGCCGGTCTCGGCACCTACCATGTCGCTCAACTCTTGCAGGACCTGCTTCTTGCTGGATGCAGGTACTTGGCACGCCAGCAGTGGTGGCGTGTAGGTCACGTCAGTCATGATGTAAGGCCATTCCCCGCTGCGATGGGTCGGGCGACACCGCGTTCCTGTTGCCGAACAACACCAAGGGCGCGGACGCTAGAACCATGCTGCTGACCTGTCAACCCGGTATCCACCGGACCGAGGATTCTGTCGCAATGTGTTTATCGATGTGTCAGATGCTGAAACGGTCGCCCAGATAGACGTCGCGGACGGCTTTGTGATCAATCACCTCGTCAGGTGTGCCTTCCATCAGCACGGTGCCGTCATAGATGATGTAGGTGCGGTCGACGATATCCAGCGTCTCACGCACATTATGGTCGGTGATCAACACCCCCAGCCCATGTTCCTTCAACTGGCCGATCAGATTGCGGATATCGTTGAGCGCAATCGGGTCGATGCCGGCCAGTGGCTCATCCAAAAGCAGGAATGTGGGGCGCAGCGCCAATGCGCGGGCAATCTCCAGACGGCGGCGTTCACCACCAGACAGATTGACCGACAGCGTGTTGCGCAGATGTGCAATCGAAAATTCAGCCATCAGATCATCGAGGATTGCATCATGGTCGCTTTTGCCGCCTTCGGTGGATTCAAGAACGGCGCGGATATTCTGCTCAACAGTCAGGCCACGAAAAATGCTGGATTCCTGAGGAAGATAGCCCAGCCCAAGGCGGGCGCGGCGAAATACCGGCATCGTGGTAATGTCATTGCCGTCCAGCTGGACATTGCCTTCATCTGCAGGCAACAGACCTGAAATGATGTGAAAAGTGGTCGTTTTGCCGGCCCCGTTCGGCCCCAGAAGGCCAACGGCCTCACCACGCTGCAAACGAAGCGACACGTTGCGCACAACCCGCTTGCCTTTAAAACTCTTGCCGATACCGCTGGCCAGCAGCCCGCCCGGCGTGTCCACCAGCCGCGGGCGTTCCATCTGCCGCATACGTTCTTCAAAGTCTGATGTCGTCATGCCGTCAGCTTAATGTTCCTGCCAGATCCAGCTGTCCGTGTGGCCCTGATGTCTCAGGGCGGAATAGCTGGCATGCGTGTCGTTGCGTTCCCGTTCGTTCGCACGATACCGCGTTTATCCGGTTACGCCATCCATTATTTGCCAAAAACCTGTTTTTTTTCAACCATCTGAAGCACGAACCTGTTGACGCTTCGTTAATGGCGAGGGTGGAACGTCAAAACAGCCTAGTTGGTGACAAGAACGCCGCTGACGCGCCCACCGGACTTATCAGACAGGATGCGGCTGTTGCCTGAGGCAAAATCCATTTCGGCACGGCCGCCCTGCATGGTACTTTTACCATCGGAAATCGTCACATTACCGACCAGTGTGGCCTTGTCTGTTTGGGCAAGGTAGATCACGCTGTCTCCTGTTGCGGTGCTGCCTTCGGCTGTCAGGATATTGACCTTACCGTCTCCTTCCACCCTCTCCAACGCGCCTTCCTTGTCAAAGAAGGCATTTATCACATTGCCGGCGAAGCGTTCATTTTCGGCGTTGATATAGACGGCATCGCCAGTTGCGGTCATTTGCTGGGTGTCGTCCTCAAATGTCACCAACACGATGTCACGTTCAGCGGCGATGTTGCCGTTCTTGCCTTTGACGCGGGCGGCCGGGCCATCCACCCGATAGCCGCTGCCATCCACATTGTAGATGATTTTCTGACCCGTCGCATTGCCCTGCGCATCGCTGAAGGTCACATCGCCGGTGCCGGTGATCTGTGTGATTTCGCGCTCTTCTGCATCTGGATCATAGGTTGCGACCAGCACATCGCCGCTGATATTTGTATCGCCCTTGGTGGCGACGGCGTTGCCCCGCGCGATATAGCGCCCGGCGTCCTGATCCCATTCCAGAAGATCGTCTGCCTCAATCCGCAGTGGTTCATCATCCTGCGCCATCACCGGCAACGCGACCAATGAAACCATGCTGGCGAATGCCAAAGCCATTGCCAGTGCCATTGCCTGTTTCACCCTGTCCGTTCCCGCGGTGGACTTGTTCGCGTTGTACATTACTGAGTTGTACATATGTGCCTCTCTGGCGGACCCGCCCCTATAGAACCCTTGGTTCACAGATTATTGATCGTTGGCGTCATTGTGTAGGGTCATTCTGGCATCACCCTTGAAAATGATCCGTTTGCCGCGGTCACTCACTTCCATTGCATTGGCGGTCACAACCCCGTCGCTGCGTTCCATGCGCACGGGCTCGTTGCTGACCATGCTTCCTTCATCAAGATTGGCGGACAGTGACAGGGCCAGAAGCGTAATGCCCAAATTCTGGCTTTTGACCACGACATCGCCGCGCAGGTCGATTGTGCTGCTGTCCGGATAGTAGATGCCGTTGCGCGACTCCAGATCGACCAGATCGCCGTCATTTCGATAAAGCTGGGCAGTTGGTTTATCCATATCAACGACGCCGGACAGGCGTTCGCTGGCAACCTCGGCGGTAATTTCAAAGGCCTCGCCCTGCTGGGTGCGCCCCTGATAGACGGCACCGGTCAATTCAACATCACCAGTTTCGTCGATCTTGACGTCAGTGACGTCCAGCCTGATTTCGCTTGGCTGAATAAAGACACCAAGCCACAGCACAGTTCCAACAGTCAGAACCAGTCCCAGCAGAATGAACAGCAGGCTGGCGCGAACCGGACGCCGATTTGCCTCAGCCTCTGCTGCATCGCTGCGCGGGGCGAAACTGAAGCGGCGCTTGCTGTTTTCGGGATCGGATTCGGTGGTCAAAGCAAACTGCTCCAATAATAAAGACCTGATGACATCAAGACCTAGTGATGGAAGATATCCAGATCATCGAAACCGGCAAGATCGAGTTGCACACGATCAGGAAGAAACGAAAAGCAGGCCTGTGCCAACTCTGCGCGCCCTTCGCGTGCCAGCATGTCATCCAGTCTTTCCTTCAACTGGTGCAAATACAGCACGTCGCTGGCGGCATATTCAGCCTGTGCCTTGGACAGGGCTTCGCGACCCCAGTCAGACGACTGCTGCGCCTTAGAGATATCAACGCCCAGAAGTTCGCTGCACAGATCCTTCAGGCCATGCCTGTCGGTGTATGTGCGCGCCAGCTTCGAGGCGATTTTGGTGCAGTAAACAGGCCCGTTTACCGGACCGACATAGTGGGTCAGCGCCGCAAGATCGAAGCGTGCAAAATGAAAAAGCGAGGTGACCGTCTGGTCGGCAAGCAGCGCCGCCAGATTGGGACATGCCGCCTGCGGATGGTTGATCTTCACCAGATGTGCATCGCCGTCGCCAGCCGACAGCTGGACAACACACAATCTGTCACGATGCGTCTTCAGGCCCATTGCCTCGGTGTCGATGGCAACGGATTTGCCAAGGTCAATATCGGCGGGAAGATCGTCCTGATGGGTAAAAATAGGCATATTCGGGTCTCGTTCCGGAGCGGGTCTGGTTCTGGTTTGTAATCGACGGCCTTGCACCACAAGACAGGCGTTGCAAACACCGTTTCCTGCTGCCGTCACCCTACATGAAACCGCATGCGCAATGCCAGCTAAAGATACCGGCCGAAGATACCGGCCGAAGATACCGGCCGAAGATACTGGCATAGGCCCGGCTGATCACGTCCATATCAATCCTGCGGCGTAAATCCTGCAGATCATGTCGCTGGTTTGCAAATTTGACTGCAAGGGCTGTGTTGCAACAGGATAGATGAACATGTTTGTGACGGGGAGAGGCTGATATGAAGTCACATTACCGCGTGGTTGTTATTGGTGGCGGTGTCGTCGGGGCATCAATCATCTATCATCTGTCGAAGATGGGCTGGCCGGATATCGCGCTGATTGAACGCTCGGTGCTTACGGCCGGGTCAAGCTGGCATGCAGCTGGCGGTGTTCATGCGCTGAATGCCGATCCGAACATTTCAGCGCTGCAGGCATACACGATCGACCTTCTTGGCAAGATCGAAGAAGAAAGCGGCCAATCTGTCGGCATGCATATGACGGGCGGTCTGACCCTTGCCGGGACACCAGATCGCTGGGAATGGCTGCAGTCTGCCTACCGTGTTTACCAGAGCATCGGTATCGAGGATGTACGCCTTGTCACGCCCGAGGAGGCCTATTCATTGTGCCCGGTGCTGTCAACCGACGGTATTCTTGGCGGGTTGTGGGCGGACCGCGAAGGATATGTTGATACCACCGGCACGGTGCTGGCCTATGCAGGTGCTGCAAAGAAGAACGGTGCCACGGTCATAGAACATAACCGGGTCCTCGAACTGAACCAGACGGCGGACGGTTGGGACGTGGTGACCGAAAAGGGCACCATCTCGTGCGAGCATGTTGTGAATGCGGCTGGCCTGTGGGCCAAGCAGGTTGGCCGGATGGCTGGTATCGAACTGCCTGTATCGCCCTTGTCGCACCATTATCTGCTGACCGATTCGATCCCCGAAGTGGCGGCGTTGGATACTGAATTGCCGCTGACCGTCGATCTTGAAGGCTTTACCTATATGCGCCAGCACCAGCAAGGCATGCTGCTTGGTATTTACGAGATCAATCACCAGCACTGGATGATGGATGGCGCGCCGTGGGATTACGGGATCGAGCTTTTGAATGAGGATATCGATCGCATCGAGAATGAACTGACTCTGGGATTTGAACGCTATCCGGTGCTGCAAACCGCGGGTGTGCGCAACTGGGTCAATGGGGCATTCACCTTCTCGCCTGATGGCAACCCGCTCGTCGGGCCGGTTCCCGGCAAGCGCAAT
Organism: Alphaproteobacteria bacterium; assembly: GCA_016780765.1. Taxonomy (GTDB): domain Bacteria; phylum Pseudomonadota; class Alphaproteobacteria; order Puniceispirillales; family Puniceispirillaceae; genus UBA8309. Next base: position 11,467 of record JADHLH010000011.1, on the reverse strand, counting down.
TACTGGTCAGCCTGTGCGGTGATGGCCGGGTTCCTGCAGGGTGGCGGTGTTGGAAAATCGCTTGCGGAATGGATGATCCATGGCGAGCCGGAAGCCGATGTCTATGGCATGGATGTGGCCCGTTACGGCCCCTTTGCCGAAAACAAGGAATATATCCGGCAAACCACCGGCCAGTTCTATTCGCGCCGGTTTGTGATGACCTATCCGAACGAGCAGCTGCCGGCGGGCCGACCGCTGAAGATGGCGCCTGCGCGTACCGCGATGACCGCCGCTGGTGCCCGGTGGGGATGCAGCTGGGATCTTGAGGTGCCATTGTATTTCGCACCAGACGGGTTTGATGAGGCGCCGTCACTGAAGCGCTCCAACGCCTTTGATATCGTGGGCAGTGAATGCCGTGCCGTGCGCAATGCGGTTGGCCTTCTGGACATCACCGGGTTTTCACGCTTTGAGGTAACCGGCCCAAAAGCAGAGGCATGGCTGGAGAAGATTTTCGCCACCAAGCTGCCGTCTGCAGGGCGTGCCCGGCTTGCTGTGGCGCTAGGCAATGATGGCCGGTTGAAGGGCGATCTGACGCTGTTCAACTGGGGTGATGACCGCTGGTGGATCATGGGGTCCTATTATCTGCGAAGCTGGCATATGCGCTGGTTTAAGGATCATCTGGAAAGTGGGGATCGACTGAATGACGGGGTGATGATCCGCGATCTGGGAGAGGAAGTTGCCGGATTTTCGCTGTCAGGTCCGCATGCGCGCGCTGTTGTCGAACGGTTGACGGACGGGGCGATAGGTGACTTGCCCTTCATGGGGTGTGGGCAGTTCGACATTGGCCTTGCCCGCACACATGTTGGCCGCCTGTCGGTCACCGGTGAAGCCGGATATGAAATCAGCTGCCGGATGGGTGATCACATCGCCTTGCGCGAAATGCTGCTGCAGGCCGGCAGCGATCTTGGCATTGCCGAATACGGGTTCAATGCGTTGCTGTCACTTCGGCTGGAGAAAAGCTACGGCATATGGTCATCGGAATTCACCCAGGGCTATACCCCCGGCATGACCGGAATGGACCGCTGGATTGACTGGACACGCGAAGGCTTCATAGGACGTGAGGCGGCGATTGCAGAGCGCGATGGTAACGGCCCGGCAAAACGTCTCGTGACGCTGGATGTTGCCGCTGATGGTGCTGATGCCAGCGGGTTTGAGCCTGTATGGAGCGGTGGCGGCATGGTGGGGTTTGTGACATCAGGCGGTTATGGGCATACGGTTGACAAGTCGCTTGCCATGGCGCTGGTAGACAGTGATCTTGCGGTTGAGGGAACCGAGCTTGGTGTTCATATCGTCGGGGTGGAGCGCGCAGCGACAATCATTCCGGCATCGCCTTATGATCCGGCTGGCGCGGTGATGCGCGCGTGAGATGAAAACCGGCAGTGCAGACAGTTTGTTTTTTTGAGAGGCCCTTATGACAGGTCAGCCAGATGCAATAATAATTGGTACCGGGGTTATCGGCACAGCAACAGCGTTCGAGATGGCCAAGGCCGGCTGGAAGACATTGTCGCTGGACCGCAACGCACAGATCGGCCATGGGTCCACCGCCGGATCATGCGCCATCATCCGCATGCATTATTCGACTTTTGATGGCACCGCCTTTGCGTGGGAAGGCTATCATTACTGGCGGGACTGGGCTGACTATCTGGGCCTGCCTGCAGAGACCGCGCTGGCCACCTTCAAGGAATGTGGCTGCCTTGTCATGCGGACCGAGGGGAATGGCTATCTCGACAAGCATCTGGAGAACAGCCGTGATCTGGATATCCCGGTTGAAGAATGGGATGCCACCCGGATCGAAGAGCAGCTTTCAATCTATGCGCTGGACAGCTATGCGCCACCAAAACGTACCGACGATGACAGTTTTGGTCTGTCCAATGGCGGGCGTATTCGCGGCGGGCTGTATTGGCCGAATGGCGGCTATGTAACCGATCCTGCCCTGTCATCCCAGAATCTGGCAGATGCGGCGCGCCAGCATGGCGCGGCCTTCCGGCTTGGCATGGAGGTGGTTGAGATTCTGCAAGAGGGCGGCCGTGTCAAGGGTGTGCGCCTTGCCGATGGTGAAGAGATACATGCACCGGTTGTGATCAATGTGGCCGGGCCCGGGTCATCGCATATCAACGGGCTGGCTGGTGTGCTTGATGAAATGACCATTGAAACCCGTCCGCTTCGCCAGGAAGTGGCGCACGTGCCGGCACCGGCGGGCTTTGATTTTGAACAAGATGGCATGGTGGTCTCTGATAGTGACATTGCCTGCTATATCCGCCCCGAACATGGCAACAATATCCTGATCGGCAGTGAAGACCCGCCATGTGATCAGCATATGTGGAGCGAGACAGACACCGATTATGAACGCGAGTTCACCGATCAGTGGAACACGCAGGTTATGCGGTATGCGCAGCGTGTCCCATCGCTTGGCATCCCGTCGCAGACGCGCGGTGTCGTTGATCTGTATGATGCGTCCACTGACTGGATACCGATCTATGACAAGGCCTCGCTCGGCGGCTATTACATGGCATGCGGCACCAGCGGCAATCAATACAAGAACGCGCCGATTGCCGGCAAGATGATGGCAGCGCTGATTGATTATTGTGAAGGCGGCGCTGATCATGACAGCGCCCCGCTGCTGTATCGGCTGCCCTATATCGGGCGCGATATCAATGTCGGCTTCTATTCACGCAAGCGCCAGATCAATGACGAAAGCAGCTTTTCGGTTCTTGGCTAGCTGTTACCGCACCGCGCATGTTGGATCGGAACTATCGCGGTATGCATGTCGGTGGGCAGATACTGCTGCCCGTGGGTCAGCCTGTAACCGCTGTCAGGCCGACGGCCTCTATGCCGCTGACGGCAGCAGCCTCATCATTGTCTGATGTATCACCGGAAATACCAACCGCACCCAGCAGCGTGCCATCTTTGTCGGTGATCAGAACACCACCTGGCACGGGCACAAAATCGCCATCGGCAAGCCCGTTGATGGCCTGCACAAAATAGGCCTGCTGTTCGGCGCGGTTCATCAATGCGCGCGTGCCCATTCCCATGGCAATGGCAGCATTCGCCTTGCCATGCGCGATGCGGGCGCGCATCTGGCTGACCCCGTCTTGCGACATCACGGCAACCATGCTGGCACGCGGGTCCAGCACCACGACGCTTAACGGCTTGAGGCCAAGCTCTTGACCTTTTGCAAAGGCAGCATCAATCAGGGTTTGTGCCGTGGAAAGTGAAATGGCCATTAGGTGCCTCCATTAAGATCGCGCCTAAGATCGCGCCGGTGAAAATGTCGTCCTGCCCGCCGCTCAGATCGAGCGCCACACCAATCCTGAACGCAGGATGTTGCGTGACGTTGGAAAGCATATCACTATGCTTTTTGAAGCGAAACTATCCTGTTGCATCACGTGCCAGATGCGGTGGGAGTAAAGCGCGGATGCGAGTTCGGGGAGGGACAAAGCAATCATGCGGAACTTTGAGCTCGAGGTCTTTTTTTCCAAATGGGAATTCACCGCTGAACACCATATGACCGCATCGGACCTGGAAAGCCTGTCGACCGCAGATCTTCTTGCACTTGCTGATGATGAGGACCGCGAAGGTTTTGAAAGCCTCTGGCTCGGCTACACTGAAACGCGCGGCGCGGCCGATCTGCGCGCAGCAATTGCCGAAACCTATGACCGAATGAGCGCGGATGACATTCTGTGTCTTGCTGGGGCCGGCGAGGGCATCTACGCTGTCATGCGGGTGCTTCTGGACAAGGATGATCACATCATTGTGCCGGTGCCGAACTATCAGAGCGCCGAGACGGTCCCACTGGATATCTGTGCGGTGACCGGTGTCGCTATGCGCTGTGATGATGGCAGTGCCTCAGCCACGGGCTGGCGGCTGGATATCGACGATATCAAGGCTGCTGTCCGCCCGGAAACGCGGATGATCTCGTTGAATTTCCCGCATAACCCGACAGGGGTGTTGCTGGGCCAAAAGGATTTGATGGATCTTGTCGGGTTTTGCCGTGAGCGGGGCATTTATCTGTTCAGTGACGAGGTCTATCGCGGTGTCGAGACGGATGCAGCCGTGCGCATGCCGCAGATTGCCGATGTCTATGAAAAGGGCATTTCACTGAATGTGATGTCGAAGGCCTATGGGCTGCCCGGTTTGCGCGTTGGCTGGATCGCCAGTGAAGACCATGACGTGCTGACCCGCACCGAGCGATACAAGCATTATCTGTCGATCTGCAATTCTGCACCAAGTGAACGACTGGCGCTGATCGCCCTGAAGGCGCGCGCATCAATCATCGCCCGGAATGTGGGTCTTGTTCGCGAAAATGCGGTGCTGCTTGAAAAGCTGTTTGCTGATTTCCCCGGGCTGGTTGACTGGCATCGCCCGATGGGTGGCTGTGTGGCGTTTCCGAAATATATCGGCCCGGGCGGCGGCGAGGTGTTCTGCCGTGACCTGCTGGAGAAGAGCGGCGTGATCCTGCTGCCAAGTTCGATATATGCATCCAAGATTTCACATGTGCCGGCCGATCATTTCCGTATCGGCATCGGACGCGACAAGGTGGTCAAGGACGGTATTGCCGCCATGCGCCGCCATTTCGAACGGCATCTCGCCGAATTTGCCGCCTGAACAGGACCACCGGCAGTATCGTGGCTGCCGGTTATCCTGGTGATCTTGCGCCGATCGTAAACAGTTTCAGTTCAGGCGGCTGCGCGGCCGCGGCTGCCCAGATAGTGCCAGGCGATCAACACCACTGCAGCGACGATTGCCGCGCCGTAGATGACAGGCAGCTTGAACATTACAAGAGCAGCAAGCCCCACTCGTGCGGCGGTTTCGATCGGGTTCAATGGCCGTGCATCATATTGCGCGAGTGCGCTTGAAATCAGATAGAGCGCCAATACCAGACGGGCAATCACCCAGGCAAGGGCTGGCACATCAAGATTGCCATCATAGCCCGGCAGATATTGTGCGCCTGCCGCTGCACCGGCTGTGGCGTCCAGCACGGCGTCGCTGATCAGCAGGATTTCGGGATACATCGCAAAGATGAAGGGCACGATGAAAATCACGATGCCTGATTTGACAGCCGAAAACCCGGTCGCCATTGGTTCGGCCTTGGTGATGCTCGACGCGGCAAAGGCGGCAAGCGCCACTGGCGGTGTAATCGCGCTGGCAACAGCGAAGTAGAAGATGAACATATGTGCTGTGAAGGTTGAAATGCCCAGACCTGCCAGCACCGGCCCCAACAGCAGTGCCACATTGATATAGGCGGGCACCGCCGGCATCCCCATGCCCAGAATGATCGCCATCACCATTGTCAGCAGTAACGCCAACAACTGGAACAGCACAGATCCGCCCTGACCAAGGCCGAGAGATTGCAGCCAGCCAAGAACGTCAAGCGACAGGAAGGTTGGCAAGCCGGTGAATTGCAGACAGAAATCGATGATCGAGACAGCGAGGAACATCAGATAGAGGGTGGAGATCAGGACGCCGGCATTGGACAGCGCATCGATGATCTTGCGCGGACGTGCCCGCACCTCCGGGTCAACAAACAGCAGCCCCAGCAACAGCATGACGGCATACCATCCGGCACTGCCGGCATCACCAGCCGCATTGCGGATCAATTCCTGCAGCCATGACCCGCTGACAAGTTTGCAGCCCTTTTCGGTAACAATGCTTTCGACCCCGATCAGCGCCCCGAAGATGCCGCACCCGACTTCTTCTTTCTTTGTCAGCAACAGGATGAGGATCAGCAAAATTGGTCCAAAGATCATGATCAGGTTCAGCATGTCCTGACGGTTCAGATGCATGTCTTCGGTGATCTGGCCAATCGCCTGAATGTTCTGTTTGCGCGCCTGGAACGAGACCGACAGGAACAGGCAGAAGAAATAGGCAAGGGCCGGAATAACTGCCGCAACAATCACGCTGGAATAGGGAACTGTCGTCAGGGCGGCCACGACAAAGGCGGCCACACCCATCACAGGCGGCATGATCGACCCGCCAGATGATGCGGCAGCTTCTACACCGCCAGAAAACACTTTCGAGAAGCCACGCTTCAACATCATCGGAATGGTCAGCACCCCGGTCGACAGCACATTGACGATCGGCCCACCTGAAATGGTGCCGAACATGGCAGAGGATGCGATGGCCGCATGCGCGGGGCCGCCCCGCAAACTACGCGTCCAGCGGAACGCCACCTTGATCAGTGACCGGCCGCCCGCCGATGACCCGAACAATGATCCCAGTACCAGATAGGGGAAGATCGTGTTCAGGATGATGTCCATGAACCGGCCAAGCAGTCCGGATGAATTGTTCACCAGAATGTCGTGAATACGCGGCCGGCCATCAGCCAGCATGCGCGGTTCACCGGCAAGTTTGGTCATCAGATATTTGTTTATGTCTTCCGGACCATGGAAATACCAGACAAGCACAGTGCCGATGGTATAGGTGGCAATCAGGATGGCGACCAGCACCAGCGGCAGGCCCCAGACCTTAATGTTGTAGGACAGGAACACCATGATGGCGAGGCCGACCAGCAGCACGATCCAGCCGCCGGTGTTGTTGACACATTTCGGATCATCAACCGTGGTTGGCGGCTCCATGCCCAGCAGATCTGCCAGTTCGCGTTCAGCCTGCAGACTTTCCTGAATCAGTCTTGCACGGTCACCGGAAAACTGGTCGATCAGGCAAATGGCCTCAATCTCGACAAGATATGTCATGGAAATAGCGCAGGCCATGAACACCAGCGCCACGTCCATAAACAATCCGAACCGGCGCATCCACGGTGATCTGTCAGCCCAGCTTCGCCAGATGGAATGTTTCAGCGCGACAATCAGCATCATCAGCGCAAAGAACAGGGGATAAAACCACTCAAAGGGGAATTTGCGGAAGGTGGCACCTTGCATGCCGAGAATTGATTGCGCCAGATCATCATAGCCCGGAATGCCGGGGGTCATGTTGATCAGTCCGACAATGACCATCAACACAGTCAGCCAGTAAACCAGCTTCATACCGAAATCAGTATGCGTGGTGCCTTCGCCCGTGCGCTCTGACATGTCCCCGCCCTGCCTATCTATAAAACACAAATATAGCGCCGGTCATCTGACCGGCGCTTGCTTTGGGTTGCGTTCCTACTTTGCGCAATCCGGGATGGAGTAACCGGCCTCCTCCCAGGCGGCGACAGCACCTGGATGGTACTTCAGCGGGTTCAGGCCACACATGTCTGTCAGCGCGATATCTGTCTCACCATGCCATGAGTTGGCCATGAAAGGCGCCTTGGCCTTGATATCGTCAAGACTGTCGAGGAATGCCTTGGTCAGCCCTTTGGCGGTATCAAAGCTCATCGATGTGTTTACAATCTCGCCGCCAACAGTGCCCGGGCAACGGAAATTGTCGTCCTCGGATACAATGCTGACACCGGACTTCCAGCCCATCTCATTGATCGGCAGTGTCACCGCCACAGTTCCCGGGCGCTTGGTGAACTTGCCGAACTGCTCGCCGTTGAATGCGGTGATTGGCATCGACCAGATGGTCATGTCGCCAGAAGACAGGGCGGCGGTCATGCGTCCGTCAGGAAAGCTCATCGGCAGAACAAAGGCATCGGCAGACCCATCCTGAATGGTCTTTACTGCCTGACCCCAGTTCACCTGAACGCCGGTATAGTCCTTCTTTTCCTCAAGGCCTGTAACCAGCCGGACAAGATCGCGGGCATTGGTCAGCGCTGCACCACGTGGTGGTCCGTTGAAAATGGTGGCGTCCTTGATGCCATCATAGCCGGGGAAGCTCGAACTGTCGTAGGCATAAAGACCCTGACAGGCGATACGGTAGGTATACAGAACTGCAAGATTGGATGTAAGCTCAGCGCCTTTTTCCTTGCCAAGCTTGGCATAAGGGCCAACAGCACGCGACATAAGGAATGGCAGAACGAACGGTGCTGCGGCGATATCTGATTTGCCTTCAGCCACATTCTGCACTGAATTTGTGAGTGTCTGTCCGGTTGTTACCTGCATATCGGCAACATTGTGCTTTGCAGCCGCTTCTGCGAATGCAACCACCGACACGCCTGGCGCGCTGGTGGGGGCTGCTGTTTCAGCTGTCAGATTGACAACTGCATGCGCGCCGGTTACAAAACCGGTCATGGCCACCACACTGACGGCCGCGAGTATCTTTCTCATAGGTTCCTCCACTGGTGCTGCCGGGTGTTTGAAAGCAATCTTGAAAGACCGCCGGACAGCGTCATTATTGCCAGCATTTTGGCTGGGAAAGCCCTGACAGGCAAGCATAGAACGTCGGAACATTTCGTTTTTCAGCGGAAACTTTCCAAATACAGCCCTTGTTGTGCGCCGAATTGCCTGTTGCAGTTTTGTCTCCAGACGCTGTAACAAGGGTTTCGGACTGCCTGCAAATGCAGCAGCACACTCGTTGAAAGGCCATTTATGTCATCCCCTGATTTCATGGCGTCTGTCTTTGAAGACGCCCGCACCCATCGTTTCTTTACCGACCAGCCAGTGCCGGACGATCTGCTGAAAACGCTTTATGAGACGATAAAGTTTGCGCCCAGCGCGTCAAACACATGCCCGATGCGTGTGTTGTTCGTGACGTCTGACGATGCCAGGGCAAAGCTGCTTGAAGCGGTGGGAGACGGCAACAAGCCGAAGGTGGCCAGCGCGCCGGCCGTGGCCGTCATTGCGCATGACATGGAATTCTATAAGCATCTTGGTACGCTGGCACCGCATCTTGATCCTGAAAGCTTTGCCGCTCAGGATGAAGCCAAATTGAAGATGCAGGCAAGCAACAACACCTGGTTGCAGGGTGGATATTTCATTCTGGCGGCGCGCGCTCTGGGCCTCGATTGCGGACCCATGTCCGGCTTTAATCCGGCCAAGGTGGATGAGCTGTTTTTCGAAGGGTCGAGCTGGCGTGCCAGTTTTCTGCTCAGCCTCGGTTATGGCAGCGGCGAGAATATACGCGATCGTGCGCCTCGCTTGTCGTTTGATGAGGCCTGCCGCATCGTCTGACCCTGGGGGTAAATGTCCACCGAAAGGACACGTATGCAGCCGCTTCGCGCCATAATGACGCCTGTATTGATTGCATCAGCTTTCGTGCTGTTTCTGAGCTTTGCGATCCGCTCCAGTTTTGGGGTGTTTCAGATTCCGATCGCGGCTGAAATGAACTGGTTTCGCACCGAGTTTTCGCTGGCCATAGCGCTGCAGAACCTTGCCTGGGGCCTGGGAACGCCGATCTTCGGGGCCATTGCCGAGCGCCTGGGGGACCGGCGTGCGATCTTTATCGGCACACTTTTATATTCTGGCGGGCTGGTCTTCAGTGCCTTTGCCACAACACCCCTTGGCCACCAGATGCTGGAAATTATGGTCGGGTTCGGCATTGCCGGTACGGGTTTCGGGGTTGTGCTGGGTGTGGTCGGGCGCGCCGCGTCAGACAGCAACCGGTCTTTGGCGCTGGGGCTGACAACGGCGGCAGGCAGCCTTGGTCAGGTGGTCGGACCGCCACTGGCGCAGGCGCTGCTAAATGTCATTCACTGGTCATCGGTGTTCATGGTTTTTGCGGCGTTGATCCTGGCCTGTCTGTTCTGTCTGCCCTTCATGAAGACGCAATATCGGGCCAGCAAGACCGAGATTGAGGAAACTTTTGCATCCATCCTCGGACGGGCGGTGCGCGATCCGAACTATCTGATGATCTTCATCGGGTTTTTCAGCTGTGGTTTCCAGCTTGCCTTTGTAACAGCGCATTTTCCGGCACTTGTCACCGAGGTATGCGCGAGCATCCGGCCAGACAGCCTGCTGGCCAAAATGGGTGTTGATACGACGGCGGAGCTGGGTGCGCTGTCGATCGGCGTGATCGGGGTTTTCAACATCATGGGCACGATCATTGCCGGTGCGCTTGGTGACAGGTTCCGAAAAAAGACGCTGCTGGTGATCGTCTATGCTGGCCGTACGCTGATCGCCGCCTGGTTCATCATGATGCCGGTGACGCCGACCACTGTTTTGGTGTTCTCGGTTGTGATGGGGTCGTTGTGGTTGGCAACCGTGCCATTGACATCAGGGCTGGTCGCGTATCTTTACGGGCTTCGCTATATGGGCACCTTGTATGGGCTGGTGTTTTTCTCGCACCAGCTGGGATCGTTCATCGGGGTCTGGCTTGGCGGCACCTTTTATGACCAGTTCGGGTCCTACACCATTGTCTGGTGGGTTGGCGTTGCCACTGGCGTGCTGTCGACAGTTGTTCATCTGCCGATCAAAGAGGCACCGCGACAGGCGGCTGTGGCGACGGGATAACCTGCACAAGCTGTAAGGGCGGGGTTGAGATGCTGCGGGTCAGAAAATTTTCCATTGATACCGCATGTTCCGGCATGTCGGATGATGCTTGCCGGTCAAATATGTGATAAATCACCACCAAATGAACAGGCGTGCGCCCAGCTGACCTGGCATGTCGAGGTGAATGAATTCACTGATGAATTCACTGCTGAATTCACGGCGGCCCGGCAAGGTCCAGCCGCGCCACTCTGGAGGCTTGATTGACCCGCACAACCGGCACCGCTCATAACACTGATAGCGATCTTGGAACTGTCTGGCTCGAACAGCTGATAGAGCTGCGCAAGCAGGGCATGCAGATTGCCGATATCAACCCGGTGTCAGCGCTTGCTGATATCATTGGTGAGCAAATTGACCGAGGTGTTGTGACGGTTGACCAGCTGCGCCAGCTGCTGGATGTGCATGCCGGTCAATTGTGGGGCCAGAGGGTGGCCAACCTTCGGATGCAGACAGGTCTTGACGGTGGTGATCAGACCCTGCCCGATCTGAACAAGCAGGATATAAGCCGGACTGCCTACCGTGCTGTATTCACTGCGCATCCGGTTTTTGCGCTGCGCCCGGACGTGTCGGCGCAGATGACTGAACACGCAGATGCCGGCACGGGCACCCCGCCGCCTGATGCCTTTGCGCCCCGCGATGCGGTGACCCTTGATGATGAACATGCCGAGGCGATGCAGGCGTTGCAGAATGCACGGACTGCGGTGAACGATATAAATGCCGACATCCTGCGCCAGCGCCGTGCGGCACATCCACAAGGGTGGCGCGATGTTCTGCCGGAAACGGTCGGGGTTTCGACCTGGGTCGGATATGACCTTGATGGCCGCTCGGACATCAGCTGGCAGGACAGCTTTCGCCTGCGTCTTCGTGAAAAACGCGATGCGCTGACGGTCTACCATCAGACGATCATGGATAGCGGGCTTGTCGCCAGCAGTGATGCGATGGCTGATATTGCGGCGCGTCTGACAGAAGAACTGACCCGCACAATGGCCCATATCCAATCGTTTGATATAGGCGATGCCAAAGCTGATGCCAAAGCCGATGCCGAAGCTGATTCTGGTGATGTTATTGCGGCGATGAACGCATTGACCGGCGCACCCGGCAGGCTGATTTCCAGCCGCGCCCTT
>JADHLH010000069.1 GCA_016780765.1 Alphaproteobacteria bacterium | reverse complement strand
ATATTGCGCAATCGCCTGTGCGTGCTGCGTCGGTGCTGCGTCTCCAGCCGGAATCGCAAGAGTCAGTTGTCCCTGCATCGGCACGCAAATATCACTACACACCAGGGCGTCGAGTGCGGCGGATATCACAACGGGGTCGCCGCCAGAAAATCCGGACAGCTGCACCGGCAGGATCACACTGTTTTCATATCCAAAGTTGTCAAAGCCAAAAACATCAAACCGCGTCGGCATTGGCCAGCTGAACAATGCCTGAATACCGGCAGTCCCGGCGTCATCGAGGATCAAGCCGGGCGGCAGACCAGCTTCGCCAGGGGTGCGCCAATACACTTTCCATCCGGGTGCCAACGTGAATTCCAGACCAAGCGGCAATGTGTCCAGATCACCTGTCGCCACCACCGCTGACACCAGCCGCGCCTCACCGATCGCCGGATCACCAACCCAGTCTGACTGCAGCGCATGCCCAGCCGTTACACCAAACCCGGCCACAAGTGCGAACAGCGCCAGCACCACCGTCATACCCCGCGCGACGGCGTGTCGCGGCCGGGCAAAACCAGCGCGCAACAATTCGCAATTGTCTGAAATGGCGTTATTTTGGCCAGATATCATTCTGTTTCCACATCGGCTGAGTGAGGCATTTGGACCTTTACCCAAGTGATTTTTCCTGTCTAGGCTAGTTTATGACGCAGGACAAGGAAACCGACCACGAACCGGATGCATTTGATGCGGTCGCCAGTAGCCCGCAAAGGGATGGCGCGACTGTTATGCCGAGCCTGCAGGGACAGCTGCTGCTGGCATCACCGCATATTGGCGATGAGCGGTTTGAAAAATCAGTGATCCTGATGTGCCACCATGACAGCAATTCTGCGATGGGGCTGATCATCAACAAAAGGACCAGCAACCTTAATCTGGGCGATCTGTATGAGAAACTGGATATAGGTGCGCCGCGTTTCTGCGCGGGCAATCCGGTGCATATCGGTGGGCCAGTCGACAGCAATCGCGGATTTGTGCTGCATTCACAGGATCATATGCTGCCCGACAGCATGCAGGTGACGCATGATATTGGCCTTACCGCGAGCATAGATATCCTGCGTGACATCACCGAAGGTATTGGCCCCATCCAGTCTATTGTCTCACTTGGATGCGCCGGTTGGAGCGCTGGGCAGCTGGATCAGGAAATTTCGGAAAATGTCTGGCTGAATCTGCCAGCATCGGCACCGCTGGTGTTCGACTATGATCGCGATACCTTGTGGGAACAGGGGTTTGCGGCGCTGGGCATTGACCCTGGCTTCTTCGCCGGCACCGCGGGCAGTGCCTGATCACCGACTGAACTGCAATTCCAACGCATGCTGTAAATCGCACGGGATCATGCCGCGCAAATTCGTGCCAGATATGATGCTGCAATAACGCCGGGCTAACTCAGGCGCGTCCGGCCAGCCGGTCTGCCAGCGAAGCATTGTCCAGAATACTGGAATCAGGTCCGACAGCCGCGATAACAGGCGCCTGCGTCGCAATCATCTCGCCAGCCACCGCGCTGACCATATTTCCGTCAATCGCGGCAATACCATCCAGAACATCAGCGTCATCGACAGGGGCACCGAACAGGGTGATCTGGCGGGCAAGTGCCTCACCCGAACCGGCGACAGATTCGCGCGCCATAACCAGCGATGCCCGCAATTGGGCCTTGGCCCGGTCCAGTTCCTCCGCGCCAACCCCGCCTGCCAGATCGGCAAGCTCGGCGGCACTCACCGACAGCATCTCGTTTACCTGATCTGCAGATGTACCTGCATAGATCCCGAAATGGCCGCTATCGGCATACATGCTGGCAAACGAAAAAATCGAATAACAGAGACCGCGCTTCTCGCGCACCTCCTGAAACAGGCGCGAAGACATGCCGCCACCAAACAGCGTGGACAGCACCATCATGACATAGCGGCGCGGGTCGCGCGCGCCGAATGACGGCAGTCCCAGCACAACATGCGTCTGTTCCAGATCACGCACATCAACCCGTCTGCCGCCTTGCCATTCAGGTGCCTTGCGCTGCGTGGTTTCGGCAGGGGCAAGCGCGCCAAGCCGGTTTTCTATTTTGCGCACGAAGTCATCATGCGCGACAGCACCCGATGCGATGGCCAGCATCTGCCCGGCGCCGTAATAGCGATCCATGAACCCGCGCAGATCCGTCCGCGTAAACCCGCTGACACTGTCAACTGAGCCAAGAATGGGGCGGCCAAGCGTGTGCCCTCCATAGGCAGCTTCAGCAAACATGTCGAATACGATGTCATCCGGCGTGTCCTGCGACTGGCCAATTTCCTGAATAATGACCCCGCGTTCGCGTTCAATCTCATCATCAGGCATGGTCGGGTTGGTCAGGATATCGGACAGGATATCGATACCCATATCCAGATATTCGGGCAGCAGGCGCAGATAATAGGCGGTTTCTTCACGGCTGGTATGGGCGTTCATATAGCCGCCCGCATTCTCGACCTCGGTGGCGATATCACGCGCTGACCGGCTTTTTGTGCCCTTGAAGGCCATATGTTCCAGCATATGTGCAATGCCAGTTTCGTTATCACGCTCATCGCGCGCGCCGGCAAGCACCCACAGACCAACCGACAGGCTGCGCGCATGGGGCATACTGCGGGTGGCGACACGCAACCCGCTGGGCAGTGTTGTCACTTCAGCGCCATTCATCCACGTCTCCACTGTTCAAGAACAAGGTCACGCACCGCCGCGGCACTGGCATCCGCCTTCGCCATTTTTTCCGGCCGCTGCATCAGATCGGCAAGATGCGGCGGCAAAGCAGGTGTGGTGCCGGTTGCCTTGGAAACGGCTGCTCCGAATTTTGCGGGATGCGCGCAGGCAAGCGCGACAATAGGAATATCCGCCGCCACCGTACCGTCAGCAATGGCGCGGCGCGCCGCCGACACCCCGACAGCACTATGCGGGTCAAGACACATGCCGTCTATTTCCATACTGGCAGCAATCTCGGCCAGCGTACCGGCATCATCCAGCCGATAGGCCGAAAAATGCCTGTGCGCTGCCGTCATCGCAGAATCGGGGAGTTCAAACCTGCCGGTTTCGGCAAACCTGTCCATGATGCCCGCAACAGCAACACCGTCACGGTCCATCAATTCGAACAACAGCCGTTCAAAGTTGCTTGATACCTGAATATCCATGGACGGGCTCAGCGACGGCGTCACCACATCCCGCTGCATTGCCCCCTGCTCAAAAAAGCGGGTCAGGATATCATTGCTGTTTGACGCCACAATCAGGCGTTCGACCGGCAGACCCATCCGCATGGCCACATAGCCGGCAAACACATTGCCGAAATTGCCTGTAGGTACCGAGAAGGCAACTTTCCTGCCGGGCGCACCAAGTGCCAATGCGGCTGAAAAATAATAGACAATCTGCGGCATAAGCCGCGCCCAGTTGATCGAGTTCACCGCCGACAGATTTACCCGGTCGCGGAAGCCATGATCATTGAACAGCTGTTTGACAATGGCCTGGCAGTCATCAAAGTCACCGGACACCGCTACTGCATGTGCCCCGTCCGCATCGATTGATGTCATCTGGCGCTGCTGCACCGGCGAGACACGGCCATCAGGGAACAGAATGAATATATCGACAGCATCACGCCCACGAAATGCCTCCAAGGCAGCCGAACCGGTATCGCCGCTTGTGGCTCCAAGGATCACCGCCTGCCGACCAGCGCCTTTCAGCGCGCGGTCAAAGGCGCTCGACAGAAACTGCATCGCGTAATCCTTGAAGGCGATTGTAGGGCCATGAAACAGCTCCATCACATGGATGTTGCCATTCAGATGATGAAGCGGCGCCACGTCCAGATCGGTGAAACCGGCATAGGCATCGCCAGCCATTGCGGCGAGCTCCGCCTCATCCAGTTCACCATCGGTAAAACGTGACATGATACGGCCAGCCAGCGCGGCATAAGGCAGGTCCGCCATGGCGCGCATCTCGTCATCGCTGAAGGCGGGATAGCTTTCGGGAAGATATAACCCCCCGTCACGGGCCAAACCGCTGAGCAGTGCCTCTTCATATCCAAGCGGGCCGTCATTGCCGCGTGTGCTGTAATATTTCATATCCGTTCCGAACCCCGGCGATCAGCTGTCCCTGCCCCGGCCGGCAGCCCCGAATGTAAGCCGGCCTGCCTGATGATGAAACGCCAGATACACCCCAATCAACGCGCAGGCAATCCCGTACCAGGTAACGGCATAACCAAGATGCGAATTCCGCAGGTTGGTTTCGGTGCGCGCACCGATCGGCAGCCTGATCTCGTCAGACGTACGCAGCGCGGCGGCATAGACAGCTGTTTCAGCCTGCCCGACCAGCCCCAGATGTTCAACAATCTGCGCTGGCACAAGGGTAAACCAGAACCCGTTTTCCGGCTCATTTTCCGGAACAAAATACCCTTTCTTGCCCGGAAACCGGATGATGGCCTCAATCCTGGTTTCACCTTCAATCAGCGAAAATTCACGCTTTTCAGGGGCGCGATAGGACTCAGAAACCCAGCCGCGGTTGACCAGAATGATACGCCCGTCCGTCAGGGTGAACGGTGTCACGATATGAAAGCCCGCATTGCCTTCATAGGTACGCCCCGTCATGAAGACTTCTTTGTCATGATCAAAACTGCCAGTCAGGGCCAGCCGCCGAAATTCCATCTCTGGACCAATCAGGCCTTCGGGAAGATCGACCGCAGCCGATGTGGCGCGGCTTTCGAAATTCTCAATCAGCTGGTTCTTCCATTCAAGGCGCTGAACCTGCCATGTACCAAGCCACAGCAGTACAAGCAACGCAGGGAGCGCAACAGCGGTCGGCCAGAAAAGAGGTCGCAGTTTCATTGATCTACCTGTTCAGTTGGCGTGATGTGAATACCACCAAAGAAAAGGGAGCGCCCGCAAAAAGCGCTCCCCCACGAATGTAATGTGCGGCACGTGCCAGTGCGGAACGATCAGCCACCCCACCAATAGACAGCGGCAAACAGGAACAGCCACACCACATCGACGAAATGCCAGTACCAGGCGGCTGCCTCAAATCCGAAATGCTGCTTTGCGGTGAAATGTCCGGCATAACCGCGGAACCAGCAGACAGCAAGGAAACAGGTACCCACCAGAACGTGGAAGCCGTGGAAGCCTGTTGCCATGTAGAAGACAGATGGATACACGCCATCGGTAAAGCCGAATGGCGCATGGCTGTATTCCAGCGCCTGAAGGCCGGTGAACAGCGCACCCAGCAAGACAGTAGTGCCAAGACCCCACATGAAATCGCGCCGGTTACCATGCTGCAAAGCATGATGCGACCAGGTCACAGTGCATCCGGACAGCAGCAGAACCAGCGTGTTGATCAGCGGCAGATCAAACGGATCGAAAGTCTCGATCCCCTCTGGCGGCCAGACACCTCCCATCGGGAACAATGCCCGGTCGAAGAAGGCCCAGAAGAAGGCAACAAAGAACATCACCTCTGACGCGATAAACAGCATCATGCCGTAGCGCATACCGATCTGGACAATCGGCGTGTGATGGCCCTGATATTCAGCCTCGCGGATGATGTCGCGCCACCACATGAACATGGTCATCAGCACCAGCGCCAGACCCAGCCCGAGGACAGCAACACCATGCGCCACCTCGTGCATATACATCACGCCGCCGATCGCGGCCGTAAAGGCAGCAGCAGCACCAACAGCAGGCCACGGGCTTGCCTCGACAAGGTGATACGGGTGTTTATTTGCACCGCTCATTTCGATCTCCTCCCAATCAGGTGTCGCCGCACGGACAACACCACCTCTCCCACGATCAAGATTCTTCCGTCCCGTTCAGGACCTCAAAGAAAGTATAGGACAAAATGATCTCGTCGACATCAGCTGTTTTGTCGTCACGCGTAATATCCGGATCAATATAGAAACGCACTGGCATCAGCACGGATTCACCAGGTTGAAGCGTCTGTTCGATAAAGCAGAAGCAGTCAAGCTTCATGAAATGCGGGCCGGCCTTTACCGGTGTCACATTATAGGTCGATGTGCCGGTTGTTACCGTGTCGCCGATGTTGGTGGCGCGATAATTGATCACCACCTCTTCACCCGGGTTCAGTGTGACCGGCGCATCAACCGCCTCAAACCGCCACTTCAACGCCGGATTGGTGTTTGCATCAAAGCGCACCTTCACCGGATGACCGGCAACTACCTCAACCGCGTTATCGCTTGTCACCTGTGTTGTGCCACCATAACCGGTCACCTGACAAAACAGCTGATAGAGCGGCACAGACGCATAGGCCAGACCCACCATGCCAATAACGACAAACACCAGAATAGCGAGGATCCGGCGATTGCCAGACGCATTTTCGGGCATATGTGGTGCAGCTGGCATATTCATCCTGTTGCCCCACCCATGCGCACGATGGTCAGAACAAAAAACAGCACTGCCAGCCCGGCAATGGCGCCAAGAATCGCCCGATTGCGTCCCTTTCGCATGCGGACCATATCATCAGCGGTCTTTGGTTGCTGGCGCGCGCTCATAGCACACCTGCCAGGAACCACTCGGGCATGATCGCCCGGTCGATGACCAGACCCAGAAACAGCAGAAACAGATAGACAATGGAAAAGCCAAACAGGCGGCGGGCCGCCGCATCATCGGGTGACCGCATCAGGGCGCGCGACAGGCGGATGAAGTTCAGCCCCAGCCCCGCCGCAACCGCGCCATATAGCAGTGACGACATGCCAATAAACGCTGGCAGCACGCCCAGAGGCGCAAGCAACACAGCATAGATCAGGATTTGCCGGCGGGTTTCCGCCTCACCTGCCACCACCGGCATCATCGGAACGCCAGCGCGCGTATAATCTTCATTCCGGAACAGCGCCAACGCCCAGAAATGCGGCGGTGTCCACATGAAGATAATGGCAAACAGCAGCAGCGGTTCAATCGACAGACTGCCGCTGACAGCTGCCCAGCCGATGACGGGTGGCAATGCACCGGCCGCACCGCCAATGACAATGTTCTGCGGCGTGCTGCGCTTCAGCCAGATTGTGTAGACCACACCGTAAAAGAAAATCGTAAAGGCCAGCAGGCAGGCCGCCAGCCAGTTGGAGGCAAGACCAAGCACCAGAACAGACAGGGCCGAGATAATCAAACCAAAGCTCAGCGCCTCGGCAGGTTCAACCGCACCAGCTGGTATCGGGCGGTTCTGCGTGCGCTGCATAACAGCGTCAATATCGCTGTCATACCACTGATTGATCGCCCCTGACGCGCCTGCACCAGCTGCAATGGCGAACAGCGAAATGATGAACAGCATCGGATGAATGCTGGTCGGGGCCAGGAACATACCGGCAAATCCGGTGAAGATCACAAGGCTCATCACCCGTGGCTTCAACAGATTCCAAAAGTCGGCGACCGACGGCCCATACAGCCCGTCGGTCGTCCCGGTAACACTCTGGTGTGATGAAACTGCCATCTAGTCCAGCCAGTCTTTATGCGGCAATGCCTTGATACGGCAATGCCGCGGTTACTTTACCTTCGGCAGCTCGTCGAAGGTGTGATAAGGCGGCGGTGATGCCACCTGCCATTCAAGTGTTGTTGCGCCCTCACCATACGGATTTTCAGCCGCACGACGCTTGGCCATGAATGCCTCGATAATCACAACAAGGAACAGGATCGCACCAAGCGCGCCAATGTAAGACCCGATGGATGCCACCATGTTCCAGCCAGCAAACGCATCAGGATAGTCGATGTAACGGCGCGGCATGCCGGCAAGTCCGAGGAAGTGCATCGGGAAGAAGGTCAGGTTCACACCAACAAAAGTGACCCAGAAGTGCAGCTTGCCGAAGAATTCCGAATATTCATAACCGGTCATCTTCGAGAACCAGTAATAGAAGCCGGCAAACAGGCCAAACACCGCACCAAGCGACAACACGTAATGGAAGTGCGCGATCACGTAGTAAGTGTTGTGCAGAACCACATCAAGGCCGGCATTCGACAGCACCACCCCGGTCACACCGCCAACGGTGAACAGGAAGATGAAACCAATCGCCCACAGCATCGGCACGCGGAAGGTGATCGAGCCGCCCCACATTGTAGCAATCCATGAGAAGATTTTGACGCCTGTCGGCACCGCGATCACCATCGTCGCCGCGGTGAAATAGGCGCGGGTATCAACGCTCAGCCCCACCGTATACATGTGGTGCGCCCACACGATAAACCCGATAAAGCCAATCGCCACCATCGCATAGGCCATACCCAGATAGCCGAAGACGGGCTTTTTGGAGAAGGTCGAGATAATATGGCTGACAATGCCGAAGGCCGGCAGGATCATGATGTACACTTCCGGGTGTCCGAAGAACCAGAACAGGTGCAGGAACAGGATCGGGTCACCGCCACCTTCAGGAATAAAGAAGGTGGTGCCGAAGTTGCGGTCTGTCAGCAACATCGTGATCGCACCTGCCAGAACCGGAACGGCCAGCAGCAGCAGGAAAGCGGTAACCAGCATCGCCCAGACAAACAGCGGCATCTTGTGCAGCGTCATGCCGGGTGTGCGCATGTTGAAAATCGTGGTGATGAAGTTGGCTGCGCCAAGGATGGACGACACACCAGCCAGATGCAGCGAGAAGATCGCCAGATCCATCGACATTCCGGGCGTGCCGGATGACGAAGACAGCGGCGGATAGATTGTCCAGCCCACACCGGCGCCACCATCCATTACCGCAGACAGCAGCAACAGAATGAAAGACGGCGGCAGCAGCCAGAACGAGATGTTGTTCATCCGCGGGAACGCCATATCGGGCGCGCCGATCATGATCGGCACAAACCAGTTGCCAAATCCACCAATCAATCCGGGCATGACCACAAAGAAGACCATGATCAGGCCATGCGCTGTGGTGAAGACATTCCAGACATGGCCGTCGGCCATGTACTGAACACCGGGCTCCATCAACTCCATACGCATATAGATAGACAGACCGCCGCCAATGAAGGCCGCAAGAATGGCGAACACCAGATACATTGTACCGATGTCCTTGTGGTTTGTTGAATAGAGCCAGCGGCGTACGAAGCTTGTCGGTGCGCCATGGTCAGCGTGGGCGTGAGCACTCATTTTTGGTTCCTCTGCGCTAACGAGCTCATTCGGCCGAGGCCAGAACGATGGTTTCTGGGTCCCCGATAACAGGAACCGTTTCATTCATTGCAAATTCTTCACGGGCAGCTTCAACCCAAACCTTGTACTCATCAGCAGGCAGAGCCTTGACCTCGATGGGCATGTAGGCGTGGTTCACACCACAAATCTGGTTGCACTGTCCGTAATAGGTTTTTCCACCCTCGGGCACATCTATCCACACCTCGTTGGTGCGGCCGATGAACGCATATACCTGCACGGCCAGCGCCGGCACGAAGAAGGAATGCATGACATCATTGCCGGTTATCAGCAGCTTGATGCGGGTGTTTTCGGGTACAACCATCGGATAATCGACCGACAACAGGCGTATCTGGCCTTCCTGCAGGTCTTCCTCATCGACTAGATAGCTGTCAAACGCAAAGCCTTCATCGGGATATTCGTAATTCCAGTACCACTGGTTGCCCGTGATCTTGATCACCATGTCGGTGTCTGCTGTTTTGTCGAGATAATACAGCAAGCGGAATGACGGCACGGCAATACCGACAAGAATCACCACCGGAATAACCGTCCACAGAATTTCAATTACCGTATTGTGCGATGTCTTTGACGGCACTGGATTAGCGCTGGCGCGAAAGCGCACACCGACATAAACCAGCAGACCAAGCACAAACAGCGAAATCAGCGTGATCACGACCAGCAACAGATTGTGCAGGTCATCAGCCATTTCGGCAATCGTACCGGCCGGCGGCTGCAGACCCATCTGCCATGGCAGCGGTTCAGCTGCAAACGCGCCTGTACCAGCGAAAACGAGCGCGGCACCAGCCACTGCGGCGAGCATGCCGGCACGCTGACCAAAAGCGACTGTTTTCGCGTAAGAAAAGGTGGCCATGAATGCCATGGATATCTCCCCCAGAAAATCACCAGGCCGGTGACGGCCAACGTTCGGATAACGTGCTGACACCCGTTGTTCCGACAATGGATGTATTAGACCGATTCTGGGCAATTGGAAAGCCCTGTGCGGCAGCCTGTCGCTAAATTTCGTGCTTTTTATGAAGCATTTCTCGCCGGCCGACACCTCAGCGCGCAGCATTGTATCGCAACCCGGCACAGCACGCTTGAATTCAGCTTCGCAACGCCCCATTCTCAAGCCACATCTATCACAGTGCACGGACAGTGATTCGCGCCTTTGCCAAACCCAATGCCGGGATACATGAAAGTCCCGGAACAGACGAGGATATGCCGGGTCAGACACTCGCCAGGCAACGACAGCGCGGAGACAGCATGGACAACCTTACCAAGACCGACGAGATTTTCTTTTCCCGCACAGCACTTGATCGTGACCGGGCCGAGGCCATTGTGCGCGACGCGCTGGCTGGCTCTGATGATGGAGAATTGTTCCTTGAGATGCGTCATTCTGAAATGCTGATGATCGATGATGGCCGCCTGAAAAGCGCCAGCTACGACCAGTCCAGCGGGTTTGGATTGCGGGCCATCGCCGGTGAGGCGCATGGCTATGCCCATGCTGGCGAGATGAGTGAAGCCGCGCTGAAGCGGGCCGCCGCCAGCGTTTCGGCTGTGACACGCGGTTATTCCGGCGCCTATGCAGATGCGCCTGTGTCCGCCACCAACATGCCGCTTTATGATGACGGGAACCCGCTGACCGGCATTTCCTTTGAGAACAAGGTGGCGCTGCTGCAGGAGATTGATGCCTATGCGCGCGGCGCTGATCCACGTGTGGTTCAGGTGTCTGCCTCGGTGTCCGGATCATGGCAGGCGATCCAGATCATCCGCGCCGACGGGCATCGCGCAGCTGACATTCGCCCGCTTGTGCGCCTGAATGTTTCAGTTGTCGTCTCGCAGGACGGGCGCATGGAATCCG
>JADHLH010000010.1 GCA_016780765.1 Alphaproteobacteria bacterium | reverse complement strand
ATGTTGCTCATGTCCAGCTGGCCAAGGCGCAGCAGATTTGACGAGGTCAGGGACTTTAGCGTCGCCGGCTGTACAAGTTCAAGGTTGCTCATGAACAGTGCTTCGTTGTTGCGTTCAATATCGCCAAGCGCCCGCAGCGCAAGCTGGAGGCATAGTTCGGAGCGACTCAATCCCTGTTGCAGTTGCGCATCAACGCGCAGGTTCATCGGAAGTTCGGGTTCGATGGCGCGCAAGGCGCGCATCAGATTGATCAGGGCTGATTCGCTGACACGGCGATGAAGTGATATCTGGAATGTGCCGTTTGCACGTTTGGCTAGTGCGCCGCCCTCAGGTGGCGAAGCGCTGGTACTTGCTTTGGTCACCCCGCCGCGGGTGATTGCGATTTGCGCGCGCATTTTTCCTGCCGATCTTCCGTCAGTCCAATCCGTTGCCATTGGTGACAGATATCCGGTTGGAATACCGCCACTCGATCCGGCGACTGCCAGCGCATCATCAGAAATTTGCCTTTAAACCCCGCACTGGCCACCAACGTCCTGCTTCAATGTCGCTGGTAAAGCGGCACCGACGCGGAAATTCTTGCCAGATGGCCCCGCAATAAGCGGGAACCAACGCTATAATGGCAGAATAAGGTTAATTTCCCGTCAATTTCCAAATCCCCTATCAGGTTAGGTTTCGAACCCTTCCATGGAGGCGGAGCATGGCGTGTTTGTTGATTCTTCCTGATGTGCGGCAAATTTCTGCTGACAAGGAGGATTTATCTTCATGCAACAGCGCGGTAGACTGCCATCATGAGTTCATCATCTTCGCATGTCCCGCGCCCGCCCGGGGGCCCAGGCGATGCCCTTCGCCAGATCAGCAAGCCTACACCTCAGGCCTTTGATATCCGCATTGCGGCCGATGGCAACTGGTATCATGAAGGCGGGCTGATTGGTCGGCCAGCCCTTGTCAAACTGTTCGCCAGCGTGTTGCAGCGCGAGGCAGACGGCAGCTATTGGCTTGTCACACCGGTCGAACGCGGCACCATCATGGTTGAAGACGCGCCCTTCATCATAACGGCCATGAGCTGTGAGGGTGTTGGCCGTGACCAGCAAATCCGTTTCACCACCAATGTTGGTGATACGCTGCTGCTGGGACGGGACAATCCTATGGTCATGCGCCCGACAGCAGGCCCGGATACCGGTTCTGGTCATCAGCCAGGCGCTGGCGCTGCAACGCCTGAATTGCGCCCCTATGTAACAGTGCGTCAGGCGCTGGAGGCGCTTGTGGCACGGCCGGTCTTCTACGAACTCGCAGAGCAGAGCGTTGCTGGCGAGGATGGCAGATTCGGCGTCTGGAGTGACGGTGTTTTTTTCCCGCTCGAGGCAGGTGCAAACGCAGATCAGGACGGCGGCGCATGACAGCTTTTGATCCGCCTGTTGCTGCAGACCGGCTCAGCATGATCCCGGCGCGCCTGAACGGTGAAAAGGGACGGCCATCAGCCGTTCTTGTCGGCCTGACTGTCTGTGATGACGGATGGCAGGTCATCATGACCGAACGCGCCCACCATCTTGCGCATCATGCCGGGCAGATCAGCTTTCCAGGCGGCAAGGTTGAAAGCATGGACAGGACACTTGTCGACACCGCCCTGCGTGAGGCGCAGGAGGAGATCGCCCTGCCGAGTGATGCGGTGCAGGTGCTTGGCGGGCTTGATGCTGTGGTCAGCCCGGTCGGATTTGTTGTGCAGCCGGTTGTCGGTCTGGTTGCGGCGGACACCCGCCTTGTGGCCGATCCGGGAGAAGTGGCGCAGGTGCTGGTTTTGCCGCTGGATGCGCTGGTTGACAGAATCCGCCACCGCCGCGACACCTATCTTCGCAATGGCCAGCCGCGAGATGTCTGGGTCATCGAGAACGAACAGCATTATATATGGGGCCTGTCGGCAGCCATTCTGGTTGATCTGGCGGCGCGTATCGCCCGCTAGGTTCAGGCGATCCCTGACAGATTGTGTCTGGCCTCACTGCTGGCGCCCGGACATAGCCCTGGAATCCGAACTGCTGGATACGGACCGGGGATAGGGGCGCCGAATGAAATAGGGTATCCTGTGCGGACCACCCGTGACACCCTTTGGGGGAGGAGCATAACAAGATGCGTCGATATATCATTATCGCCACCGCGATCCTGGCCGCGATCCTGGTTATGAGCCTTGTGAAGGCCTGGCAGAACAGGCGGGCGCGACTGCGCGGCGAAGAACCCGACGCGCAGCTGATCGGCATGCCTGCAGTGGTGGGCGCGTTGGCTGGACTGGCGGTGTTTTTCCTTGGCGCGGTTCTGCTTGAACGCGGCGCTTCTGGCCCGCCGGGCAAGTATCAGCCAGCGCAGATCAAGGATGGCAAGATCGTGCCGGGCGGTTTTGATGACAGTGCCGATGGCGGGTAGGGCCAGCATTCCCCGGTTTCCAGTGCCGCCGCTGGCGCGCCGTATTTTTGATATTGCAGAGGCGTTGGATAGCGAGGCACGCATTGTTGGCGGTGCCGTGCGCGACTGGGTGCTGGACGCGCGCTCGAGCGCTTTGGCGCAGAGTGACGGGCCACCATCGCCGCATGCCAGGTCGGGTGATATCGATATGTCCATCGCCTGTCCGATTGCGCGGGCTGTTGATGCCCTGCGGGATGCCGGTCTGAAGATCGTTGAAACAGGTCTTGCGCATGGGACGGTCACCGTGATTGCGGATGGCCAGACGATAGAGTTGACGCAGACACGGATTGATCTGGACACCGATGGTCGGCATGCCGTGATCGGCTTTACCGAGGACTGGGCGGAAGATGCGCGCCGCCGCGACTTCACGGTCAATGCCCTTTATATCACTGCTGACGGCATGCTTGAGGATCCGCTTGGCGGGTTGGCTGATCTGGCCGCTGGACGTCTGCGTTTTGTCGGGAATGCAAAAACACGAATCACCGAAGATGCCTTGCGGATGTTGCGTTATTGCCGGTTTCTGCCTCGTTTTGGGCAGGCCGGCATTGATGATGAGGCACTGGCAGCCATTGGCGCGATGGCGGCGCGGGCGGCACATCTGTCGGGCGAGCGGGTTGCACATGAATGCCGGCGGCTTTTTGCGGCACAGGCACCACTTGCCGGTGTCCGCGTCATGCATGAAAGCGGCCTTGATGAACATGCGCTGGGTCTGCGCCTGCAGCCGCATTTGCTGAAAAACCTGCCGCCGTTCGATGTCCTTCAACAGGCATTTGCGGCAACAGCTGCCTCTGTCTGGCTGCTGCCGTTTGCAGTGGTATTGCCCGCGGGCGCGGCCAACAGCGATGCGGTGATAAAGCGATTGCGGCTGTCGCGGGCAGAAAGCCGCTTTTTGACCAGTCTGGACAAGCATGGCAGCTACATTGCTGAACAGGGTCTGGCGGGTGAAAGTCTGGCTGATGGTGATGTGCCGGATAGGGGTCTGGCGGGCAAAGACTGGCACCGCCCAGCATGGTTCCTGCGGCGCGACGGGCATGACCCTGCGGCCATTTATCTTGTGCAAACAGCTCGCGGCGGAACGCCTGTTTCAGCAGGCAGATTGCTGGATATTGCTGCATGGCAGCCGCCGCAATGCCCGGTTACGGCGACCGATTTATTGTCGCATGGCGTTGACAAGGGTCCGGCGCTGGGCGACATGCTGTGCGCTATTGAACATCGCTGGGTCATGTATGACTTCACCCTGACCAAGGCTGAATTGCTGGCAGCGATCTGAAGGCGAAGCCCGGGATAGTCATGATGGAAGGCCAGACTTGTGATGGAAGGTCATACAGTGGATAGCATTGCCCAGCGCAAAGAGCAGGCAGCGGGATGGTTCGCCACGCTTCGCGACCAGATCTGCACGAGTTTCGAGACCATCGAAGCTGGCCTTTCCGGTACCGAAAATGCCGAGATGCCGGCCGGTCGCTTTGCCCGCAAGATATGGGAACGCGATGGCGGCGGCGGCGGCGAGATGAGCGTGATGCATGGCCGTGTCTTTGAAAAAGTCGGGGTCAATATATCAAATGTCCATGGCACTTTTTCTGAAGAGTTTCGCAAATCAATCCCGGGGGCAGATGCGGATGGACAGTTCTGGGCCGCCGGCATCTCACTGGTGGCGCATCCGTTCAATCCGCACGTGCCATCGGCGCATATGAACACCCGGTTCATTGTGACCTCGCGGGCGTGGTTTGGCGGCGGTGGTGATCTGACGCCGATGCTGCCGGACCAGGCGGCTGCCGAAGCCTTTCACGAATCCATGCAGACAGCCTGTGATGCGCATGACCCGGCGTATTATCCGCGTTTCAAGAAATGGTGTGATGAATATTTCTTCCTGCCGCATCGTAATGAGCCGCGCGGTATTGGTGGCATCTTCTATGATAATCTGGACACTGGTGACTGGGATGCCGACCTTGCCTTCACCAAGGATGTTGGCCGACATTTTCACACCGGATATGCAGAGATCATACGCGAACGCATGAACAAGGACTGGAGCGCCGAAGATCGGCACAACCAGCTGGTCAAGCGGGGACGCTATGTCGAGTTCAATCTGTTGCATGACCGTGGCACCCTGTTCGGGTTGAAGACGGGTGGTAATATCGAGGCGATCCTGATGAGCATGCCACCCGAAGTGCGTTGGCCCTGAGCGGGTTCGACCGAATTTGGAAGAATTGGGGGTGCGACCCTACGCGCCCTTATTTTTTGTAATTTCATGGCAAAATACTATGGGAATAGCGCGGGTGTCGTGCTATCAAAAATGGCGAAGACGGATGGTGCTGAAATCTGTCTAGCTGCTGCCGCAAGGTAGATGTCTGAGGGGAGATTTTTACGACGCGCCGAAAGCCGGTCGTCCGTTGAAATTTATGGGGCAAAAAACTAAGAGGGAATAATGGCCAGTCCAAAAAGGACTCCTGCATCATCTGACAAAGATGTCGCGGATCCAAAAAAACGTGATTTCATAGTTGTTGCAACCTACGCCATGGCTGGTCTGGGAGTTGCTGCTGTGGGGTGGCCTCTTATCAACCAGATGAACCCTGCAGCAGATACGCTTGCACTCGCCAGCACTGAAGTGGATGTGTCTAAGATTGCCGAAGGACAGGCGATTACCATAACTTGGCGAGGTAAACCTGTTTTTATTAGGCATCGCACCAGCGATGAAATTGCTCGCGCAAATGCCGTGGATGGTTCAAATTTGAGGGATCCAGAAGAGGACGAAGCTAGAGTACAGCGCCCTGAAATGCTTGTGGTGTTAGGGGTATGTACACATCTCGGCTGCGTTCCATTGGGACAGAAAACCAGCGAAGTAAAGGGTGATTACGAAGGCTGGTTTTGTCCTTGTCATGGGTCACACTATGACACATCGGGTCGTATACGTAAGGGGCCAGCCCCAACCAATCTGGAAGTTCCACCCTACACGTTTCTGTCTGACACAATAATCCGTATCGGTTAACCGTCTAGTTCTTTTGGAGGCTTTTGGCCTGATGTCTGCTGAAAAATTTTCAAACCCGGTTGTGAGGTGGATAGATCACCGCCTCCCTGTTTTTTCAATGCTTGATCACACAGCAAATGATTACCCAACGCCAAAAAACCTGAATTACATGTGGAATTTTGGCAGCTTGGCAGGGTTATCACTGGTTATCATGATCGTCACCGGCATTGTTCTGGCAATGAATTATACCGCACATGTCGACCACGCCTTCGAGTCGGTGGAACGGATCATGCGCGATGTTAATCACGGATGGCTGATCCGCTACATCCACATGAACGCGGCTAGTTTCTTTTTCATTGTTGTTTACATCCATATCTTCCGAGGTCTTTACTACGGGTCGTACAAGGCCCCGCGGGAACTCCTTTGGATTTTAGGCGTCGTCATTTTCCTGCTGATGATGGCTACAGCCTTCATGGGTTATGTGCTGCCGTGGGGACAGATGAGCTTCTGGGGTGCCACAGTAATCACAAACTTATTCTCGGCAATTCCATTTGTTGGTGAAAGTATCGTGACATTCCTGTGGGGTGGGTTCTCAGTCGACAACCCGACACTCAACCGATTCTTCTCGCTGCATTATCTGATGCCTTTCCTGATTGCTGGTGTGGTTGTGCTGCACATCGTTGCCTTGCACCGCTTCGGGTCAAACAACCCGATTGGAATCGATGCGAAAGGGCCGCAGGACACAATCTCGTTCCATCCCTATTACACAATCAAGGATATGTTTGGTGTAGCGGTCTTCCTGCTTCTGTTGGCAGGTGCGGTTTTCTTCTTCCCTAACGCGATGGGACATCCGGACAACTATATCCCTGCCAATCCAATGCAGACACCAGCCCACATCGTACCTGAGTGGTATTTCCTTCCATTTTACGCCATCTTGCGTGCTGTTCCCGATAAGTTAGGCGGCGTGCTGCTAATGTTTAGCGCTATCCTTGTCCTGTTTATTCTACCATGGCTTGATCGGTCACCAATACGATCAGCACGTTTTCGACCAGTTTTTCGCATTTTTTTCTGGTTACTTTTCGTGGACTGTATTGCTCTAGGATATCTTGGTGCTAAACCAGCCGAGGGGATATATGTCGTCCTCTCTAGGGTGACCACAGCTTGGTACTTCATGCACTTTCTTATTATCTTGCCGTTGTTGAGTGTTTTCGAAACAACTAAGCCATTACCTAAGTCTATTTCTGAACCCGTACTTTCAGCCCGGTCACACAATACCGGCGTTGGGCAAATGGCACCCGCGGAGTAAGAGAAGTCATGTTTATAAGATCAAAACTTTGCTTAGTCAGCTTGGTTATAGGGATGTTATGTGCGCCGTCACAATTGATTGCCGCTGGCGGGGCCGATGTTAATCTCGAAAAGGGTAAATGGAGTTTTTCAGGCCCTTTTGGATTTTTTGACAAGGCCGCTCTTCAGCGTGGATTTCAAGTGTATCGCGAAGTCTGTGCTGGCTGTCATGGTATTGATTATCTTGCGTTTAGAAACCTTGGTGACCTTGGCTATAACGCGGCCGAGATCAAGGCCATTGCGGCCGAGTATGAGGTGATGGACGGTCCGGATGATGATGGCGAGATGTTTATGCGTCCGGCACGTCCGGCTGACCAGATCCCCAACCCGTATCGCAATGATAATGAGGCACGTGCCAACAATAATGGCGCGCTGCCCCCTGATTTGTCGCTGATTGCCAAGGCGCGTGCGAACGGGCCGGACTATCTCTACAGCCTGATGATTGGCTATGAAGATGCGCCGGAGACGACCGAGGTTCCGGACGGCATGTATTACAACAATGCCTATCCGGGTCATCTGATCGCCATGCCGCAACCGATCTATGGTGATGATGTGGAATATAGTGATGGTGCGCCGACAACAACGGCAGGCATCGCATCGGATGTGACCAACTTTCTGATGTGGGCTGCCGAACCAAAGATGGAAGTCCGCAAGCGGATCGGCGTGGCAGCGGTGTTCTTCCTGTCGATCTTTGTGATCATGTCCTATTTCGCCAAGCGGCGTGTCTGGGCGGACTTGCATTAAACGCCATTGGGACAGCACGCCCAAATGACGGGTGTCGGATGAACCTTGTTAGCGGCGTCCAATAATCAAATTCAGAACCCCTGGTCATGGCCGGGGGTTTTTTTATGTGGCAGACCGGATTGGTGCGGCAGATGGTGTGCAGATGCCGCTTTCAGCCTCTGGTTTTGGCAAGTTCATTCATCACTGAATTGGTCAGGCAGACAGCGACGATAATCGCGATGCCGAATATTGTCATGGCGTCCAGATATTCGCCAAAAATCCAGATGCCAATAACTGCACCGCTGGCGATTTCCAGATAGCTGGCCGGTGCCAGCTTGACGGCGGGTGCCAGTTGTGCGGCCCTGATCATCGCCAGCGAGGAAATCATCCCGATTGCCGCAGCAATGGCAGGTGGGCCAAAGATGGTCAGCATATCGGTAGGCATCGGCGGGACTGAACCGGTGCCGAAATAGCTGTCTGTGACCAGCAATGATGACATGAAGACCAGCAGCACAGTGATGCTGGAAACAGCGCCATCCTGACAGACAAGCTGAAAGGCCGGTTGATGGTCGCCAAGCTTGCGGGTCAAAATGATGTAAAGCCCGCCAAATGCACCTGACAGCAGTGGTAACAGGCTGAGGGCGAGGCTGCCGCCAGATGCCTCAGGTCGTACCACCATCATCACCCCGATGGAAGCAATAGCCACAAGGACGATATGCCGAGGCAGAACGCGTTCTGCCAGCAACAACCTGCCAAACCCGATGCAGAACAGCCCTTGCAATGTGTACAGCGTCACAGCGTTTGCCAGCGGCACATAACGCAGGCTGAAAAAGAAGGTGCCAAGAGCGCAGGTCAGAGTCAGCGATCGCATAAAATGCAGGCGCGTCATGCCGGCAAAGGGGTTGCGCCGGGCTGGATGACGGGTTGCTGTCAGGCCGGCAAATCCGAAGATGATCTGCATGGCGAAATAGATGGCGATGGCCAGCAATGCCGGAACCGCATCGTCCTGCGCCTTCAGAAAGCTGTCCTTGATGGGAAAGGTGATGGCCGCCACCGCCATGAAGGCAATGCCCATGTGGTGTTGGGCTTTCAGGTGATGCGCATCTTGATGTGCGGGCGGTGACATGACCCAAACATATGATCATTAATGATTTCTGGGTATAGGTCGGGATTTCGGCGTCAGTGCGGATGTGGTTGATGACGGTGCAGTTGATGACGGTGCAGGCGCATCCCGTACCAGATCACAATGGCAAGGACGACAATACAGTTGATGACATCCCTGAATGGTCGCCAATACCAGTCTTCAAGTTGGTAAGCTGAAGGCCAGACCGGTTGTGCCGTCAGATAATCGCTGGTCAGCAGGGTGGATACTGCCGACAGGGTTGCAATCCCGACAATGAGGGCAAAACCGAAAACGACAAAGTGCTGGCGTGCAGGCACAAGCAACCGGATCGCTGGCAGCACAATCAGCATATGCAGAATATCGGCAAGGATGGGCGATATTGTCAGCGCATAGGACCAATGCAACCGCATGACTGTCTGCAGCAGCATGTTCGCCATGATGTGGCTGATTTGGAACCCTGCCAGATAAATGCACAACAAGACTGGCCAGCATGCAATCCAGCGCACGCGAAGCGGCATCTTGTTCCATAATGCAGATGGCGTTTTTCGGTTGAGAAAGCGGGTAAACGGACGCATAGACATACGACCAGTCTGCCAACAGACAGGCGCTTTGTCAGATCACGTTTTGGCGATCAATGGCTGACAGCGTCAAGAAAGGAAAGGGTGCGGTCCCAGGCAAGCGCGGCCGCGTTCTTGTCATACTGGCTTCGCGCATCGCAATTGAAACCGTGATCGGCATCATAGATGTGGGTTACAACCGACGGGTCGGCATCGGCCTGCGCCCTGATAAAGGCGGTCACCCCATCCATCGGGATGCCCATGTCGCGTTCGCCAAAATGCGCCAGCACCGGGCAATGTGCGGCAAGGCCGGCCTTGGATGGCAGCTCTCCCCCGTAATAGGATACAGCGCCCGCCAGACCACTGAGGTACGTCGCAGCGCGCCATGCAAGCGATCCGCCCCAGCAAAATCCGACGACGCTCACCGGTCCTGCCTTTGCGGCCAGCTTGATTGCAGCCGACACATCAATAATGGCGTCAGCATCAACAGCGTTCTTCAGCGCGATCCCCCGATCCTTGCCATCGGCATTGTAATCCAGTTCGACGCCGGCCTCGGCGCGGTCAAACATGGCCGGGGCAACAGCATAATATCCGGCGGCGGCAAACCGTCCCGGCAGGTCACGGATATGCGCGTTCAGCCCGAAAATTTCCTGCAGCACGACAACGCCACCCCTCGCCGTTTCAGGATTGCCAGCAACAAAAGCAGACAGTTGGACGCCATCCTCGGCAGTCAGTTGAATCATTTCGGACATGGTGCACACTCACGCATCACAATTGCACAATCACAGATATCGGCCAGGCCAGCCCAGTCATCAATTTTGCATCATATTCTGGTTCACAGGCATTCGCCGGTTGCGACGATGAACCATCTCAGACATTAAAGCGGAAATGAAAAACATCTCCATCTATGACCTTATAGTCTGCACCCTCAATACGCAATTTTCCTGCATCACGGGCACCGCTCTCACCCTCGCAGGCGATATAGTCGTCATAGGAAATGGTCTCGGCACGAATGAATCCGCGCTGAAAGTCGGTATGGATGACGCCGGCAGCCTCAGGTGCGCTTGATCCTGCAGCGACAGTCCAGGCGCGAGCTTCCTTGGGGCCGGCAGTGAAGAATGTCAGCAGATCCAGAAGCCCGTATCCAGCTCTGATCAGACGGGCAAGCCCGGCCTCCTGCAGACCAAGTTCAGACAGAAATTCGGCCTTGTCTTCCGAATCCAGCTGGGTGATTTCAGCCTCAATGGCGGCCGACACAACAACATGTGCAGCGCCTTCCTGTTCGGCGTATGCCGCGACAGCTGCCGTATGATCATTGCCGTCTGCAGCATCGCCCTCGGCAACATTGCAGACATAAAGAACAGGCTTGGCCGACAGCAGTTGCAGCTGCGGCAGGCGGCGCGTTTCATCCGCGCTCAACCCTTCGGCCCGGCGGGCTGGCACACCCTCGGACAGTCCGGCGAACAACTTTTCCATCAGCGCCAGATCGCGCTTGGCCTCGGCATCGCCGCCCCGCGTTTTCTTGACCAACGCTGCCATGCGGCGTTCCAGCGATTCGATATCGGCCAGCATCAGCTCGGTTTCCACGGTGCCAGCATCACGCAGCGGGTCCACCGACCCGTCGACATGGGTGATCTCGCTATCATCAAAGCAGCGCAACACATGCGCGATCGCGTCTGTCTCGCGGATATTGGCAAGGAACTGGTTGCCAAGCCCTTCGCCTTTTGAGGCACCGCGAACCAGTCCTGCAATATCGACAAATTCAAGCTGTGTAGGGATAACCGTTGCCGATCCGGCAAGGCTGGCCAGCGCATCCAGACGCGGGTCGGGTACAGCCACACGCCCGGTGTTTGGTTCGATTGTGCAGAAGGGATAATTCGCCGCCTCGGCCGCAGCCGTTTCCGTCAGCGCGTTGAACAGGGTCGATTTGCCCACATTCGGAAGACCGACAATTCCGCAATTGAACCCCATCAGCCGTCCTTTCCGTCCGGCGTTGCCGGATCATCCTTTGCTGGCGGTTTTGGTGTCGGTGCCAGATAGGCCACACGACTCATGAAACCACCATCGTCATTTGCGACCAACCGGTCGGCCTCGTCAGACATGGCCCTTAAAACGGCAGGCACCCATCCGTTGCGCTCTTCGGTTGTAAAATCCATCAGCACCCATTTGCGGATGTCGATACGTGATCCCGGAATAACCTGGTCTGGACGCCCTACACCAATGCGCACCCGCCAGTAATCGCTGCCAAGATGACGGTCAATATCACGAATGCCGTTATGCCCGCCATGCCCGCCACCACGCTTGACCCGCACCTTGCCGGCAACAAGGTCAATCTCGTCATAGAAGACAAAGACCTGCTCAGGAGAAATCTTGAAAAAGCGGGCGACCTCGCCGACTGGTCCACCTGACTTGTTCATAAAGGATTGCGGTTTGACAAGAAGCAGTTTTTCACCGCCAAGCCGCCCTTCGGCGACGGCCGCGCCTGATTTGGCCTTCCACGGCGAAAAGCCATGCCGTTCAGCAATTTCATCAAGTGCGAGAAAACCGGCATTGTGCCGGTTGCCAGCATATTCAGCGCCTGGATTGCCAAGTCCTGCGAACATCAGCATGACGGTTGCGAGCCGGCATCGGTCAGCGGCCGGGGGCATGCCCCGGCCACGCCGTGCCGTTTACTCCCCGCCGTCTTCTGCAGCGGACTCTTCGCCCTCTGCTGCTTCGTCTTCATTCTCGTTCTTCACGCCGCCACCAGGTGATGCCAGCGTAGCCACGGTGAAGTCACGGTCAGTGATGGTCGGAGTCACGCCATCCGGAAGTTCAATCGCGCTGATATGGATTGAATCGCCAATCTTCACACCTTCCAGATCGATGGTGATCTTTTCCGGAATGGCCGTCGCCGGGCAGTTCAGTTCCACCTCATAGCGGACAACGTTCAACACGCCGCCAATTTTGATGCCAGGACACTTGTCTTCATTGATGAATTCAACTGGTACGGCAACAGCGACAGAGGCGCTGCCCGAAACGCGCAGAAAATCCAGATGCATCACGACATCACTTACCGGATGGAACTGGATGTCACGCGTCAGCACAGTGGATTTGTTGCCAGCGACGTCAATTTCCAGCAGACGGCCGAAAATGCCGGGCTGGTGAACGATCTTGGTAATTTCGCGGGCATGCATGGTGATGCCCACCGGATCTTGTTTGTTGCCGTAGATTACGGCAGGGACGAGGCCTGCGCGGCGTGCCGCACGGGCGGACCCCTTACCGACCCGTTCGCGCTCGGAAGCGCTGATGGTTGTCATGTCAGACATTGTCATTCTCCTTGAAATACAATGTGCCATGCCTCCAGGGGTGCATGGCAGGCCGAGATATAGGCCTATACCGGCGAAAACTCAAGGAAAAAGGGGAAGTTAAAGGGCTCAATTATGGGCCCCATTACCGGCTCCCGTTACCAGGCCCAATTGCCGGTCGTGCGCTGGGTCGTGCGCCGCCTAGAACAGCGTCGAGACCGAGCGTTCTTCATTGATCCGGCGGATTGCCTCGCCAAGCAGTGGTGCAATCGACAATTGGCGGATGTTGCGGGCCACGCGTACCGCCTCGGTTGCCGGGATCGAATCCGTTGTCACCAGCGAATTCAGCGGCGATGCAGCGACGCGGCTGACAGCCCCGCCAGACAGCACGCCATGCGTGACATAGGCATCCACGCTGATCGCGCCGCTATCCATCAGTGCCGCCGCCGCGTTACACAGCGTGCCGCCCGAATCAACAATGTCATCAACCATGATGCAGTGTCGACCGTCCACATCACCGATGATGTTCATGACTTCCGACACACCAGCCTTTGGTCGCCGCTTGTCGATGATGGCAAGATCGGCATCAAGACGGCTGGCCAGCGAGCGCGCGCGCACCACACCCCCAACATCTGGCGAGACGATCATCAGATTGCCGTTTGTGTACCGCGTCTTGATATCGTCAATGAAGACAGGTGCGGCGAACAGGTTATCGGTCGGAATGTCGAAAAAGCCCTGTATCTGGCCCGCATGCAGATCAATCGTCAGCACCCTGTCGGCACCGGCCGAGGTGATGAGGTTGGCCAGCAGCTTTGCCGAGATCGGTGTGCGGGGGCCTGATTTGCGGTCTTGGCGTGCATAGCCGTAATAGGGCAGGACAGCCGTGACCCGGCGGGCCGAACCACGGCGCAGCGCATCCAGCGCCACCAGAAGTTCCATAACATTGTCATTGGCCGGAAAGCAGGTGGACTGGACCACGAATACATCCTCGCCGCGCACGTTCTCGCCAATTTCAACGAAGACTTCCATATCGGCAAAGCGGCGGACGTCAGCCTTTGTCAGGGGGACATCAAGATAGGCCGCGATAGCTTCGGCCAGCGGTCGATTACTGTTGCATGACAGGATTTTCATTTACAACTCAGTGACCGCCGGTGCTACCGTCTGGGAATGCCTGTTGATGTGATAGCAACCCGCCCCATCTCGGGCAAGGCACTTGCTTCGTCTTTGTGACAAAATTGTTAAATTCCTGCCCATTACATAAAGCAACTTGCCAGCAGGCCGATGAACAGAAGTCCAAGAAAAATATAGAGATGCGGCATGTTTGTCGCGCCCTTCCCGCGCTGTCTTCAGGTTATTGAGCCGGTTTTCTGATCACCGAAATCTGCCGTCCCGAATCGCTTTGATGGCGATGTGTTGCCAGTCTGTGCGAGAAAAAGGGCAGGGAATCGGGGGAGGAGTTCTGCGCTGTATAGGTGTCCACCGCGCAATCATGGACCGCGGCAACCCCAAGGGACGTCAGGTGATGGCGCACCAGACCAGCAAGATCAAAGCGGAAATGATCCGGACCATCGGCAAGAAAGCAGCTTGCCGTCTTGTCGCGGAGGGCTGACGGGCTGAGCGACAGCGCCTCGTCTCGCATGTCCTTGCCGACCTGATAGCTGGGCTGGCGAATCGTCGGGCCGATCATCGCGGTAATTTCACCAGCACCGGCATCCTGCATCGCGGCAACGGTGGAAGCAACGATCCCGGCCACCGCACCCCGCCACCCGGCATGGCAGGCACCGATGACAGTCGCATCGGCATCGGTCAGCAGAAGTGGCAGGCAATCTGCAGTCAGGATGGACAGCGCAAGGCCGGGCTGCGTGGTGATGATGCCGTCCGCCCTGATCATCTGATCGCGCCGGGCAGACACCGGGGTCACGGCATCAGCCTTGATGCAGGTTGTGCCATGCACCTGATAGACGGCGACAAGCTGCGGCGAATCAATGTTCAGGCTGGCGGCCGCGGCGGATCTGTTCTGAGAGACGAGTGCGGGATCATCGGCAGAGCCGTAGCCGCAATTCAGACTGGCATAGATGCCTGTGCTGATGCCGCCCTCTGCCGAGAAAAAACCGTGCGGGGCCAGCGCGGCGGTTTTGGCATGACGCAGATAGCGCGGCGCACCTGCAGCAATTTCGAACCCGTTGCCAAGCATCATTTCATGCGCACCATGCTATCGCTCCTGGCCCTCTTGGCCCTTGCTTGTCGGGTCTTCCTGCAGGTCATCATGTGCAAAGCCCGGGGGCAGGCCATCACCGTCCGGTACCAGCAGCGCCATCTTGAAAACAGTGCCCATCTGCGCCGGGCTGGTCAGCCTGTCGACAGCGGCATACAGTGCGCGCCGCGTTTCCGGGTCGGCCAGTTTTCCTGCGGCCTCGGCACGTTCGGCCAATCCGACTTGCAACAGAAAGCGGCCTTGCGACACGGGCGGGATCAGCCTTGCCCCGGCTGCCGAGGCAACCCTGCCAAGCGCCGCAAAGTCGACCCAGTGTGACAGGTCGGCAGCACCCGGCATGTGAAAGATATCAACTGGCTTGTGCGCCGCGACGGCCTGCAAACTGTCCCCCGGATTGCCGTTGCTGCCATAATCGACAATCAGGATCGCACCACCGCGTCTGGCAATCGCGCTGGCCAGCGCCGACATCACGCTGTCTGCCAAAGGACAATGTTCGATCACTGTGCCGTCAGACATATCATCATGCGATGCTGCCTGTTCATCAAATGGTATTGGCAGATCATTGGCAACCGGGCCAATGGCAAAGGTCAGGCGTCCATCATGCACGGCAACCTGTCGATGATGCCAGTTGCCGTGATGGCGGATCAGCTGGGTTACCGGCAGCGCGTCAAAGAATTCATTGGCAACACCGAACAGCGGCCCGCTCGATGCGGCCAGCAGGGTGTCGATCTCGCCGTGCCAGCTGGTGTCTGCATCGCCAAGCAGGTCAGCTTGCAACTGGCGCAGATGCTGACTGGTTTCCAGCAGATGAACCGGGCATTCTGTCATCTTCGGCATCAGCTGTGCCCAGACATGCCGCATATCACGCATCAAAGTGCCGCGCCCCGGGCCAAGTTCGATAACGGATGTCTGCGATGGTGCGCCGGCACGTTCGAACATATGCGCCAGATAGAGGCCGCACATCTCGCCAAACAGTCCTGAAATCTCTGGTGCGGTTGTGAAATCTCCCTGCGATCCGAAGGGGTCGGACTGCTGGTAATAGCCATCCTGCGCATCACCAAGGCAGGCGGCCATGAAGTCATCGACCCCGATTGGGCCGTCCGCATCAATGCGGGCCTTCAGCCGGTCGCCAAGTGGTGTGTCGCCGGACCCCGTCATGCTGTACGCCCGCCATTCCCGGGTGCCGAGCGCCACAGGATATACAGCCCGCCAGCGATCATCGGCAGGCACAGCAGCTGGCCCATGGTGACAAGGCCCATCAGCGTGCCCAGTTGCGGGTCGGGTTCGCGCACAAATTCGACCATGAATCTGGCAAGCCCGTAGCCGATCAGCAAAACGGCAGACAGGCGGCCGGTCATGTCCAACCAGCCCCGGGCATAGCCGTACAGCATTATCAGGCCAATCAGCAGCCCTTCCAGCCCGGCTTCATACAGCTGGCTGGGGTGGCGGGGCATACCGTCACTGCCGGGAAAGACCATGCCCCATGGCCTGTCGGTGACACGGCCATATAATTCGGCATTGATGAAATTCGAAATACGACCAAGACACAGGCCGATCGGTACCACCATGGCCACACGGTCGCTGACACTCAGAAACGGAATGCCGCGCCGCCTTGCAAACAGCCACATCGCGATGATCACACCTGACAGCCCGCCATGAAAGGCCATGCCGCCCTGCCAGACTTTCAGGATATCAAGCGGATTTGCCAGATAATAGGACGGCTGATAAAACAACACAAAGCCGATCCGCCCGCCAAGAATGACCCCCAGCAAAACATGATTCAGCAGGCTGTCGATGCCGGCCAGGTCTATCGGTGCGGTGTGACGGCGCGCCTCGCGCCGCAAAATCCAGTAACCGGCCAGCAATCCAACGATATAGGCCAGCGCATACCACCGGATGCCGAACCCTCCAAAATTTATGAGGAACGGGTCGAATTCCGGAAGAATTATGCCTGTTGTCATCAGCGTGTCCTGTTCTGCTGGCCCGGCTGTTATCGCCGGTACAGTATCGTAAAGCGCGTGCCAGTGGTATTGGAAAGCGCGCTGTATTATCCTAGATATAGCAAAGGCATCAACTGCCTGATGTGCCAGCCACCCGCCGGCTGTTCCGTGGCGTGTTACCAAGCCGTGATGCCATATGGTCATACCATGTCGTGTCTTGGCCTTACCCAGAGGAGATGGCGATGCGTTCGCGTCCAGGACTGATTTCTGATCTTGCACAGGTTGCCAACGGGGCAGCGTCAGCGCTTGGCAGCGTGCGCGAGGAAATTGAAAATATCGTCTCGGCGCGGACCGAACGTGCGCTGAATGCACGCGGCCTTGTCACCCGCGAGGAATTTGATGCGCTGCGGACACGGCATGAGGCGCTGGCCGCCCGGCTGGCCGCTATGGAAGCAGATATGGCTGCGGCACCAGCAGCCGCAATGAAAAAGGCGGCCAAGAAAGCGCCCGCAAGATCTGCCGCAAAATCTGCACCTGAATCTGCGGGCAAAGCGGCCGGAAAGACACGCAGCAAGCGCTGATCCCTCGACGATTCTACCTCCTGTAAATCAAAATCTGCGCGCATCGCCCTTATGTAAATGTGAGCGGCGATGCCAGATGCGCGATCACGGCTATTTTGTTGGTCCCAGAAAAGCTGTTGATTTCCGCTGATTCGGCGCAGTTATCCACAAGCACATGTGTGTATGGCTGCCTTCATACACAAAATATTGTGTTGAAAGCCGATCAAGGTTGCGGCATTCTGCGCAGGCTGCCAGCACGTGGCAGAACCCGCATTTCGGACAGAGACACATGGCCACCGGCACCGCATTACAGGATCAGACCCTCGCGCACCCGATTGAACTGGTGACACGGTTTGTTGCGCGTCAGGAGTGGCTTGTTCACAAAAAGCAGCGGAACGCCATTATTGCCGAAATTCCCGGCCAGTGGAGCGATTATCAGCTGGCGGTGTCCTGGCAGGATGATGATGAAACGATGCAGGTGATCTGCCGCATCGATGTGCAGGCAGATGCAACAATGCTTGGCGAGCTGGCAATGCTGGCGGCGTTGCTGAACCAGCATCTGTTCATCGGGCATCTGGCGCTGGACATGGGGACATGTGAGCTGGAGCTGCGACACACGCTGGCGCTGCGCGGAGCGGGCGGGGCCACGCCTGAACAGATTGAGGATGTTGTCGATATCATGCTTGGCGAATGCGAGCAGGTATATCCGGCGATCTATCAGGTCGTTCATGGCACGCTGTCGGCTGATGATGCCACCATGGCTGTCACAATGATTACCAGAGGAGAAGCATAGCGCGCGATCAAGCTGTGCTGTGCGGATGAACCGGATGAACCCACTGATCACGCTCATCGGCTGTGGCAAGATGGGCAGCGCCATGCTGCGCGGCTGGCTTGCTGATGATGACCTTCAGGCCGATTTTGCCATCGTCGAGCCGTTTCACGACCATCTGGGATGGACAGCCGCATATGACAATGTGTCCCGCTATGATTCCATCGAAGCGTGCGCTGCGGTTGGGCGTGCAGCGCGGATTGTGGTGCTTGCGGTAAAGCCGCAAATGATGGATAAAGCGATTGCGGGCCTTGGCAGTCTGGCTGGCCCGGACACGGGCTATCTGTCCATTGCGGCCGGCATTCCCACCGCCTGGTTCCATGACAGGCTGGGTGATCAGGCCGTTGTCCTGCGCTCAATGCCCAACACACCGGCGGCAATTGGCAAGGGTGTAACAGCGCTGTATGCGCGCAGCGATGCACCAGACTCTATGGTGGCACTGGCCCGCCAGCTGCTGTCGGCCATTGGCGGTGTTGTTATGATTGATGACGAAGCGCTGATGGATGCGGTGACAGCGGTATCCGGATCAGGGCCGGCCTATGTGTTCCTGCTGGCCGAGATGATGACAAGCGCCGGTATTGAAGCCGGCTTGCCTGATGCACTTGCGCGCCAGCTTGCCGAGGCCACAGTGGCGGGTGCCGGGGCGTTGATCGAGGACTCTGACGAACCACCGTCGCAACTGCGCATCAATGTTACCAGCAAGGGCGGAACGACAGCGGCTGCGCTGGCGGTGCTGATGGATGATGACGGGCTTGGCCCGTTGATGCGGCGCGCCATTCTGGCAGCGCGTGACCGGTCGGTTGAACTCGGCAGCTAGCTTCCGGGTCTATGAGGGTGATGGCCCGCCAGGTTTGGGCCCGCCAGGTAGTAGGGCGGCATCATCGGGTGCCGCTTGAACCCGGTCACCAAAATGCCCATGTCGCTATCAGATGATGTTGCTAACTGATGTTGTCGCTATCAGATGGTGGCAACGTGCTTTGCAAAGACAGGACGGATTGTGATGAGCGGGAACAGCACCCAAAGCGAAATGATGGACCGGCTTGCTGAAGCCGCCTGGAACGAGCTTGCCACGACATCGCCCCGGCATATCCATATTGATGATGTCGCGGCCGCTGCCGAGATACCTGCCGCTGCCGCCCGAGCGGTTTCCGGCAGCATCACAGCGTTGATCCTGCATCAGTTGGCGATGCTGGACCGGCAGGCTGTGCTGGAAAGCCTTGCAGACATTGAAGATGCTGGTGATGTCAGTATCCGCGAGAAGATTGTTGAAGCGCTCATGCACCGGTTCGAGGTTTACGCACCCCACAAGGCACAGATCATCCAGCTTGATGCGGCGGCGCGGCGTGACCCGGCGCTTGGTCTGCGCTTGCTTGATTCGCTGGGTCAGGC
This sequence comes from Alphaproteobacteria bacterium, assembly GCA_016780765.1. GTDB lineage: Bacteria > Pseudomonadota > Alphaproteobacteria > Puniceispirillales > Puniceispirillaceae > UBA8309. The sequence continues at coordinate 28,646 of JADHLH010000010.1, read as the reverse complement.
CATGCGGATGATGCTGCGCATGGTGGGTGATGATGTTGCCGAGCTGGCTGGTGAGGCGCGCGTGCGCGGCGTTGCTCTTGTTGCCATGCAGGTGGCACGTGTCTGGAAAACAGATGACAGCGCCGATCTGTCGACGACCCTGAAAGAAATTGATGCGCGACTGACGCGTGCCGAAGAGTGGGGTCGCACCCTGCGTGTATTGCGAGATTCGCATTCTGATGCCGCAATGCATGACACATCATCCGAAGGTGATGCTGATGGTGGTGACGCCGGTCCGTCTGGCCCCGGCAGCCGCTATCAATAGATCTGCGTTGCGAGGCGACGATGACTGAAGACACTGACCACGCCACGCCAGTTGCCAGCTTTGATGATTTTCTGAAGATCGATATTCGCGTTGGCACGGTGATCGATGCGAAGCCGTTTCCTGAAGCCCGCAAACCGGCGATCAAGTTGGTGATCGATTTTGGTGACCAGCTTGGCACGCGCCGATCATCGGCACAGATTACCGAACTCTATGATCCGGACAGCCTTGTTGGCAAACGCGTAATGGCTGTGGTGAATTTCCCGCCGCGGCAGATCGGCCCGTTCATGTCTGAAGTGCTGACCCTTGGCGTGGCAAATGACAAGGGTGAGATCGTGTTGATCGGGCCGGACAGCGACGCGCCAAATGGCAGCCGCATGTACTAGACGGATTGGTGTCCTCTATCCTGGTGCCTGGAATGCGGGTGTGAATTATTGTTGTGGCGCGCCGGGCGAACGCGTGCCTAGACAGGTATCTTTATGGACACGCGCAGGCCACCCAACGGCGAGTCACCAAGAACCAGTTCGCCGCCATGTCCCATGATGATATCGCTGGTAATTGACAGACCAAGACCGGTACCACCCGTCTGGCGATTCCGCGATGTTTCCAGTCGCACAAAGGGACGGATAGCTTCTGCCCGCAGTTCGGCCGGGATACCGGCGCCATTGTCATCGAAAAACATCGAAATCTCGTCATTACGATAACGCATGTTGATTTCCATCTGCGTTGAATAGGCCAGCGCGTTGGAGATGATGTTTTCAAAGGCGCGGCGCATCGCCTTGCGGCGCAATGGAAAGATTGGAATGCTGTCGGTGGGCTGTGCCACCTTTATATCAAAGCCGTGGGCGTTGCGGGTTTGTTCAGCAAGCCGGTCAAGCATGGTTTTGACATCTGTATCCTCGGGTGGCTCCTCTCCCTCGCCAGCCGCAAAATTCAGATAGGCGTCGATCATCTCTTCCATCTCTGCGAGGTCGGCGCGAATGGCTTCTGCGTCATCCTTGTTGGCCATTAATTCCAGCTGCAGGCGAATACGGGTCAGCGGTGTGCGCAGATCGTGGCTGACGCCGGCCAGCATCTCGGTTCTTTCATTCAATTGCCGCATGATGCGGTGGCGCATGGCCTGAAAGGCGCGCCCAGCAAGCCTTACCTCGCGTGCACCTTCCAGCCGGAAATCTGGTGCCTGTCGGCCAAGGCCAAGCGCGCGCGCAGCATTTGCAAGGCGCAGGATCGGGCGCACCTGACCACGCATGAACAACAGCGCGATGGCAAACAGCAGCATGGATGATCCCAGCGTCCAGCCGAAGAAGGTCCAGCTGGTCGAGGAGAAAATACGCTTGCGGCTGGCATAGATCCGCATCACCCCGTTATCAAGTTTCAGGTCCACATAGATCAGGCTGGGATCAGAGGTAAGATTGATCGCCCAGTCCAGATCAATACGTTTGGCAAGTTCGACACGCAGCATTTCCTCGGCATAGCTTTGCGGCGGCTGATTGGCGGATTGTGTCCATTCAGCATCGGCATCGAACTGTACCGGGAAGGCGAAATATTGCCAGCCCGTTTCCTGTACGACGGCGATGGTTGCTTCATCGGGGGCCGTGCCGGTGCGATCCGCAAGCAGGCTGATATCGGCGGCAAGCTGTTCGGCCATATGGCGGGTAACCGTGTCCCAATGCCGCTCATAAAAAATGAAGACAGTGATCACCTGCACAAGAATCATTGGTATCAGGATGATCGACAGCATTCTCCCGAACAGGGTCTTTGGCAGATAATCACGAAGTTGCATGTGAAATATCCGGTGGTGTGTCGGTGCGCAGCAGCCAGCCTTTGTTGCGAATATTCTGCAGATAAACCGGGAAACGCGGGTCGGGTTCGATCTTGGCGCGCAGCCGGGCGACGGCAACGTCAATCGACCGGTCACGCATCGTATTATCCATCGACTTGGCAATGTCATCGCGCGACAGAATACGGTCTGGAGAGGAAGCAAAAATCTGCATCAACCGCTGTTCCGAAGATGTCATATGGATGCGGCCAGTGCTGTGCATCAGAATGCCGACAGACAGATCGAAACTGTAAGGCCCAAACGTCACAAGCTGCGCCTTTGCCGGATCTCGCGACGTCGAACGGGACAGGATGGACTTGATCCGCAGCACAAGTTCACGTGGTTCAAACGGCTTTGACATGTAGTCATCTGCACCCGTCTCAAGCCCGGTGATCCGGTGTTCGGTCTCTGACATGGCCGTCAGAAACAAGGCGGGAACCGGATTGTCCTTGCGAATATCAGCAAGAAATTCAAGGCCTGTCTCGCCAGGCATCATGATATCGATAATCAGAACATCAAACACCAGCCCGTCAAGCGCCTTGCGGGCTTCGCTGGCTGATCCGACATCGGTTACGCGAAAGCCGCTTTCCTCAAGAAACCGGCGTAACAGAACCCGTAGCCGATCATCATCATCGATCACCAATATGTGCCGATCATTCATGTTGTCACCATGCCGTGTCAGCTCTCTCCAATGCCCCCTGATGCCTTGCCGAGCTTGTCGATCTGACGCCGCGTCTGCGGGTCGAGAAGGCCTTCGAGAACCTGGTGAAACCCTTCGACAGCGGACATGCCGGCCTCGCGATAGGCGTTGGCAAAACGCCGCCCCTGCACGGCCGTCAGGCGTGCTTCCAGAGCGGTGCCTGTCTCGGTCAGGAACAGCAGCCGCTGGCGCCGGTCCTCAGGGCCCTTTTTCTGCACCACATAGCCAGTCTCGACCAGTGATGACAGCACACGCGACAGGCTTTGCTTGGTGATGTTCAGGATCGTCAGCAATTCGCTGACAGTGATTCCCGGGTTTCGCCCGATAAAATAGATTGCCCGGTGATGAGCGCGGCCCATATTTTGTTCGGCAAGAATCGAATCAGCCTCGCTGGTGAAATCGCGATAGGCGAAGAACATCATTTCGATGCCGCGGCGCAGTTCCTCCTCACGAAGGAAGAGCGCTTTTCCAATAGGTTTTATGTCAGCCATGTTGACCAATTATTTAATGCAGTGGTAGCGTCGTAAAGTAGTAACATAACAAGTCCGATTTGGAACTAAATTCCGGCGGCAGAATACAGGGCCAACAAGCAGCTGGCCCGAGAGGAGCGGTAATATGGCGCTAGTGCCTTTTGATGATCGGGACGGCAGTATCTGGATCAATGGCGAGATGGTGCCGTGGCGAGATGCGACGTCGCACACACTCAGTCACGGTCTGCATTATGCGAGTACAGTTTTTGAAGGTGAGCGCGTCTATTCCGGCGTCATTTTCAAGGGCCGCGAGCATACCGAGCGCCTGCGAAATTCCTGCAAGATCATGGATTTTGAATTACCGCTTGGCGATGATGAACTAGATGCCGCAAAGATGGCCGTCGTTGAAGCTAACGGAATCGTTGACGGCTATGTGCGGGCGTTCGCGTGGCGCGGTTCCGAGATGATGGCGATATCAGCGCAGCACACCACAACGCATGTCGCCATTGCTGCCTGGGAATGGCCAAGCTACTTCGATCCTGAAGTCAAGATGAAGGGGATCACGCTGGACATTTCCGACTGGAAACGGCCATCCCCCGAATCAGCCCCCGTGAACGCCAAGGCGGCAGGTCTCTATATGATCTGTACCCTGTCAAAGCATGCTGCCGAGAAAAAGGGATTTCAGGATGCCCTGATGCTTGATTATCGCGGCTATATTGCCGAGGCAACGGGCGCCAATGTGTTTTTTGTGGATGGTGAAGGCACCATTCATACACCGATTGCCGACTGCTTTCTTGATGGCATCACGCGGCGCACCGTTATCGCGCTTGCCGAATCAATGCAGATCAAGGTTGTGCAGCGTCACCTGACGCTTGATGACCTGTCGGACATGACAGAATGTTTCCTGACAGGCACAGCTGCCGAGGTAACGCCGGTCTCGCAGGTTGGGGATCACAGCTTCACACCGGCAGATATCAGCCGCCAGCTTGTTGACGGGTATGAAAATCTGGTGCGCGGACGGATCGCGATCTAACCGGGCGCTTCATTGCCGTTTGCCTAATCGCCGGAACCTGAGCGCGACGGCGATGCGCTGTCATCGTGCCACTTGTCGCGTGCGGCCGTATCGCTGTCACGCGCTTCAACCCAGCTGGTTTTGCCATCACGCTCTTCCGCTTTCCAGAAGGGCGCGTCGGTCTTCAGAAAATCCATAATGAACTGGGCGGCGTCAAAGGCAGCCTGGCGATGCGCTGATGCGGTGGCGACAAGAACGATCTGCTCGCCGGCCAGCAACCTTCCAACACGGTGGATAATGGTAACACGCTCCAATGGCCAGCGGTCCATCGCATCGGCCTCGATACGTTCCAGCTCGCCCTCGGTCATGCCGGGATAATGTTCCAGCGTCATCGCGGTCACACCATTATCGCTGGACAGTCCGCGCACCGTGCCAACGAACAGGGCGATCCCGCCAACACTGTCAGCTTGCAGCGCCCGGCTCTCCACACCGATATCGAAATCCTCTGTCTGTACTCGCACCGACATCGGCTAGCCCCCTGTCACAGGCGGGAAAAAGGCAACTTCATCACCTGCCGACACCGGTGTATCCAGATCACCATATGCGCGGTTCACCGCCACCCGCACCGTGCGCATATTGGACAGGGCAAGGGCATGGCCGGCGGACCGGTCACGCAGCAGCGGCAGCAGGTCGCCAACCGACGTGACACCATCAGGCAGGTCGATCGTTTCGGCATCAGCGCCGGTATGTTCACGCATCCACGCGAAATAGCGCAGGGTTATGCTGGTCTGGCTCACAGCCCGGCCTCCCGAAAGGGTATAAAGGACATATAGTCTCCGACAGCCACGCCGGTATTTTCAACTGGAATTTCGATCAATCCGTCAGCCCCGGTCAGGGATGACAGGATCCCGGCACCTTTGCGTCCATGCAACTGCATGATCGGACTGCCATCCTCGGCCTGTTCCAGAACAACACGCAGATATTCGGCGCGGCCCGGGGATTTATGGTGATCGAAGCCGGCACGCACAGGCAGCCGCAGAACGGGAACAGGCGTGCGGCCAGCAATATGGGCCAGCACTGGCGCACCAACCAGCCTGTAACAGACAAAGGCCGCCACCGGATTGCCCGGCAGGCACATCAGCGGAACGCCATCAAGAATGGCTGCCGACATCGGACGCCCCGGCTTTATGGCCAGTCTCCAGAACAATTTTTCGGCTTTCACTGCGTCCATTGCGGCCTGCGTATGGTCTTCATCGCCATCCGATGCGCCGCCTGATGATATCACGGCATCACAGGTGGAAAGGGCAACGCGGAACGCATCGCTCAACGCATCCCTATTGTCCGGAATGATCGCGAAATCGCGGACGAGAAAGCCGTCGGCGCGCAGCATTTCAGCCAGCATCGGACGGTTGGAATCATGCAGCTGTCCGGGGTGGATGTCGCCGCCGGCCTCGACAAGTTCATCGCCCATCGATAACAGCCCCACAACCGGCTGACGAAAGACTGTCAGCTGTGCAAATCCGGCGGCGGCGGCAATGCCTGTATCTGCCGCATCAAGGCGGGTGCCAGCTGCGATGATCACTTCACCCTGGCGCAGATTTTCCCCGGCCGGGCGGTTATTGCTGCCGGGGGTCAGCTTGCTGTCGATCTGCACATGCGCGTTGTCCTTGGAGGGGCGGCAAAACTCGTGCATGGCAACAGCGTCGGTTCCGGCTGGCATGACAGCACCGGTAAAGATGCGCACAGCCGCACCGGACGGCACAGCGCTGCCGAACGGATGCCCTGCAGCAGTACGCCCGATGACCTGAAAGGCATGGTCTGGCTGGCGCGCCAGGAACGCAGCATCAACAGCATAGCCGTCAACTGCGGCATTGTTGGAAGCTGGCAGATTGGTCGGGGCAATCAGATCACCGGCAATGATGCGGCCCGCCGCATCGCCAAGACCAATTGTTTCATGCGTTGCTGTTACGATGCCGACACGCGCCCTCAGCCGGTCAACCGCTTCATCCGGCGAGATGCTGCCACGATAGAGAACAGCGCTGTCACTCATTGCGGTTCCTTTGCGCGGCGCTGTTCAAAACTTGCAAGGATGAAGGCGGCTATTGCATCAGCATCATCGAGCGGGATTGCAGGTGGCGCCCCGTCCGGCAGGGCCGAAAAATCATCGCTGGCCACCGCAATGATCTGCGGGTCACCGGTGCACAGAAGGGGCTTGTTCGCAGCCGCGCGGTGGATTTCAATCTTTGGAATGGCCGACGTCTTGAAGCCTTCGACGATGACGATATCTGCCGGCTCCAACGCGGCAATCAGGTCGGCAAGTGTGCGCTCGGGGCGTGTTCTGTTTTCGGTGAACAGAACCGCGCGCGCGGCTGATGACACGGCCACCTGACGGGCACCAGCGGCACGATGCCGATAGCTGTCCTTGCCGGGCGTGTCGGCATCAAAGTCATGATGTGCATGTTTGACTGTTGCGACATCCAGCCCTTGCGAACTCAGCAACGAAATCAGCTTTTCGGCAAGTGTGGTCTTGCCACTGCCTGACCAGCCAGCAAGACCGATAACTGTTCCGTGGCGCTGCATGACATCAGCAAGCCCGGCGTTATCGGGGGGACTTGTCGTCATGATAAAGAACACCCCGGTAATAGGCGATGCCTGTCTGGGCAGTGATAAAGGCGGCAACCCACAGACAGATCAGCCCGACTTCATTGGCAAACTGCACCGACGGGAACACCGGTGCGCCAATCAGAAACCCGATGGCCACCAGCTGCAGGGTCGTTTTCCACTTTGCGGTTGCCGACACCGGCATGTCGACGCTGCGCCCGGCCATAAATTCGCGCAGACCCGAAATCAGAAATTCGCGAGAAATGATGACAAGCGCTGGCAGAATGTACCACCAGCCATCATCGGTAACATGCGCCAGTGACAACAGACATGTGCCGATCAGCACCTTGTCAGCAATCGGGTCGAGCATCGCACCCAGCTTTGAGACCACACCAAGACGGCGGGCCATCCAGCCATCGATAAAGTCGGAAATGCTGGCCAGAATGAACAGCACCAGCGCTGGTGCGTAGCCTGCCTCGACATTGTCAGTCCAGATCAGAATGGCGATCACCGGCGCGGCAACAATCCGCAGGATCGTCATCCAGTTTGGCACCGATTTAAGCACGGTCGTCATCTCTACGCTCTTCCCCCGTGTTCCGTCACCACGCCATCGACGACCAGTGCGAAACATTATTGTAGCCATTATGGCGCATGGCGTCAGGAATGCCCACTGTAAAACCAATCATAAATATGTCGGGCCACCGCTTTTGAAATGCCGTCGACAGCCTCAAGGTCCTGCAGACCGGCAGCCGACACGGCGCGGGCCGACCCGAAATGCGCCAGCAACGCCTTTTTGCGTTTCGGACCGATCCCCGGCACACCGTCAAGCGGGCTTGTCAGTTCGGCCTTCTGGCGACGGGCGCGGTGCGTGCCAATGGCATAGCGATGCGCCTCATCACGCAGACGCTGCAGAAAATGCATGGCAGAGGCCTGCGGCGACAGGGTAAAGCTGTCGCGCCCGCGCATATGGAATTGTTCACGCCCGGCATTGCGGTCCGGTCCCTTGGAAATGGCAACAACGGTTATATCGGTAACGCCAAGATCATCCATCACGTCACTGACAGCGCTGAGCTGGCCCTTGCCACCATCAATCAGCAACAGATCGGGCCAGCTGTCACCAGTGCGGTCGGGATCTTCTTTCAGTGCGCGTTCAAACCGCCGGTGGATGACCTGACGCATCATCGCAAAATCATCGCCTTGCACCACCGCATGGGCCCCATCTTCGCGCATGTTGAACTTGCGATAGGCTGCCTTGTTGAACCCGTCTGGCCCGGCAACCACCATGCCGCCAACAGCATGTCGGCCCTGAATATGCGAATTGTCATATATCTCGACACGCTCAGGGGGGGAATCCATGCCGAACAGGTCAGCCAGTTCACCCAGCAGGCGGCGCTGCGAGCTGGTATCGGCAAGATTGCGCGCCAGCGCCTCTTCGGCGTTGCGGCGCGCCATTTCTGTCAGCTTGGTGCGGGCACCGCGTTGTGGCCGGCTGATCCGTACCGCGCGGCCGGCGCGAATGGACAGTGCCTCGCCAAGCAGGGCCGTTTCATCTGGCATGGCAGAGACCAGAATTTCGGCTGGCGGCTCCTTGTCATCATAAAACTGGCCAAGGAAGGCCGTCAGAACAGCGGCATCATCGCTTTCGGTATTATGCGTCAGGAAATAGGACCGGTTGCCATAGTTCGACCCGCCGCGAATGAAAAAGGTCTGGATGCAGGATTTTTCACCACTGCGGGCAAGGGCGATGATATCGGCATCATGCAGGTTCGGGATATTGATGTCCTGATTTGCCTGAATGCCGCTGAGCGCACGAATACGGTTGCGCCAGATGGCAGCTGTTTCAAATTCCAGCGTTTCAGCGGCGGCATGCATGCGGGTCGCATAGTCGCGCTGGATCTTGGCAGATTCACCCGACAGAAAACGACGCGCCTGATCCATCTGCGCGGCATAGTCGCCAGCCGACACAAGCCCGACACAGGGGCCACTGCAGCGTTTGATCTGATATTGCAGACAGGGGCGCGTGCGGGCATTGAATACTGAATCCGAACAGGTGCGCAGCATGAAGGCGCGGGCCAGATCAGCCACTGTACGGTTGACCGCACCGGCCGAGGCAAAGGGACCGAAGTAATCTCCCTTGCGGGTTTTGCGTCCACGATGTTTGGTCAGCTGGCCAAATTCATGGTCGGCTGTCAGCAGGATTTGCGGCAGGCTTTTGTCATCGCGCAGCAGAATATTGTAGCGCGGCTTCATCTTCTTGATCAGGTTCGATTCAAGAAGCAGCGCCTCGGTCTCTGACTTGGTGACGATCACTTCCAGCGTTTCGGTCTCGCTGACCATTCGCATCAGCCGGTTCGACAGTCGGTTCGGCTGGGTATAGCTGGTCACCCGCCGCGCCAGATTGCGCGCCTTGCCGACATACAGCACCTCGCCGGCACCGTTCATCATGCGGTACACACCCGGGTCACCGGTCAGCTTCCGCACCTCGGCCTTCAGATAGGCCAGGCCGCGCCCGAGATCAGGGGGCAGGTTCGGGCTTTTTTCTGTCGTCTGTTGCTCGGTCATTACGCTCTAATCTAGCTGTCCTTTTCGCGCGCGGGTAGTGCCAAGCGGTTATATTGATACCGCTATGCATCACAAAAAAATCTATCCCCGAATCCTGTGGATAACTATGTGGATGAAAGGATGACAAACAGGTTTTGGCGCTGATTTCATGGTAAATTTTGCAAGATGATTAAATTTTAGGCAGTTTTTAAAATTTCATGAAATCAATATATTAGTCAATAAATTCATAGAGCATTCGGAAAAATATTACATAAAATCCGTTGCTTGTCAGACTTATGTGACGATAGCGTGACACTGTGCACAAACCGGACTGATTGATCCTGCCGATTCGCCGGTTTTTGCCGTTTTCTGTCAACCGGGACGCGAAAAAAAATAAGGCAAAAAAGGCCCGAAACTTTCGCCCGGCAGAAAAACGAATAAAAACAGATGCCGCGTACCGGGGCTCAGCGTCGACGGGGGCGTTTTCGTGTTGGTTCGCCCGGTGTACCGGCTGGAAAACGGGCTTTGCCAGCATCATCAGTGGTCGATGTATAGCGCTGGGCGATGGCCTGCGGCACGCCGGGCGCGTTCAGTCCCAGTTCGGCAGCTTCCATCCGGCGGATTTCATCGCGCAGCCGGGCCGCTTCCTCAAATTCCAGATTGGCCGCGGCGTCCTGCATGGTCTTTTCCAGATCGGAAATCACGGTCGCAAAATTGTTGCCGACAAGGCTGCCTTCCGCACCACCAGCCTGCGGGGTGACGTGGTCGCCGCGCTCATAGACCGATTTCAGAACATCATTGATGTCCTTGCGAATTGATTCCGGGGTGATGCCATTGGCCTCGTTCCAGGCTTCCTGCTTGGCGCGGCGACGATTGGTTTCATCCAGCGCATATTGCATCGAATCGGTGATCTTGTCGGCATACAGGATGACCCGCCCTTCGATATTCCGCGCGGCGCGACCAATGGTCTGGATCAGTGATGTCTTCGACCGCAGATAGCCTTCCTTATCGGCATCCAGTATTCCGACAAGCGCGCATTCCGGAATATCCAGCCCCTCGCGCAGCAGGTTGATCCCGATCAGCACATCGAATACCCCGAGCCGCAGGTCGCGCATGATCTCGATGCGTTCCAGCGTGTCGATATCCGAATGCAGATAGCGCACGCGGATGCCGGCCTCATACATATATTCGGACAGCGCCTCGGCCATCTTCTTGGTCAGCGTGGTGATTAGCACGCGCTGGCCCTTGGCTGCGGCATCACGGCATTCGGCAATGATGTCATCAACCTGATTGCCGGATGGGCGCACGATACAGTCAGGGTCGGTCAGGCCGGTCGGGCGGACAACCTGTTCAGAAAAGACGCCGCCGGTGCGGCCCATCTCCCAGGTGCCGGGGGTTGCCGATACAAAGACGGTCTGCGGGCGGAAGCCTTCCCATTCCTCGAATTTCAGCGGCCTGTTATCCATGCAGGATGGCAGGCGGAAGCCGAATTCCGACAATGTGCTCTTGCGGGCGAAGTCACCTTTGAACATGGCGCCAATCTGCGGCACGGTGACGTGGCTTTCATCGATGATCAGCAACGCGTTTTCCGGCAGATATTCGAAAAGGGTCGGCGGTGGCTCGCCCTGGCCGCGCCCCGACAGATAGCGCGAATAGTTCTCGATACCGGCGCAGGACCCGGTCGCCTCTATCATCTCGATATCGAACTGGGTGCGCTGCTCGATGCGCTGCGCCTCCAGCAATTTGCCCTGTTCTGTGAACTCGGTGATGCGGCCCTTCAATTCGGTGCGGATCAGTTTTGTCGCCTGCTGCAAGGTCGGGCGCGGCGTCACATAGTGCGAATTGGCAAAGACTGTGATCTGCTCCAGCTTCTGCGTTTTCTCGCCGGTCAGCGGGTCGATCTCGAAGATGTCCTCGATCTCGTCACCAAACAGCGAGATGCGCCAGGCACGGTCCTCAAGGTGGGCCGGGAACAACTCTACATTGTCGCCGCGCACGCGAAAGGTGCCGCGCACGAAATTGGTGTCGTTGCGACGGTATTGCAGTTCTGTCAGCCGGCGCAGGATGGATTGCCGTTCGATCTGTTCGCCACGCGACAGCCGAAAGGTCATGGTCGAATAGGTTTCGACCGATCCTATGCCATAGATGCAGGACACCGATGCCACGATGATCACGTCATCGCGTTCCAGCAACGCGCGCGTTGCCGAATGGCGCATCCGGTCGATCTGCTCGTTGATTGAACTTTCCTTCTCGATATAGGTGTCGGAACGCGGGACATACGCTTCGGGTTGGTAATAATCGTAATAGGAGACGAAATATTCCACCGCATTGTCGGGGAACAGCGACTTCATCTCGCCATAAAGCTGGGCCGCCAGGGTTTTGTTCGGGGCGAGGATCAGGGTCGGTCGCTTGATCTGGCGGATGACATGCGCGGCGGTGAACGTCTTGCCTGATCCGGTGACGCCAAGCAGCACCTGGTCGCGCTCGCCATTCTGGATTCCCTCGACAAGTTCCTTAATGGCGGTTGGCTGGTCACCAGCGGGCGAGAATTCGGACTGCAGGTCGAAATCGGCAGGTGCGCGCGGACGCGTGATAATCATCTCGCCAACGGATGAAGCAGGCGCAGGCTGCCCCGGCGCAGGTGTTCCCGGCGCAGGTGTGTCTGGTGTGGGTGTCGCATCTTCCATGAATTGAAAGATAGGCAGTCCAGCCCGACGAGGGAAGGGGGCGGGGCAAAGAGTGTTTTAGCGCTCTGACGTTAACGGGATTTTTACCGGAACTGGAATAGAGAGGAGAAGAGATAGGGAGTGCTGAGATGAAAGATCACCAAATATGGACATTCGCGAAATCTGACGATAGCGGTCATTTTGCTGTGGTTTATCGCGAGCATGAAGATTGGAAGGGATATGTCGTCCACAATAATGCAGACGTTACTACTTACGCAGATTCTGTTGGTTTTGGCGGTGCAGCGAATTTTATTGGGTTGGCTTCCAGATTTGAGACTTTAGAAGAAGCAAAGAACTCGGTTGATTCTGAAGCGGAGATTATTTCCGCGTCAGCTTACAGTGGATCATAGAAATGCAGCACGAACCACAAAAGAATGGATGGACCTTCGTCCACATGCATGCTTTGAGCAGATATTTTAATATGTGTAGGCGGCACATCGCAATCATATTAGCCCTGACTTTGTGCTTACCATCTTCCGTTATTTATGCAGCAGCCTTTGAAGATGGAGCTTTTTGGTATCAAGTTGAAGAATACCAAAGGGCATTTCCTATTCTTCAAAAGTTGTCGAATGAAGGTCATCCAGATGCATTATTCTTGCTTGGTCAGATGTATGACGGTGGAAAGGGAGTAAAGGCTGATCCACAGAAAGCGTTCCACCTTTGGAGAGAGGCACACAAGGGAGGAAGTCTCCATGCAACTGAAGCCTTGGCGTTTGTGACTTTAATGGGTCGAGGCACAGAGAATGATTCGGTAAGAGCATTCGAACTATTCCTTGATGCAGGAATGCGCGGTAGCAAGGAAGCTATGGAAAATCTCGGCCTTCTCTTTGAGACAGGCACAGGCACAATCCAGAACTATCGTAAATCAGTCTATTGGTATACTGCCGCTGTAGAGGCTGGAGATGTATCAGCAAGGCTTCCCCTTGCTCGTATGCTTTATGAAGGCACGGGAACAAAAAGGGACCTGAATAAGGCAGCAGCACTGTTTACGAGTCTTGCGACTTTAGGAAGTGGGGAGGCTCAGTTCGAATTGGCGCGTATGTACCAAAGGGGCGAAGGCGTACCAAAAGATTTAATGCTTGCTTATATGTGGCTTAAAATAGCAATCGGTGAGCTAAGCCAATCTCCGTATTTAAAAACCAAGGCCGAGGCAATTTCACTTTTCACCAAGATTGAAAGTGACTTGGATGAAGACAAATTGATTCAAGCCAAAAACTTAGCCAACATCTGTAAAGGCACAGTCTACCAACGGTGCTTGGTGCATTCGTCTTTCAACCCTTGGAAAAACAAATGAATTTGCGCCTTCAAGTATTTTGGCCATTTTCTGTCGCAAGTTCAGAACTCCAGCAAGCTGTTGAATTCTGGTTTTCAACAACACGTCGGCTGTTCAGTCTTCTAGCACTCACCCCTGAGAGAAGTGCTGAACAGCAACCAGCAAATTTCTTCCTACTGCTTGGGTCTTGTTCTACTTTGAGGATGACACCGACCATATAAGGGCCGGCGGGCAAAGTTGGTCTGACAATCATCTGGTAAACGCCCAGGTGGTGGTTGATTCGTATTGCATCGAATATCATCCAGCCAATCGGATCATCGCCATAGACACCGATGTAACCAAACATGATACGCAATGCATCTTCCCGATATGGTTCGCCGTTAACATTACCAATCAGGCCGCCCAATGTCATCGTGACAGTGGTGTCTTCATAAGGCTGAAGCTCTGCCGGTGTTACGGTTTCAAGGCGGGCAGATCCGCTTTTCTTGTCGACAGGTATAACTCTGGGTGGCATCTGTTGGTTGTCCCGCTTTGAGGTTTTCGATGTTTGCTCTTTGCCTTTCAGGCCAAGACGTGGATGGCGAGACGCTCACTTCTGAACGTTACGTTTCCGCGCTGAGCGAACCCTTCGGCTTGTTGAAATATCAGTATCAACCTATAGACGGCCGGAACAATATCCTCCCGCATGGTTACCTTAAAAGCTGAATAATCTGCTTCGAGTTGAAGACAATCTGCAGCATGGCTGACATAGCCCACGTCTCCTCCATCAGGTGAAAAATGCGCTACAAGCAAATGCAGACTATTTGGCGGGAACGGGTTGCGTTGTTCATCTGCTGGAACACCGTGACATCGCATTATTAGGATATTGTGCTCTCCGGCATGTACCTGCCGTGGTTCAACTTCTTGAAACTCGAGACATCCAAGATGGTCGATCGGAAGGTATGGTTCCATTTTCTTGCTCCTTTATGACAGTTTTTTCAAATACGAGAGCATGGTGCGAAGACTTGTGGTTATTGCTGTTGCAGACTTAAAATTTTGTGTACAGGCATACTCTTGACTAAATCTTGTCTTCGCTGTTTTCTTTTTTGACCTTTGCCGGTTTAGGCTTTTGTGGCGTTATCGCCAGCATCCGTTGCAGATGTTCCGCCGTCGCTGGCGTTGCCCTTGCCCCCATCAGATGAACTGGCATCACTTGCCGCCCCGGATCCTTCATCATTGCCTTTTGCGGGGCCTGAATCCTTGCTTGTTGCGGGGCCTGAATCCTTGCTCCCGTCTTCAAGGTTGGGGCTGCCAAAATACTTTTTCATCCATTCCTGGGCAATCTGGGCCCCGGTGATGTGTTTCAGATAGAACGTCACGGGCGTTCCGATCTTGCCTTCAATCGCTTTGGCCACATAATCGTCGAAAGCCGTCATCAACGAGTTGATGTTTATAATCTTGTTGCGGCCATCATCGACTTCGGTAAGTCCGCTCATCACGGATTTGATTTCTGTTGCCCTGATTGCCATCATCTCGCCGCCTGTTCGTGCGGCATTGGCTGAGCTTTCAACGCTGTCATGGTCACGCGCTGTCGCGTTCTGCAAGGTGGCGAGTTTTTCCATCATCTTTGCTGGATCAAAATCGGCAAATTCCTTTACACCGATGCGAACTTCATTTGATGAAATGTTTGGAATACTACCCATGACAATCGCATTCGCATGAGAGGTGATTTGCTGAGTGCTCAACATATCCTTGGCGTCGTCAGAGAATGATTTGCTGACTCCAAACCCGCCCTCATGCTCAATAAACCAGCCACCGATTTTCATTTGGGCCTGGAGCGAAGATACTGCGGATTTCATTCGTTGCTCGGCGGCGGTATCGGACTGCCGGATAACATGAACCATGCCGATAAAGCATGACCCGTAGGTTGCACCGCTCAATACATAGAAACCATCGTCCTTGTTTGAAGGAGACCTTTGGCTTGCCTTCAACATTTCAGTTTTTTTGGTTGGATCGAGCGCTGGCTTCAGGCCAAGCCCGTTCCAGACGCGTGCGGCCTTGTCTACATCAAGAACACATGGCTCTACCAGGACAGCATTCTTGTGCGTGCATGCCATTGAGAAAACCAGCGTGCCTTCAATGTCGTGTTCCTCGGTTTGTTGAGACGTCTGAGATTGTGCGGCATTTGAGGCCAGTGTCGACAGATGATCTCCAAGAAAGATTGTTTTTGAGGATACGTAGCCCTTGACGCTACTGGCCAGAGAGCGGGATCGCTGAGACATCACGTCGGCAGAAAAATACTGCACATCCATTTGGATCGAGTCGGCACTGATAGGCATGGATTTGAACTGAATACGGCCTAAATCCAGTGGTGACTCGGGGTAATCCTTAAGTGAAGCCAGAATTTTTCGCGCTTCAGTTTTTGCATTTGCTGTGTTCTTCAAGGACGAGATGCGCGTTGCCGCAAGATGGTTTGCAGAATCTGTAACGGCTTTGCGGGCGACCTCCAGTTCCTTTAAAATCGAATCGGTGTCGATACCGAGTTCTCCCAATTCATTCAGCGTCAGTTCAATGGATTGAAAATTGAACAAGGCTGCATTGTACGCCTCTTCTGCAGCGTTCGCGGGTTCACGCGCTGCTGCCACTTTTTCCAACGCGTCAAGTATACGTGTGTCTATGATTTGAGTCAGTGCGAGAGCCGGATCATATGGGATGGCTTGTGGCATGTCTTTGGCTAAACCTGCGGTTACTTATTAGTTGATGGCGACAACGTGCAAGCAAAGGCAGAGATGATTTGATCGCTTGGATGAAATAGAAGCACGTCGAATTCAAAGATTGCAATTGTGCCTAAGATATATCCTTGAAGATAACCAGCATTGGTGCCCCCCCTTCCCACTATGCGTTCCATGTGGCACATCTGTTGTCATGACTGACGCACCAGACAAATCTGCATCTTCTTCGGGCGCCCCATCGGGCGATTTGGCGATCTCGTTTGCCGACCGGGTGAACCGCATCGCGCCGTCGCCCACCGTGGCGATCTCGTCGCTGGCGCTGGATCTGCGCGCGGCCGGCCGGGATGTCATCGGGCTGGCAACTGGTGAGCCGGATTTCGACACCCCGCCGCACGTGACAGAGGCCGCCATTCGCGCCATCCATGACGGCCACACGAAATATACGCAGGTCGACGGCATCCCCGAACTGAAGGCCGCCATCGTTGCCAAATTCGCGCGCGAAAACGGCATCACCGTCACACCGGAAAACATCTCGATTGGTACCGGCGGCAAGCAGGTGCTGTTCAATGCGCTGATGGCAACCGTTCAGGCCGGGGACGA
Source organism: Alphaproteobacteria bacterium (assembly GCA_016780765.1). Lineage (GTDB taxonomy): Bacteria > Pseudomonadota > Alphaproteobacteria > Puniceispirillales > Puniceispirillaceae > UBA8309. The sequence goes on along the minus strand of JADHLH010000010.1, from coordinate 11,892 downwards.
GGTGGTGATCCCGGCCCCCTATTGGGTCAGCTTTGCTGGTATTGTTGAGGTAGCCGGCGGCACGCCTGTCTATGTGCAGGCCGGGTTTGCCGACGGTTTAAAGATGACGCCGGACCGCCTTGCCGCGGCGATCACCCCGCGCACCCGCTGGGTGATTGTCAATTCACCGTCAAACCCCACCGGCATGGGCTATTCAGCGGATGAGCTGCGCGCGCTGGCCGATGTCATTCGCCCGCACCGCCAGGTGATGGTGCTGTCGGATGATCTTTATGAACATCTGGTCTATGACGGTTTTGAATTCAGCACGCTGGCGGCGCTTGCCCCCGATATGGCGGACCGGATCATGACGCTGAACGGTGTCTCGAAATCCTATTGCATGACCGGCTGGCGCATCGGGTTTGCGGCGGCACCGGCACCGCTGGTCAAGGCCATGGCCAAGCTGCAATCGCAGTCCACCTCATGTCCGAACAGCATCGCCCAGCATGCGGCCATTGCTGCTCTGGACGGGCCGACCGATTTCATTGCCCGGAATAATGCTGCCTTTGCGCGGCGACGGGCGCGGGTGCTGGCGGCGCTGAACGCGATGGAAGGTGTGACCTGCCCGGCTCCCGACGGGGCGTTCTATGCTTTTGCCGATATCTTGGGCCTGATCGGCAAGGCGCGGCCTGATGGCAGGGTGATTGAAACTGACAGTGATTTTGCGGCGGCATTGCTGGAACTTGGCGATGTGGCGATTGTGCCAGGCGTTGCCTTTGGCCTGTCACCGGCGTTTCGTCTCAGCTTTGCCGCTGCCGATGATACGCTGGATACCGCGCTGACCCGCATTGCCTCTGTCGTGGAGACACTGCGATAAAAACACCGCACTGCATGCATCGCATTGCATGCTTTGCATTGATGATGATGCGCACGCGCTTTGGTCACGCAGATGTGGTCACGCAGATGTGAATGGCAGATGTGAATGGCAGATGTTGATTAGATGCTTGTGAAAATATTACGTCCAGTAAGGTGAGGCTGAAGCCGCGCCCATAGATGTCTTATACATGTTTGGTGGCTGCGCATGAAAGGGTACTCTGCTTGACACCATGCGCATCAAACGCCCGGCCCATGATGGGGTAATTTGGCAGTGACAAATCTGTATCGGTATAAAATGCCCATTGTGCGGATGTATACGGGCGACCGCGCCATGTGGACAGCGATGACACGCTGCGGCTGTGGGCGTCATGGTCCAAAATTCAGGCATCTCGGGCGGAGCGGATGAAGATCAGCGCACCCTTTCGCTGTTTTCAGGCGATGGCAAAGGCATCAGGCTTCGCGTCAATTGGATATGTGGTTGATTATACCTTCCAGCTGGTTGACATGTTTTGGCTCGCCAAGCTGGGGCCGGCAGTCCCGACCGCGCTCACAATTATCTCTGTCTATCTCTTCTTTTCTCTGGCGCTGAACGAAATTGTCGGTTCGGGGTCTGTGTCGGTTATCTCGCAGACCATAGGTTCGCGCGATGTGACTGCGGCAAGACGCAAAATCCTGCAAGTGCTGCAGCTGAAGCTTGGCTTTGCGCTCGGGCTGATGGTGCCTCTGTTTGTGATTTTCATAAATCTTGATGCCGTTCTGGTCGGCAAAAACATCGATGTTCAAACGCATGTGTGGGCTTATGCCGGGGTTATCTGGGCCTCGCTGATCGTCATTCCCGTCTACACCACGCTGCTGACGGTGATGCGATCGGCAAACCTTGGTGGCATGGCGACCACAATATCGCTGGTGGCACTTGTGGCGAATTTCGGCATCACGCCGCTTTTGGTGTTCGGCTGGCTGGGGGCACCGGAACTTGGCGTTGCTGGCGGTGCGATGGGGGCTGTGATTGCACAGCTCATAACGCTTGGATTGAGTGTAATTTGCCTCAATCGCTACAGGCCGGACCTGTTGCCAGGGGTGATGAGGCTGCCGAAGCCGGACTGGAAACTGCACCGAAAGATCATTGATATCGGCTGGCCCGTCGGGTTCACACTTCTGATCTTTCAGGTAGAGGCGATCATTCTGGTGGCTTGCATCAACAGCTACCCGCTTGCACAAAGCGACGGATTTGGTGTCGGGCTCAGGCTGATCGCGGCTATTTTCAGCATCAATGTGGGGGTGGCCGTGGGGGCCGGGGTCATAACCGGGAACTATATAGGCGGCGGTAACGCGGGCCCTCTGAAAAAGGCCACCGTGATGTTCATGGCGGGTGTTGCCCTTGTTTCGGCTGTGATAGCCCTCAGCGCTGAATACTGGACCCGGATTCTGGTCAGCCAGTTTGTTCAGGACCCGGTCGCCATTTCGTTTGCGACGACTTTTCTGCAATTTGCCCTTGTCGCCAACATCGCCTTTGCGTGCTCGCACGTGCTTATCGGGGTGTTTGAAGGGCGCGGCACCACAAAGCCGATCCTGATGTCCATGGTTGCATCATTTGTGCTGATAGAATTCCCGCTGCTTCTGTGGTTGAACCATATTCTTCCGTTTCAGCCAGAGCCGCTGTGGATGTCCATGATCGCGGCGTATATTGCCGGGTTCTCGTCACTGGGCCTGTATTTCTGGCGGCAGGGATACCCGGTATAATAACTATCGCTGGCACAACGCATCAGCTTTGCTGTGGCGGAGTGGAACACTCAACTGGGAATACTCGGCCGGGAATACTCAACAGAAGGGCCCTGCCCAACTCATGCCACATTGCCGGGGCAGGTTAATCTGCGGTGGGGATTTTATGCAATCAGCCGTTGGGAGACACGACCATGCTGATCAAAAGACGCCGTGCGTGGGAGTTGCCTGAATCAGCAGCAACTCCCGAAGATATATACATGAATCGTCGTCAGTGGCTGAAGGCGGCCGGCCTTGCCGGGCTTGGTCTTGCTGGTAACAGTGCGCTCGCCTCGGGTGCAATGGCCGCCATTGGCGGCTATCCATTTGAACGGAACGACGCCTATCGTCTGGACCGCGCAATCACCGATGAGGAAGAGGCCACCACCTACACTAACTTCTATGAATTCGGGTCATCCAAGAATATCTGGAAAAAGACCCGCGATATGGTGACCGACCCGTGGGCCGTGACCATTGACGGTATGGTTGAAACGCCGATGACACTGGATGCCGAACAGCTTGTCCATGCCATGGGCGGGTTTGAGGAACGTCTGTATCGACACCGCTGTGTTGAGGCATGGGCCATGGCTGTGCCCTGGTCGGGGGTGCCGCTGGCCAATCTGATGAAGGTGGCGAAACCACTGTCAGGGGCAAAATATCTGCGCATGGAAACCTTCCTCGATCCCGATGTGGCGCCGGGGCAGAAACAGGTCTGGTATCCATGGCCCTATGTTGAGGGTCTGACCCTGAAAGAGGCGCAGAACGAGCTGGCCTTTCTGGCCACCGGCATCTATGGCAAGGCGCTGCCGAACCAGAATGGTGCGCCGATCCGGCTTGTCGTGCCGTGGAAATATGGTTTCAAGTCGATCAAGTCGATCACCCGCTTTACCTTCACTGATGAGCGCCCGGTATCGTTCTGGGAAGAGCTTGCCGGCAATGAATACGGGTTCTGGGCGAATGTGAATCCCGGCATTCCGCATCCGCGCTGGCCGCAAAAGAGTGAACGTCTGCTCGGCACCGATGAACGCGTGCCAACGATGATGTTCAACGGCTATCGCGATCAGGTGGAATATCTCTATTCAGCGATGCAGGTCAGCAGCCCGCGGGAGTTGTATTACTAGACCCTGTGTTGCCGGTATATCGTGAGCCCTGGCCACGCCTGAGCGGATAGAGGCAAACAGGTTGGCCATCGGCGCGCAGGTCAACGCCCGAGCAGGGTCAACAGGCGTGTGGTCATATCTGCCATTTCATCGAGACGCACAAAATTGCCGGACGGGATGCTGCCGTCAAAAATGGCAGTATGCCCGCCTGCCACCATGTTTTTGTGAAAACTGGCAATGCGTCCGCTCTCGCCGGTCGGGCTGTCCTTTGCAGGCGGCTTCCAGCCAATGACCAGAACAGGCTTGCCAGTAATCGCGGCCTCGCTGGCCATATTCACTGAATCCGATGTCACGATCACCGCCTGGCCCAGCCCCAGTACGCCCGGATAGACATTCGGTTCATCTTCGGCCGGTGTCAGCACACTGCCATCAGGAAGGGCGGCGGTGATGCTGTCAATCAGCCCGCCGGGTGTGCGGCGTGACGGGATCAGCATTAGCTTGGACCGCGTTGAGCGCGCCAGCAATGCCAGCTGCTCACCCATATGGCCGGTCATTTCGGGTGTGATGGCGTATCGCCGGTTATCACCGCCCAGCATCACCGTAACCGCATTCGTGCGGGCGGCTGACAGCCAGCGGGTTGGCAAATCCATCATCGCTTTCTGCATGCCGGTCAGGGTCAGCCGGTTCAGCGATCCGGTTGTAACCAGAACATTGCTGCCGCGGACATGGTCATGTGCCGGCACGATCATCGCATCAAACAGATGCGGGGGCAGACGCGGATCTTGCAGATGCACGATCTGCATATCAAAGCCGTCGGCACGGGCGCGCCGTTTCATTGCCAGCGCATAGCCTGCCATCCGTCGCCCGCAGGTGATCATAATATGCGGATAGCGTCCCGCATGCGGGCGCCGGTCCAGCATGCCGTCCTTTGCGGTGTCGTATAGCGGGATTTTCGGCACCGCAGCCGCCAGCCGGGGCAGCGCGCGTATCCACCGGTGCGGGGTGATGGTGAATTGTTCATATTCCCAGTCAGGGCGCACCTTCAGCAGGGATTCGGCCATTGCCACAGCCTGCAGACGCATGCCCGGCGTGCCGTCGCTGACAACCCAGATCTGGCACACGGAATCATCTGGTCCAGTGGGCAGACGGGCGATGGGCTGCGATGGCATGTGATATGATCTCCGGCACGGTGATAGTTCATTCGTAAAAAATACAGCCCAGTCGCGCAATAATATTTCGCAATTTTCTTGCGCGTGTTATGCGTGAACCTTATTCTGTTTTCCAGTGCAGACCCGCAACCATGGCTCTTGCGCCCCATTATACCAGCGCTCTATCGCAGAAGTCTTTCAACATGACAGGCAAACTGAAACTCGACAATGTCGATCGGCAAATTCTCAGCGATCTGCAGTCCGATGGACGGATGACGAATGTTGATCTCGCGAAGCGGGCCGGCATTTCCGCGCCGCCCTGTCTGCGCCGTGTGCGGGTGCTGGAAGATGCCAGCATCATTCGTGGTTATCACGCCGATCTGGATGCCGAGGCACTTGGCTATTCGGTGAATGTGTTTGCCTTTGTCGGGTTGACCAGTCAGGCGGAGTCAGACCTGCAGGATTTTGAAGATATGGTCAGCGCCTGGCCGCAGGTACGCGAATGTCATATGCTGATGGGCGAGACCGATTTTCTGCTGAAGATCGTTGCGCATGACTGGGATGACTTTCAGAAATTCCTGACATCACGCCTGACGCCGGCACCCAATGTCAGCCATGTAAAAACCGCACTGGCGATTCGCTCGGCGAAAAACATGCCTGGCGTGCCGATCGACGGGATTGAGGGTTAACAGGCTAGCCTTTGCCAACCTTGCTCATATCGAACAGGCCGATTGAGATGATCTCATAGCTTTTGATGCCGCCCGGGGTCTGCACCTCGGCGGAATCGCCAACGGTCTTGCCGATCAGGCCGCGCGCAATCGGGGATGATGTCGAAACAAGCCCAATCGAGATATCCGCCTCATACGGGCCAACGATGTGATAGGTCGATTCCTCATCGGTGTCCTCATCGGCCACCCGGACAGTCGTTCCGAACGTAACCTTGTCACCGGTCAGTTTTGCGGCGTCAACCACCTCGGCCCGGCTGGTCACATCTTCAAGCTCGGAAATCCGGCCTTCAATGAAAGACTGCTTTTCGCGGGCCGCGTGATATTCGGCATTTTCCGACAGATCGCCATGCTCGCGCGCCTCGGCTATGGCGCGAATCACGTCCTGGCGCTCACTGCCTTTCAGATGTGCCAGCTCCTGCTTGATGGTCTCAAGCCCTTGCGGCGTGAACGGAATCTTTTCCATCATGTCTCATCCAGATCGTCAATAGCTGCCTTTAACGGCAGCTGTTCGTTCATTTGTGTCCCAGACTGCAACCCGAAAATCGTATCCTGTCATGTACATTCTGACATGTACATTCTGACATTTGCATCTGCAAGCCCACGTCTGGCATAGTCTCTGCCACACGGTGACCGTTCAGCCGGCGATGTCGGCGATGAAATCCTGCAGTGTCCTGACACCAAGCATATCGCGCTGAAGGGCGGCAATGGCCTGAACAGCGGCCCGGCTTCCGGACACGGTTGTATAATAGGGGATTTTGTTCGTTAAAGCGGTATGACGCAAGGAGAAAGAGTCGGTAATGGCACCGGCCCCCTTGGCAGTATTGAAAACCAGCTGGATGCCGCCGGACAGCATTTCATCCACCGCATGCGGCCGGCCTTCCATGACCTTGTTGACGCGTGTGGCGGACACACCAGCTTCGTTCAATGCCTTTGTCGTGCCACCAGTGGCAATGACCGAAAAGCCGATATCAACCAACGCGCGACAGATGTCGATAAAGGACTGCTTGTCCTCATCACGGACCGAGACGAACACCGTACCGGACAGCGGCAGGTCAACCCCGGCACCAAGCTGGCTCTTGGCAAAGGCGCGGCCGAAATCACGGTCGATGCCCATCACCTCACCGGTTGATTTCATCTCCGGTCCCAGCACCACATCCACGCCGGGGAAGCGGGCGAACGGGAACACGGCTTCCTTGACCGCCACATGATCCAGATGCACCGGCTGCAGACCAAAGCCGGACAGCGCTTCGCCAGCCATGACGCGTGCTGCGATCTTGGCCAGCGGCACGCCGGTCGCTTTGGCAACAAAAGGAACGGTCCGGCTGCCACGTGGATTGACTTCCAACAGATAGATCACATCATCCTTGATCGCGAACTGCACATTCATCAATCCGACAACGCCAAGCGCACGGGCCAGCGCCTCAGTCTGGCGACGGATTTCACCAAGCAATGCATCTGACAGGGTTTGCGGGGGCAGCGAGCAGGCGGAGTCGCCGGAATGGATGCCCGCTTCCTCAATATGTTCCATGATTCCGCCGATATAGACATCGCTGCCATCGCACAGCGCATCGACATCCACTTCGATGGCGTTGCTCAGAAAGCTGTCGATCAGGACCGGATTGTCACCCGAAACAACCACCGCATCGCGCATATAGCGTTCCAGATCACCAAGCTGATGCACAACTTCCATCGCACGCCCGCCAAGAACATAAGAGGGGCGGATCACCACTGGCAGACCCACACGCTCGACGATTTGGCGCGCCTCGTCGGCAGAATGCGCAATTCCGTTTTCCGGCTGTTTCAGCTCCAGCTGCTCGACCAGCTGCTGAAAACGCTCACGGTCCTCGGCAAGGTCGATGGCATCGGGGCTGGTGCCCAGAATGGGAATGCCGGCGGCTTCAAGGCCGGCGGCAATCTTCAGCGGCGTCTGTCCGCCAAGCTGGACAACCGCGCCATGCATGGTGCCATTGGCGGATTCGCGCTGAATGACCTCGATCACATCTTCATCTGTCAACGGCTCAAAATACAGCCGGTCAGACGTGTCATAATCTGTCGACACCGTTTCCGGATTGCAATTGATCATGATCGTCTCATAGCCAGCTTCCGAAAGCGCGTAGCAGGCATGAACGCAGCAATAGTCGAACTCGATCCCCTGGCCAATACGGTTCGGGCCACCGCCAAGGATCACTACTTTCTTGCGATCAGCCGGAGCAGCCTCGCACTCGGCCCCGCGCACCGGCTCATATGTCGAATACATATAGGCGGTTTCGGAGGCGAATTCGGCGGCGCATGTATCAATCCGCTTGAAGACCGGGCGTACCCCGCCAGCATGGCGCGCAGCCGTGATATCGGCCTGCGGTACCCCGGTAATATGAGCCAGCCGCGCATCTGAGAAACCCATGGATTTCAGCCATTGCAGCGCATCCGGGTCCTGCGGGATTCCGGCATCGCGGACCGTCGCTTCAGCATCAATGATGGCGGCCATTCTTTCAAGAAACCACTTGTCCCAGCTGGTGATGCGCTGAAGCTCATCCAGCGCCATGCCGCTGCGAATAGCCTGTGCAATCCGCAGGATACGGAAGGGCACAAATTCACCAAGCCAGCCGCGAAGCGGGTCACCGCCAAGCGCGCTGTCCGGGGCAGGCATATCGATCTCGTCCAGCCCGTTCAAACCAGTTTCCATTGACCGCAGTGCCTTTTGCAGGCTTTCCTCAAACGACCGGCCAACGGCCATGGCCTCACCCACCGATTTCATCGAGGTGGAGAGTTTTGCCTCTGACCCGGGGAATTTCTCGAAGGTAAAGCGCGGAATTTTGGTCACGACATAATCGATTGTCGGCTCAAAGCTTGCTGGGGTCACGCCGGTGATGTCGTTTGCCAGTTCATCCAGTGTGTAGCCGACGGCCAGCTTGGCCGCGATCTTGGCGATCGGAAACCCCGTTGCCTTGGATGCCAGCGCTGACGACCGGCTGACCCGCGGGTTCATCTCGATGATGATGATCCGGCCACTATCCGGGCAAACAGCAAACTGCACATTTGATCCACCGGTATCGACGCCGATTTCGCGCAGCACTGCCAGCGAGGCATCGCGGAGGGCCTGATACTCCTTGTCCGTCAGTGTCAGCGCCGGCGCAACGGTGATCGAATCACCGGTATGTACGCCCATCGGGTCAACATTCTCTATCGAGCAAACGATGATGCAGTTATCGGCGGTGTCGCGCACCACCTCCATCTCGAATTCTTTCCAGCCAAGAATGGATTCCTCGATCAGCACTTCGCTGACCGGCGACAGGCGCAGACCGTTGCGCACGATTTCCTCAAACTCGGAGCGGTTGTAGGCCACACCACCCCCTTCACCGCCAAGGGTGAATGACGGGCGAATGATCACTGGCAGGCCCACAAAGTCCAGCGCATCGAGCGCGTCCTCGAAATTGCTGACAGTGCGGGCACGGGCGCATTGTAGGCCAATCTTTTCCATCGCCACACGGAACAATTCACGATCTTCGGCTTTTTCAATCGAGTCTGGCCGGGCCCCGATCATCTCGACACCGAATGTCTGCAGCGTGCCGTCCTTATCCAGCGCCAGCGCCGTGTTCAGCGCCGTTTGCCCGCCCATGGTGGGCAGCAGCGCATCAGGGCGTTCTGCCTCAATGATACGGGCCACCGTGGCCGGTGTGATCGGTTCGATATACGTGGCGTCTGCCATGCCCGGATCGGTCATGATCGTGGCCGGGTTCGAATTGACCAGAATGACGCGATAGCCTTCGGCCTTCAGCGCCTTGCAAGCCTGCGCGCCTGAATAATCGAATTCACAGGCCTGGCCGATAATGATCGGTCCGGCACCAATGATCAGGATGGACTGAATATCTTCACGACGCGGCATGGTCAGGCTTTCCTCTCGTCCATCAGGGCGGTGAACCGGTCAAACAGGTAGCGCGAATCATGCGGCCCGGGTGAGGATTCGGGATGGAATTGCACGCAGAAGGCCGGCCTTTCACGATGCCGCAACCCTTCGATTGACCCGTCAAACAACGAGACATGCGTTACCTCCAGATTGTCTGGCAACGCGTCCGGATCGACCACAAATCCGTGGTTCTGGCTGGTAATCTCGATTCGGCCGGTGGCAAGGTCCTTGACCGGATGATTGGCCCCTCGATGACCACGATCCATCTTGTGCGTGGTCGCACCCATGGCCAGCGCCATCAGCTGGTGGCCGATGCAGATGCCAAACACCGGCATGTCGGCATCGATCAGACTGCCGATCTCGCCAGCAGCGTAATCGCCGGTTGCTGCCGGGTCGCCCGGGCCATTCGACAGAAATACGCCGTCAGGGGCCATCTTCAGAATGTCCGCGGCGGTTGTCTGCGCCGGCACCACGGTGACATCACAACCGGCGTCGGTCAGGCAGCGCAGAATGTTCTGCTTGCAGCCAAAATCCATGGCCACAACCCGGTGACGCGGCAGTGAAGGCCGGTGCTGCGATGCCAAAAAATCCCAGCTGCCCTCAATCCACGGGGCGGCTGATTCGCGCGTAACTTCTATTGCCAGATCCATGCCGGCAAGGCCGGGCCAGCTGCGGGCCATGTCGGCAAGGCTGTCCGTATCGATATTGCCGTCAGGGGCATGGCAGATCACGCCGGTCGGGGGACCGCTATCCCGAATGTGGCGGGTCAGCGCGCGGGTATCCACGCCGGCAATGCCCGGCAGATTATGGTCTTTCAGCCAGCTGTCCAGCGATGAAGTGGCACGCCAGTTTGCATCACGGGTTGGCACCTGGCGGGTGATCATGCCAAGCGCTGACGGCGCGCCAATTTCATGATCCTGCGCGTTGGCACCGACATTGCCGATATGCGGAAAGGTGAAAGTGATGATCTGGCCCGCATAGGACGGGTCAGTCATGATTTCCTGATATCCGGTCATCGATGTGTTGAAGCAGACTTCGCCGACATTCGTTGTCGCAGCGCCAAATCCGATGCCGGGAAATACCGTGCCATCTGAAAGAACAAGAACTGCGGTCGGATTGTTCCGACTTACCTGCGGCGCGGCATGAGACCGGCCAGAGTTCCTGTTCTGTGCCATGGCTATCCTTGCGGTTCCTTTTATGCGGGATATCTGGTCGACCAGATGAAGGCTTTGGTGAAAGACCGCATCTGTGACAGCATGTTGTGGCGGCCCGGTTGCGTTCTTGCAAAAGCTGGTGTGTCATACATAAGCAGCGGCAACGGGTCAAGTGTGGCGGCGGCGAAATTGGTGAGCCTCTTGCAGAAATCGACGGAAACCGCTAAAAGCCGCGGCGGTCCTGTGGGCGAAAGTTCACGGACATGACATGCAGATTCAAAAATATGTGCCCTAATGGCGCATGACGGCAAAGCCCGGCAGCTTTATCAGCCAAGGCAGATTTGACAGGTTTACAATGGCTACGTTACGCGAAGATATCGCCTCGGCGATGAAAGAAGCAATGAAGGCAAAGGATCAGGCAGCGCTTGCAACACTGCGCCTGATCAGTGCTGCGCTGAAAGACCGTGACATTGCCGCGCGCGGAAACGGCAACCAGGATGGCATTGGCGACGATGAAATCCTGTCGATGCTGCAGACGATGATCAAGCAGCGCAGCGAATCGGCCAAGATGTATCGCGATGGCAATCGTCCCGAGCTGGCGGATGCCGAAGAGGCAGAAATTGTTATCATCACCGGATTCCTGCCTGCACAGCTTGATGAGCGCGCGGTGGCAGATGCCATTGATGCCGCGATTGCAGCCACCGGTGCCGCCTCGATCAAGGATATGGGCCAGGTAATGGCGCATCTGAAGGCTAGTCATGCCGGACAGATGGATTTTTCAGCTGCCAGCCAGGCGGTGAAAGCCGCCCTGATGGGGCAGGGGTAACAGCCTCCATGGCTTGCAGGTCTGCTGACCTGCCTTCATGATATCTGCAAACAGGCGGCAAGCGCAGCTGGGTAGTTGTGCGCCGTTGTCGGCTGCGATACAGAGGGATGATGGCCGTACCACCCGAATTCATCGAGGATCTGCGTCAGCGCATTCCGTTGTCCGATATTATCGGCAAGCGGGTAAAACTTGTGCGCAAAGGGCGCCGGCATTCCGGTCTCTGCCCGTTCCATTCCGAAAAGACACCGTCTTTTTCAGTCGTTGACGATCAGGGCTTTTATCATTGTTTCGGGTGCGGGGCGCATGGCGACGCCATCTCATTTCTGCGCGAAACCGACGGGCTGGATTTCATGGAAGCCGTGGAACGGCTTGCCGGTATGGCGGGCCTTGCTGTGCCGCGCAGTGCGCCAGAAGATCCTGAC
>JADHLH010000068.1 GCA_016780765.1 Alphaproteobacteria bacterium | reverse complement strand
CGACTTTCGAAAGCTCGGCACGTGCCTGCAGATCAAGGGCTGCCAGTGCAGCCTGCAAGCTGTCATTGATGGCCGCCTGCACATCATTCGCCGTTGCTGATTCGGCCACGGTCACGGAATGCACAGCTGACAATTTGATCCGCGCCTGCGCATCACCGACCGGCTGCAACCACATCAGCTGTGCCTCCAGTTCAACGCGGATACGCACATCCTGCTCATCGGTCAGTGTCTTTGTCAGGCTGTCTTCACGAACCAGCTTTTCCTGCATCACGGCTGCCCGGCTGATATCAAGGATCAGTTCGCCGCTGCCACCGGCTGGGACGAGAACTGTCGAGGCCCAGTCTGAAACAAGGTTGCTTGGATAAGGTGTCTGGCGATGCCCCACATAGGGGGCGGTAACCGGCATCTGCCAATTCTCGACGATTGTCAGTTTGCGGGCATTGACCGACAGGGGAGAGAAGATCTCAGAGGTTATTGTCACCGGCGCAGGCGGTGCAGACGTCGCGCCGCAACCAGACAGCAGAACGCCAAACAGCAGAACGCCAAACAGCATTCTGGCGGGCAGGGTCAGGGTAAGTGTCAGGGACGGAACAAGACGATTCATCTAACTTCATCTCCGTTTTCGAGGCTCAGTTTTCGGCATGCCGCACCCCTATTCAGTAAAACGAAAACGCGGCATGATTGTGGCACCAGCAACCATCCCGGTCATTTTCGATCCGCAGGTGATTTATCCGGAATGGTGATCAGTGCCGCGTGGCGGGCGGGGAGATGGCGCGCGTTGTCTTGCAAAATTCGCATGTCACTTCGATCATGCCGCTATCAGCAACCAGATCAACCAGCTCCTCGGCTGGCATCTGGTCAAGTACGGCTGTCACTTTTTCCGGGCTGCACCGACATTTGTCCGCCACAGGCAGTGCCGGGGCGACATGCGGCTCCAGCGTGTTGAACAGCCGGAATACCAGGGTTGACGGGTCGAGCGCCGGGTCCACCAATTCATCCCGGCGCACCGATTCCATCAGTGTGCGTGCCGTATGCCACAGATCATCCTGCGCTGCCTTGTCGGCATCCGTGTCGGCACTTCTTGCAGCATTCCCGCCATCACCAGCAACACGCTGCAGCATCAGTGCGGTGGCCGTCCATATACCATCGCGGCAGCCGGCAGCAGCAGCAATGGCGCTTTCGACCTGTTCAGAATTGGCAAACCATGCCTGCGCCGCATCGCTCAACGTATCGCCAGCCAGTTCGACAATGCCCTGATAACGCCCGTTCTCGGTTCCCTGATCGACAGTGAAGGCGGCATATCCGCTGCCAAGCAATAACGGCACACTGGCCGGCATACTGTCTGCCATATCATCTGCAACTGGCACCGTGCTTTCGCCGTCAAAGGCAGTATAGCCGCGCATCGCACCGTCCGAAGTCATGTCTGCCAGCAGTGTTTTCACGAACCCGTCACCCTTGGCCTGCAACGTTAACACCCCGTCAAACTTCATGAAGGTCGACAGACAGGCAGCGATGGCAAGCGCCTCTGCCTGCAAGCTGGCAACCGCAAAGGGATAATCATGGCGATCAAGGATAGAGGTGGCAGCGCCCCCGACAGACGCGATACGCCCGCGCACCACAGGTGCCGCCCCGGTCTCGCCAACAAGATAGAAGGGCAGAATTTGCCGTCCAGCCAAGGGATCAATAATTGATGCCATCACGTGCTCCTGCCAGGCGATCCAAAAAAATCTTCGTACTTATACCCGCCTGATGGCGACTGGTGACGGTGGCAGGGCGGTCAGTTGCCCGCCACACACCAGGACAGCACAGCCTTCTGGGCATGAAGACGGTTTTCTGCCTCGTCAAAGACCGCCGACTGCGGGCCATCAATCACCTCAGCAGTAACCTCCATGCCGCGCCAGGCCGGCAGACAATGCATGAAGATCGCATCGCCGGCAGCCCGTTTCATCAGATCGGCGTTCACCTGAAAGGGCTGGAAGTCGGTGGCCCGGCTGCCCTCGTCATCACCCATCGATATCCAGACATCCGTTACCACTGTCTGGCTGTCTGTAACAGCCTCTTCAGCATTGTCATACAACACGATGTCGGCACCCTCACCGCGCGCCCATGCCAGCAATTCAGCCGACGGGGAATAGACCTGCGGACAGGCGATGCGCAGCTGAAAGCCAAACCGGGCAGATGCCTCGATCCAGCTTGTGGTGACATTGTTGCCATCACCGACCCAGGTGACGATTTGCCCGTCCAGCGTGCCATGGCGTTCGATCATCGTTTGCAGATCGGCAAGAATCTGACACGGGTGCGACCGCTCGGTCAGCGCATTGATCACCGGCACGCTGGCATGATCGGCAAGGCTGGTCAGCGTGTCATGCTGAAAACAGCGGATAGTGATTGCATCGACATATCGAGACATCACACGTGCGGTGTCCTGCATGGATTCGCCACGTCCAATCTGCATGTCGCTGGCTGACAGCATGATCGGCTGGCCGCCCAGCTGGCTGATACCCACCTCGAATGACAGGCGGGTTCGTGTCGACTGTTTTTCGAAAATCATCGCCACTGACTTGCCGGCAAGGGGTTGCGGCTGCGCGCGTCCTGCTTTGTCCGCTGCCTTCATTTCGGCGGCATGGTCCAGAAGCGCACTCAGCTGATCTGTGTTCAGGTCACGAATATCAAGAAAATGTCTCATTCTATGTGTCCATTTCCGGCTGCGCCGCCACCAGTGTTGTCTCAAAAATATCTGCAGCGCGTTTGATTTCGTCTTCGCTGATAATCAGGGGCGGCAGAAAGCGCACCGTGTTTTCACCGGCAGGTGCTGTCAGCAGTCTGGCATCGCGCATGGCTGCAACAATGGCACCGGCATCAAAGCCCTCGGCAATCCGGACCCCGCGCAGAAATCCCCGCCCGCGCACCTCGCTGATCCGGTCAGGATGCCGTGTGGCGATTGTCTCCAGCGCATCACAGAGCAATGCCGCCCGCCGCCGCACATCTTCAAGGAATCCCGGCTTTGACAGTTCCTCGAGAACCGCTTCAGCAACAGCCATCGCCAGCGGATTGCCGGCAAAAGTTGATCCATGGGTGCCGGGCGTCATGGCGTTGCCAACTTCCTCGCTGGCAATCACCGCGCCGACAGGAAAGCCGCCACCAAGGCCCTTTGCAACGGCAATGATATCAGGCCGGATACCCGATGCTTCATAGGCAAACAGCGTACCCGTACGCCCGATCCCGGACTGCACCTCATCGGCAATGACCAGCGATCCGAATTCATCTGCTGCTGACCGCACACCGCGCAAATAATCCTCATGCGTGTCGCGCGCACCACCTTCACCCTGAACAGGTTCTATCATGATCGCCGCAACATGCGGGCCCATGGCCGCGCGCAGGGCATTCAGATTACCGAATGTCACATGCGCAAATCCTTCGGGCATCGGCCCGAATCCGGTACGGTTTGACTGCTTGTCAGTGGCCGCCAGCATGCCGAGTGTCCGCCCATGAAAGGAACCGGTTGCACACAAGATGGTAGTGCGCTCAGGCTCACCCTTCTCAAAGGCGGCACGGCGGGCGATCTTGACAGCGGCCTCATTCGCCTCGGCGCCGGAGTTGCAGAAATACACCTGATCTAGACCGGTCAATGCAGCCAGCTTTTTGGCCACCCGTTCCTGGCCCGGAATACGGTAGAGATTCGAGGTATGCCACAGCTGGTCAGCCTGCGCCTTCAGCGCCGCAACCAAAGCCGGATGCGAATGTCCCAGCGTGTTCACAGCAATCCCGCTGGCACAATCAAGATATCGGGTGCCATCTTCGGTCACGAGCCAGCTGCCTTCGCCGCGAACAAAGGCCAGATCTGCCCGTCCATATGTTTTCATCACCGCCGAGTCGGCTGAAGATGCGGTTGTTGCGCTTGTCATGGTCCGTCATGCCCCGTTTGTGCAGATATCGTTCAGGCGGGTTGTGATCAACACGGTATGATTGGACTTGAAAACCCGAGCCGCCAGCCTGTCCTCCGACAGCCTGTTGGCCAGTTTGCATAGTCACGAGAGGCGCAAATTTCAGCATTTTGTGCAGGTTTGTCAAGCCGCTTGCTTGCTGCGCTATCGCCTAGTCCTGAATGAAATGTTTGGCCAGCCGCAACCCCTGCGACTGATAGTTCGAGGTCGAACCCGAACTGCCATAAAGCTGATCGGGGACCAAGGCCA
This sequence comes from Alphaproteobacteria bacterium, assembly GCA_016780765.1. GTDB lineage: Bacteria > Pseudomonadota > Alphaproteobacteria > Puniceispirillales > Puniceispirillaceae > UBA8309. The sequence continues at coordinate 7,129 of JADHLH010000068.1, read as the reverse complement.
TCGGTTCATAGACAAGCCGACAGACTGTCTGACCTTCCTCGATCAGAAACGGCACATCATGCGAGCGCACTTCCAGCACTGCACGGGTGCTGCCGGCACCCATTTCAGGCATGCCAAACCCGGGGTCGAAGAAACCGGCATAGTGTGCACGAAATTCACCAACACGCGTGTCATATGCACGCATTTCTGCTGCATGGTCACGCGGCACGGTCACGAATTCACGGCTGGCCAGAATGTAAAATTCATCAGGGTTCAGGACCAGCCCGCCAGCCACCAGATCTGCGCGCGTAAGGCGTTCCCAATAGGCGTCAACTTCACAGCTTTTCGGGGCATCAATATCGATCAGCCCGGCATGTTTGCGCGCGCGCCAGCCGATGATGTTGCTGTCCGGTGGCGGTGTCAGATTGACGCTGAGCGCCACACCATCCCGAAAATCCGGCGCATCACCGCCGCGGATCAACCCGACATCCTGATGCAATGCTTCCATCGCCGCATCCGACATGCTGGCAGGGCCTCGCCGCAAGCGAAGCTGCGACAGGCACGATCCGGCACGCACAAGCACCGAAAAGGTGCGCGGCGATATCTCGGCATAGAGCGATCCTTCATAACCATAGGCAACGGCCTCGAACTCGGCCGCCCCATCGGTGATCAGGCGGGTAAAGACATCAAGGCGTCCGGTAGAGCTCTTCGGATTTGCCATCGCTGCCAGCGTATCCGGCAACGACAGCGATTCCTGAAGCTCTACGATATATACGCATCCGCGTTCCAGAACTGCGCCATCCGTCAGATCGATCTGATGCATCGCGAACTTGTCCAGCTTTTGCGCCACACTGGTGCCATGACCGGGCAGGAAAGATGACCTGACACGCCAGCCGCGTGCCCCGAGACGCAAATCCATACTGGCCGGCTGCAATTGCGCCTCGGTAACCGGCATCGATGATATGATATGACCAGCCGTAATCTCGTCGCGGATCTGCTGCACCGGCAAAATGCCATTCTTCATGCAATCATCCGTCATTTCCGCCCCCGTCCGATACCCGTTACGGCATAGCCTGCCTCGAGATAATGATCAGGTCTTCAACCGGAAGCCCGATGCCAGCACCCGGTAACATAGCGTACCAAGCATGGCATTGACGAGTACCAGTACCAGCAGCCCGGTGATCACCGGCCGGTCGCCGATGCCAATCAGACCATAGCGGAACCCGTCAATGGCATAGAAGACCGGATTCAGCGTGGCGACAAAATCAAAAGGCGGCGGCAACCTGTTAACCGAATAGAATGTGCCGGACAGGAACGCCAGCGGCTGGATTATGAAATTTGTGATGGCGGCCATCTCGTCAAACTTGTTTGCCCAGACGCCGGCAAGAACGCCGGCAAATGCCATCGCCAGCGAACCCAACACCAGAAAGGCCAGCGCCGTCAGCGGCGCCGCGGGCATACCAATATTGCCAAAAAACCCGAGGACCAGCGCCGCAACAATGCCGACAGCAATGCCACGCGTCATGCCACCAGCCGCCAGACCAAGCAGCAATTCACCGGCTGCAATCGGCGGCATCAGCAAATCAACGATATTGCCCTGTACCTTCGATACGACGAGCGAGGATGATGTGTTGGCAAAGGCATTCTGCAGCACCGTCATCATCACCAGCCCGGGCACCAGAAAAGTAATGAAGCTGACATCACCGGCAAGATTTGCGCGGTCGCCAACCGCCACGGCAAACACCATCATGAACAGCATCGAGGTGATAACCGGCGCGGCCACAGTCTGCATACCAACCTTGGCAAAGCGATGCACTTCACGCAGATACAGCGTCCATAGCCCGACCCAGTTGACCCGCCCGATTTGTACTGGCCGAATAACAGGGGTTTCAGGTGCTGGATAATGACCGGGTTGCGGCGTGTTGGACGATGAACTTGTCATGGCGATGAAAATAGGCAGCCCTGTGGCAAAGCGCAATGCCGATAATGTGCGCCGCCCGTTTTGCGGATCCTGTCAGGCCTGATATGCTGCACCACCGCAACCAGAGACATCTTGATGACCGAGCCCACCGACATAGCAGATCATGGCCCACATGATGGCGGCCCTGATGATGCCAGCACAGATCATGAAAGCCGCGGTGAACGCGGGCCCGCTGAACGCCGCATGATGAACAAGGCCGTGCATTATCTTGGCCGCTATACAGCATCACGCCAGCGTCTTCGCGAAGTTTTGGGGCGGTTTGCCGAGCGCAAGCTTGCTGAGCATGATGCCGATGTTGTGGCCGCCGCGCGTGAACGGGTGATCGATGATTGTGTGCGCCTCGGATATGTCGATGATGCCAGCTTTGCCTTGTCACAGGCGCGCGGCAAACGGCGCGCTGGCCGGTCAAAACTTGCAATACGGCGGGCGTTGGGTGTGCATGCGCTGGATAACACCCTCATCGATCAGGCTGTTGCCGATGCAGATGAAGGGATCAGCGATGGAGAACTGGCCGCCGCCCTGCGCCATGCTGCCCGCCGCCGACTGGGGCCCTATGCGCGCAATGATGTCGATCAGCCAACACGCCAGCGCCACCTTGCCTCATTCGCCCGCGCCGGTTTTTCCCTGGTGATTGCGCGTCAGGTAATGGATCTGGGTAGTGATGACGAAGCTGACACGCTGGCTGGCGACCTGCGTACACCCGTCGGATAGCTGATGACCGGCGCCGGTGAACGCGCAATGGCGCTTGCCATTGCATGACAATCAGCACCTTGCCCCTGCCAATCCCCTCATACTAGACTTTGCGGTGATTCTGACACCACATATATGCAGCATGTGGTCTTACCGGAGGAAACAGGATGAGCCAGGACAGGATGTTCGAACCCGCGGCAGCGACCATTGACCGAGCGCTGATTGCAGACAGTGAATATCAGACCATGTATGCGGAATCGCTTGCCGACAATGACGCCTTCTGGGCCAAACACGGCAAGCGCATTGACTGGATCAAGCCTTACACCGAGATCAGCGACGTGTCCTATGATGCGGCTGATCTTCATATTCGCTGGTTTTCCGATGGCACGCTGAACGCTGCTGCAAACTGCCTCGACCGTCATCTGGAAGAGCGCGGTGACCAGACCGCGATTATCTGGGAAGGTGACGACCCGGCTGATTCCCGCCATATCACCTATGCCGAACTTCACGCCGAGGTTTGCAGATTCGCCAATGTCCTGAAGGCAGAAGGTGCGAAGAAAGGCGACCGGATAACCATCTATATGCCGATGATCCCGGAGGCGGCTGTCGCCATGTTGGCATGCGTGCGCATTGGTGCTGTTCACTCGGTCGTTTTCGGCGGCTTTTCGCCCGACGCCCTTGCCGGACGTATTCGGGACTGTGACTCCAACATGGTCATCACCTCGGATGAAGGCGTGCGTGGGGGCCGGCCAATCCCGCTGAAGGCAAATACGGATGCCGCGCTGGACAGCTGTCCGGACTGCAACAAGGTGATTGTGGTCAGGCGCACTGGCGGCGAGATCAACTGGGTTGCCGGGCGCGATGTCTGGTATCACGAGGCTATGGATGGTGCATCTGCTTTATGCCCGCCCGAAGAAATGAATGCCGAGGACCCGATGTTCATTCTCTATACCTCCGGGTCGACAGGCAAACCAAAGGGCGTTCTGCATACCACTGGCGGCTATATGGTCTATGCCTCGATGACGCATGAATATGTGTTCGACTATCATCAGGGTGAAGTCTATTGGTGCACCGCCGATGTCGGATGGGTCACTGGCCACAGCTATATCGTCTATGGCCCGCTGGCCAATGGCGCGATCACCCTGATGTTCGAAGGCGTTCCCACCTATCCGGACAGTTCGCGCTTCTGGCAGGTTGTCGAAAAGCACAAGGTCAACATCTTCTATACCGCCCCCACCGCCATCCGCGCGCTGATGCGCGAGGGTGATGCCCCGGTCACCGGCACCGACAGATCATCGCTGCGCCTTCTTGGCAGCGTTGGCGAGCCGATCAACCCGGAAGCCTGGATGTGGTATCACGATGTGGTCGGCGATGGCCGGTGTCCGATCGTCGATACATGGTGGCAGACCGAGACAGGCGGCATCCTGATCACACCTCTGCCCGGTGCTACCGCAACCAAGCCGGGATCGGCAACGCGGCCATTCTTCGGCATTGATCCGGTTCTTGTCGATGGTGACAACAATGTTCTGGACGGGGCGGTTGACGGCAATCTGTGCATCAATCGGTCATGGCCGGGGCAGATGCGAACCGTTTACGGCGATCACCAGCGCTTTATCGAAACCTATTTCACCACCTTCCCGGGTCGTTATTTTTCCGGCGATGGCGCGCGCCGTGATGCAGATGACTATTTCTGGATTACCGGCCGCGTTGATGATGTGCTGAATGTATCGGGGCATCGCATGGGCACGGCCGAGATCGAATCAGCGCTGGTGGCGCATCCGCAGGTGGCCGAATCAGCTGTTGTCGGTTACCCGCATGATATCAAGGGGCAGGGGATTTATGCCTATGTGACACTGGTTGAGGGTGTTGAATCGAGCGATGAATTGGTTGCCGAACTACGCCAGTGGACGCGCAAGGAAATCGGCCCGATCGCCACACCTGATCTGTTGCAATGGGCCCCACAATTGCCAAAGACCCGTTCCGGCAAGATCATGCGGCGCATTCTGCGCAAGATTGCTGCCAATGATTACGCGGATCTGGGCGATACATCGACATTGACCGACCCGTCAGTTGTCACCGATCTGGTGGATAACCGCCAGAACAAGTAGCGGTCCCGGCCTGAAGAATGACTGACGTTTCGGTGCGGCAGACGCAACATTGCGTTGGCATGAATGCGCGGCTGCTAAATCTGTAATTCGATGGCCCGGCAGACGGCATGTACCCGGTTGCGCGCACCAAGCTTGCTGCGCAGACTTTTGATGTGGTGTTTTACCGTTACCACACTCAACTGTCAGTAATCGGCGATTTCCTGATTGCTGAGCCCGGCACGAAGACCGTCAAGCATGTCTTGTTCGCGGCGGGTAAGATACAATTGCTTGTCACGGTCTTGCCGTGTGCGCATCGCCGCCGGCATATAGGATTCGCCCGCAATGATCAGGCGCAATACCGTGACCAGCGCGTCCGGCTCCATATCATATGGCAGAAAGGCAGCCGCACCGGCACCCATGATGTTGTCAGACGACAGCGTGTCCATGCTGGCAGCTGTGAGCGCGATTGGTGCCTTGTGACGACATGAATGTCGGAAATTACGCAAGCCCTGCAACCCGTTCATATCTGGCATCTGCATGTCGAGCATCACGGCATCAAGCGTTTCCAAGGTATTGGTTGCCTCAATGGCGGCCGCAAGGCTGCCAGATGTCGTCACACTGATGTCAGACTCCGAGCCTGCAAGGTGATGCCTGGCAAAATTGCGACTGAGGCTGTTTGCATAAGCAAAATGAATGTTCATTCACGTCAGTCCTCTTGGCAGAACACCGATGTGAGCCGGTCACTGCGCAACGGTGTAGCATGTGGGATTGAATAATTGTTTACTGATTCAAACGATAGGGAGACCCATCGGCTTTGGCACCTGATTTTTGGTTAACGTTTCGCCCCATGATAGTAATGAGCGGTACGAGGTGCTATTCGGCAATGCTCCATATAATACGCAGAGTAGCTGTCTGTTGCGACTTTAAGTCCACGGGATCAGGGCTGGAAATTTTTTCTCGTGCCAAGGTCACTACAACCTTTACGTTTTTATTCTTGGGCGGCACGAAGATGGCATCCAGTGTCAGGTGCCGGGTGCGAACGCTGTGTGGCATCGCCAGATATAACCGCCGCTTTCTGAGCCTTTCTTTTTTGCGCTCAGCGGCGAGTTGTACTGTGACGACGGATGTCAGGTCATGCCTGATCGACATGCCCAGCTTGCGCGTGACCGAAGCTGCCGATACGTGCGGTGTGGTTGTTTTTGCCGTCAGGCGCGCCTTGAAGATGCCCATGACAAGTCCCTCGGTCAGCACAGCATCGAAATCCAGACGCGTTTCCGTCTGCCGCATGCTGTAAAGGTTTGTGCCAAGACGCAGCTTGCGGGCCGAAATACCGGCAGTCATACCCGGCCAAAGCTGCGGTACAGGCCGGCCCCGCAATCCTGTAAGGCCGCTTTTGTGGAACTGGCGTACTGGTTCCACCCCTCTGCCTATACCAAAATTGCTGGACCCTGCCTCAATCGTCACAAAGGCTGCCAGACTATTAGACGCGTGGTAGGTGAGCTGGCTGCGCATAATGATACCGCTGCCCTGAAGGCCGCCCCTGCTGGCATACCGTCGAAACAAAATGGGGGACAGGTTGGCCTGCCATTTGCTGTCTGGTCGCCACCGATGATTGACGGTGGCCTGAAACCAGATATCTACGCCGTTATCGCGCTGGCCGGGCATCAGGAATGGCCTATCCGGATTGCACAGCCCCTTCAGCGCCGCGCAAAGCCTGTAGAGGTCAGAGCCCGGTTCGGCATGTATAATGCGTTGCCTTGACTGGCCCAGAATTGACGGCCGGTATCCCATCATCATGGAAAGATCAATGCTGCGACGCCATGCACCGTCACACGCCAGCCGCAAACTGTTGCGACGGCTGATCAGACCGGCCCGTGTTGTCAGCCGCGCAATCCTGTCGAGATGTGGACGGGCCAGCGCACAGCGCTGTGTGTTGATCGCTGCGAACGCGGTCATCAGACGCATGGTCGGGGAATGCGGATAGACAGCCACCGCCGCAACGCCAAGCTGATATGCCTCGGCATTTCGGTTATGCCTGGAAAGATAATAGAGCCGCAGCAGATAAGCCTGCTCGGAATCACCGGATATCTGCAGCCTTTTAGCGGGCAGCAGACCTGATTGATTGGCCGCGTCGGCCAGCGACGACAGTGCGCCAGCAAACAGGCACAGAAACAGAATGAAAACACCTAAAAGGCTTGCAGAACTGTAACACCACCGGCTGGCGCGCCTGTGCGTCAGCTCGTTTCGGAGCATGGTGCAGACCCGTCATCCTTTTGTGCTATGTGAAAGCACTATGAACCAGATATCGGGTGCCGGGAAGCAGCCATTGCCTGCTGGCGTCATCGCCGTCTGTTCAGCGCAACAGCCGTTCCATTTTCTGGCGAACAAAATC
>JADHLH010000009.1 GCA_016780765.1 Alphaproteobacteria bacterium | reverse complement strand
ATACCCTTGGGGGAAACAGGCGAGACTTCGCTTTCGCGTTGTGTGTAGTGGCCGGCCCGACGCCAGGGCCGGATGTCTGTGTTCGATTACGTGCGCCCGGAAAAGACCACTATGAAGGGGGACGCCATGTCCCGAAACATCATGTCTCGAAAAACATCAATAGGCCATCTGTTGATGATCATCACCCTCTGCGCGGTGCTGGGGGCATGCAGTGCAGGCAGTGCATGCAATCCGGCCGGTAACCCATTGCCCGGTACAGCCGGTCAGGCCATGGACCTTAAGGGGGTCGACGCGTTTTTTTTGACGCGCTGATCAAGCACGCCGACACGCGTGAACCCGATCTGTAGACAGCCAAAAGCATTCGGAATGACCCAAAATTTATTGAAATTACGGTGGGTTAGCAGAACATTCCTTGACGGCAAGTGCTTGTTGGGCTGGAGATCCTGGATACCTCCATGTCGGCCTTTCGCTTCGGCGACCGCGGCAAGGTTATTTTTTTGGTCCCATCACATCTGTGATTGTGAGGGGTGGCCTATGCGGGCAGCAACCCGGCGGTTTCATCCCCGTGCGGCAGCAGGTTCATTGCGGTGGCCTGATCGCGGACGGCCTTTTGCAATTTTTCAAACGCACGCACCTCGATCTGGCGGATACGTTCACGGCTGACCCCGAATTCCGATGCCAGATCTTCCAGCGTCAGCGGGGGTTCGGCCAGACGGCGCGCTTGCAGGATACGCTGTTCACGCTCATTCAGATCCTTCATCGCCGTCATCATAAGCGATTTGCGCGCTGAAAATTCCTCATGCTCGGCAAAGGTGGTTTCCTGGTCCTCACCATCATCTTCCAGCCAGTCCTGCCATTCACCGCTGCCCTCGCCATCGCGCGACAGAGGCACATTCAGCGACCGGTCATTGCCGGCCATGCGCTGGTTCATCGAGATGACCTCGGCTTCGGATACGTCCAGCTGCGTGGCAATCTCGGTCACCTGTTCGGGACGCAGATCACCATCATCAATCGCCTGAATCTGGCCCTTGACGCGGCGCAGGTTGAAAAACAGCTTTTTCTGGCCGGCCGTCGTACCGATTTTTACCAGTGACCATGACCGCAGGATATATTCCTGAATGGCCGCCTTGATCCACCACATTGCATAGGTGGCGAGGCGAAAGCCCTTGTCAGGCTCAAATTTCTTGACCGCATGCATCATGCCGAGATTGCCCTCGGAAATCAGGTCTGCGACAGGCAGGCCATACCCCCGATAGCCCATGGCGATTTTCGCAACGAGGCGCAGATGGCTTGTCACGAGCTGGTGCGCGGCATCCACATCGCCGCGGTCCTTCCATGATTTGGCAAGCATGAATTCCTGTTTCGGCTCGAGCATCGGGAACGCGCGAATCTGCTCAAGATAGCGCGAGAGATTTCCATCCGGGCTGAGCGCGGGAAGCGCCTGTTTTCTTGCCGTCATCGTCTTGTCTCCATTCATGTTCATCCATGGTCCTGTTCCCCCATGGAGGCCGTGATGCACGGAGCGGCCTTCATTACCGGCTTTTACCGATAGCAGAACTAAAACACGCCATCCGAGCAGAATTAAGGCGGGATTTAGCAAAAGTCTTTTGTTTGTGACTATATGGGAGGTTAACGCCCCTTTTGAAGAGGGTTACTGCGCGCTTAATACTGTTTTTATGTCATTTTTTTGTAATATTTTGCCAATTTGCGCAGCATTTTACCCCTTTAACTGCCATCACCGCGGGCGCGGGCGGCAATCGCCTGCTCGATGGTCTTGATCAGGCCGGCCATGTCATCGGGCATCGGGGTTTCAAAGTTCAGCGCTTCTTTCGTGACAGGATGATCAAATCCGAGGCTGGCGGCATGCAGCGCTTGGCGCGCAAAGTCGCGCAGGGCGGCAAGACAGTCACGCGACACGGCATCGGGCATCTGGCCGCTGCGCAGCGCACGTCCGTAAAGCGGGTCGCCAATCACACCGTGGCCCATATGCGCCATATGCACCCTGATCTGGTGCGTGCGACCGGTTTCCAGCTTGCATTCCACAAGACTGGCAAAGGGGGGAAGCTGGCGCAGTCCGGCCCAGTTGGTGGCGGCATGGCGGCCATTCGGAACAACAGCCTGTTTCTTGCGATCCCGGCTGGACCGGCCCAGCGGTGCCTCAATCCGTCCGTCGCGTTCGGCGATGGTGCCCCAGACAAGCGCGTGATAGCGGCGGTCAAGATCATGCGCGGCAAACATTTCTGTCAGGCGTTGATGCGCGCGATCACTCTTGGCGGCCAGCATCACGCCCGATGTATCCTTGTCGAGCCGGTGCACAATGCCCGGACGCATCACCCCGCCGATCCCAGTCAGGCTGGTGCCGCAATGCGCAATCAGCGCGTTGACCAGCGTGCCATCGGGCTGGCCCGGGGCCGGATGAACAACAAGGCCCGCCGGTTTGTTGATGACGATCAGATGCGCATCTTCAAACAGGATATCCAGCGGAATATCCTGTCCCTGCGGCGTCGCATCGCGCACCGGTGGCAAGACCAGCCGGTATTCAATATCGGCGCGCACGGTGGCGGACGGGTCGATCTGCGGGGCGCCGGCCTCAAACAGGCCGCCACTCTGGATCAGAGCTTTGATACGGGTGCGCGACAGCGGTGCGTCCAATGCGGCATTGTCTTCAAGAGCGGTGGCAAGGAATCGGTCAATGCGCACGCCGCCGGCATCTGGCGGGGCGGTGACAAGGATGTCGCGGTCAAGTTCACTGGTCATGGGGCGTCACCCTAGCCTATATTGCGACAGAGCGACACTGAAAGCCGTTACCCTTGCCGCCAGCCTGCATCTCCGAAAGGGACCTGTCATGACCAGCACGCCGCCAGAACCCAATTCCAGCCCGCAAGAGGCACCGTCGGCGATTGTTCGCAATCTGGGAATGATCAAGGCGGCGGCGATTATCATGGGGGTGTTGATTATCGTGCTGACGATTGTGGTGGTGGGGACCATCGCCTCGCGCCTTGCCGGGATGAGTGCGCCGCCCGCAGACCTGACGCTGGCGATACCTGCGGGCAGCGAAATCAGGGCAGCAAGCAGCGATGGTTCGGGCATGGTCCTGGTGGTTGATACACCGGATGGTCAGCAAATCTGGCAGTTGTCAGCTGATGGCAAACGCGTGCGGACGATCATGGTCGTGCCCGAATAGGTGTTCCGCCGGTGGCAGCTAGAAACCGTATTCGACCCACACCGATATCAGCAGATATTCAATCGACAGGCTGCCAAACCCGTTGATGTCATACCCGATGAAGAGCGGCATCACATAATAGCGCAGGATAAATACCCAGAAGGCCAAATATACCGGTGCCAGGCGTTCAATCACCCAGCTTGGCGTGAAAAACCTGGTGACATGCACAATCGGCATGATGAAGCTGTTCAGAAAGCGCATGACCGGGGTGCGGCTGTCTTCCTTGATTACCATCGACAGCAGAAACCGCAGAATCGCCGCCCACATGAGAAATGCAAGCGGCAGATCTATCAGGATCCCGAGTGCGGGTATGTCCTCGCCCATGTCCGGTTCGCCTGACTGTTGGCCAAAATCGATAACACCTTAGTGACACGCGCGCATTATGCAAAGGAGATTCCAACAGATTGCAAACCGCAGCTGTGGCAACCAGCGCGTGCCGCCATACCTGTCAGCCGAGAATAAGCCATAACAGGCCGGGCATGCCCGCCATCAGGATTGGTGATGATTGCGTGTTGAGATTGCCCCCGGCACCGGCTAGAAGGTGAGCAGCATTGTAACCCGGCGCACAGCTTGCCGCATGCCCCATAGTGATCGGCATTTGCAAGGCGCGTTGAATGAAAGAGGAAAATCATGTCCAGCCACCAGTATGTCTATGTCATGCACCGTCTGTCCAAGACCTGGCCCGGCGGCAAGGAAGTTCTGAAGAATATCAGCTTGTCATTCCTGCCCGGGGCAAAGATCGGCGTTCTTGGCCTGAACGGTGCCGGTAAATCAACATTGCTGAAGATCATGGCGGGGCTGGATAATGAGTATAATGGGGACGCCTGGGCCGCCGACGGGATCAAGGTCGGGTATCTGGCGCAGGAGCCAGAGCTGGACGAGAACATGGATGTCACTGGCAACGTGCTGTCGGGCATGGGTGAAGCCAAAGAGCTGATGGACCGGTTCAACGAAGTCAGCGCGCGATTTGCCGAGGAGCTGACTGACGATGAAATGAATGAGGTTATCGCCGAGCAGGCCGAGCTTCAGGAAAAGATCGATGCGATTGACGGCTGGGATCTTGAGCGCAAGGCCGAGATCGCCATGGACGCGCTGCGTGTACCTGCTGGCGAGTCTGATGTCGGCAAGCTTTCAGGTGGTGAGAAGCGCCGTGTAGCGCTGTGCAAGCTGTTGTTGAGCGCACCGGACATGCTGCTTCTTGACGAGCCGACAAACCATCTGGATGCCGAATCCGTCGCCTGGTTGCAGCGCTTCCTTCACGATTTTCCGGGCACTGTCGTTACCATCACGCACGACCGCTATTTCCTCGACGAGGTCGCCGGCTGGATTTTGGAACTCGATCGCGGCGCCGGCATTCCTTATGAGGGGAATTATTCAGGCTGGCTGGAGCAGAAGCACAAGCGGCTTGAGCAGGAAGGCAAGGCCGAGGATGCGCGCGTGAAGTCGCTGTCGCGGGAGCTGGACTGGGTGCGCAGTGCGCCAAAAGCGCGTCAGGCAAAATCAAAGGCGCGGATCAACGCTTATGAAAAAATGCTGGCTGATGAGAATGATCGCCAGATTGATACCGCCAAAATCCATATTCCGGCCGGTCCGCGTCTGGGCGATGTGGTGATCAATGCCAACGGGCTGGGCAAGGGATTTGGTGAGCGTTTGCTGATTGAAGATCTGTCATTCCGGCTGCCACCGGGCGGCATTGTTGGCGTTATCGGACCAAACGGCGCCGGCAAGACAACGCTGTTCCGGATGATTACCGGCGGCGAGGCACCTGATGCCGGTGCCTTCACCGTTGGTGACACGGTAAAGCTTGGCTATGTCGATCAGTCGCGTGACGATCTGGAAAATGACAAGACCGTCTGGGAAGTGATTTCCGATGGGCTTGATGAAATTGAACTTGGCAAGCGTACGATGCCCTCACGCGCGTATGTCGGGCAGTTCAACTTCAAGGGCGGCGACCAGCAAAAGCGTGTTGGTCAGCTATCAGGTGGTGAACGAAACCGTGTGCATCTGGCCCGAATGTTAAAAAGCGGGGCCAATCTGCTACTGCTTGACGAACCGACAAATGATCTGGATGTCGACACGCTGCGTGCATTGGAAGAAGCGCTGGAAGAATTTGCCGGCTGCGCGGTTGTGGTCAGCCACGATCGCTGGTTCCTTGACCGGATTGCAACGCATATCCTCGCCTTTGAAGGTGACAGCCATGTTGAATGGTTCGAGGGCAATTACGAGGCATATGAGGCTGATCGCAAGCGCCGCCTTGGTGCCGAGGCTGACCGCCCGACCCGCATCAAATACAAGCCGATCAGCCGGTAAGTCCGGGATGCACGGGACCGTCTGATGCCGGGTTTGTTATCGCCGGGCCTCTTAGGTGAGGCGCAGCTTTGCTGGCGGTTATTGAGCCGGGATACGATCGCGAATCACGTCGATAAGCGCGCTGAACCGGCCCTTGTTCTTGCGGATGACAGCAACATTTTCCTGCTGCTGGGTGACCAGCAATGACAGGTTTTCAATCTCGATGTCGAACAGCTTGATCGGCTTGCCTTTGCGGGTGATGACACGCCAGTTCACCGCAACCTGAGGCCGTGCACCGGTGGTGTCGGCAAAAATACCGCTGACAACCACAAACCGGTCCCCTTTTGGGGTTGCCTTGCCGGCTGTGTATTCAAGCCCGTAAAGTTGATCGAAATTACCCAGAATGGTGCTGACCAGCACCTCACGAAACACGCGTTTATATTCATCGCGTTCTTCGGGTGTTGCAGCGCGCCAATAAGGGCCGGTGGAAAAGGCGGCAATGGTGTCCATTGCAAAATGCGCATCAAGAAGCGCTGTGATCGCCGATCTGCGGTCATCCATGCTGGCATCTTTTACCTCCAGCAACGCCTCAACATCGCTGATCAGCGCCTCGACAACGGCAGTGGCGGCGTCTTGCTGGTCCGTGGCGGCAGCCGGTACCGGGGCGATCAGGCCGCAGATGACCATGGTGAGCGCCAACAGACCCGGCATCACAATGCTGCGCAGTGCAGCTGATGCGGGGATGATTATTGGTGTGGTGATTGGCAGGCTATTCATCGAACAGGAACTCGAATGCATCTTCGGATGTTGTGCTGGCACCGGTCACGCGGTCTTCAAGAAGGCCGAGCCGCGTCTGGTAGTAGAACGAGCGTGTGCGGGCATAGGGGTCGATGGCATTGTATTTGACCTCGTTGAAGGCATCAAACGTCTTTGCCCGGAAACTGACCGCACCGACCGGTGCCTGTGCCTGACGCAGGGCGCGCACTTCCTTGCCGCTGCCGAACACACGCAGCGGGTTCATCGCAAAATCAACAACATTGCCAGCCAGCGCGCGGCCCGTACGCGGACCAAGCAGGGGCATCATGACATAAGGTCCCTGTGGTGTTTTGTAGGCAGCAAGCGTCTGGCCGAAATCTTCCTGTTCGATCGTGTCTTCATCGTTGGTCAGGTCAGCAAAGCCAAGCGTGAGGCCGTTGACCAGAAAATTGAGTGTGGCGAGGCCGGCATTCTCAAACTTGCCCTGCAGCGTCGAGTTGATGGCCGTGGACGGCATGGCTGCCCAGCGCAGATGCTGGTCCACAGCGCGTTGACCGCCTTCTGGCACCGAACTCCGATAAAAATCAGCGGCCGGCTCCAGCACGTAGGTGTCAGCCTTCATGTTGAAATCATAGATGCTGCGATTGGCGTTCTCGAACGTGTCACGTTCATCGGTGCGTTCATCCGGAGGGGTGGTCGAACAGGCGGCCATAAGGCAGGCCATGCCGACAATCGCTGCTTTGGTGGCAAGCCTGTTCACCGATGGGGCATGATTGGCGCGTGAATCACCGGCGACGCTGCCCTGATCTGGCACGAATGCGGCAGGAATCGCTTTATCACCTGATAAGCTGTCACCTGACATATAGCGTTGGCGGTTCATCATGCCATTGCCCAACATAATCTTGAAAAACACAGTGCAGAGCGCGAAGGGTTCGCCTCCAGTCAGGCTGCAGAATATAGCATGCAACGTTAAATGCAAATATCAGGACGCATCACCCTGATCGGCAAGTCGCGCACAGCTGTTATCATGCAGAAAAGAATTGCCGCACCTGGCATCGGCCCGTTGACCGGTGCCCGGCGATTTGCGACTTTGGCGCCATGCAAACCGCTCCGCACTCCGAAAATCCCTGGTTGAATGGCCTGAACCCGGCTCAGCGCGTTGCCGTGCAGACCCTGTCTGGCCCGGTTCTGGTACTGTCGGGCGCGGGTACCGGCAAGACCCGCGTTCTGACTTCGCGGCTGGCCGAACTTGTGGCGACTGGTACGGCAAAACCCTGGAATATCCTTGCTGTGACCTTTACCAACAAGGCCGCACGCGAGATGAAATCGCGGGTTTCGGCAATGGTTGGGCCATTGGCCGAACAGGCCTTGCTTGGCACCTTTCATGCGCTTGCGGCGCGGATGCTGCGCCGCCATGCCGATCTGGTCGGGCTGCGCTCCGACTTCACGATTCTCGATGTGGATGACCAGATTCGGCTGATCAAGCAGTTGATGGAGGTGGAGAATATCGACGCCAAGCGATGGCCTGCCCGGCTTCTTGGCGGGGTGATCCAGCGCTGGAAGGACCGCGGTCTGACACCTGAGAAGATCGGCGCTGCCGAGGCGGGTGATCTGGCGAACGGCCAGATGCGTGAGCTGTATACTGCCTATCAGGCGCGACTGCTGGCGCTGAATGCGGTCGATTTCGGCGATCTGCTGCTACATATGCTGACAGTGCTGCAATCGCACCCTGATGTGCTGGCTGAATATCATAAGCGAATCACCCATATCATGGTGGATGAGTATCAGGACACTAACGTGGCCCAGTATCTGTGGCTTCGTCTGCTGACCGGGACCGAGCGCAACCTGTGCTGTGTTGGTGATGATGATCAGTCGATCTATGGCTGGCGCGGGGCCGAGGTTGGCAACATTCTGAAGTTCGAAAGCGACTTTCCGGGCGCTGCCATTGTCCGGCTGGAAGAGAATTACCGGTCGACCGGGCATATTCTGGCCGCGGCATCAGGGATCATCGCGCATAATGAAAGCCGTCTTGGCAAGACGCTCTATACCTCGGCTGACGCGGGCGAAAAGCTGCGGGTGAACGGCTATTGGGATGGCGCGGATGAAGCGCGCGCGGTCTCGGCAGACATCGAGGCGATGCATGCTGACGGGCAGGATCTGTCGCAGATTGCTGTTCTGGTGCGGGCCGGCTTCCAGACGCGCGAATTTGAGGAACGCTTTATTGCCATTGGCCTGCCCTACAGGGTGGTTGGTGCAAGATTCTATGAACGTGCCGAGATTCGCGACGCCATCGCCTATCTGCGCCTGATTGCGCAACCGGCTGATGATCTGGCGTTTGAGAGGATCATCAACACACCGAAGCGCGGGCTCGGTACGGCCAGTATTCAGGCGTTGCACATGCAGGCGCGGGCGTCGGACAAGCCATTGCTGGCCGCGGCGATTGACCTGTCACAAAGTGATGAATTGCGGCCGGCAGCGCGCAACGCGCTGGGAGAATTCTGCCACAATATACGGCGCTGGCGTGACTCAGTCGGCAGCATGCATCACACCGATCTTGCCAAGATAGTGCTGGATGAATCGGGATATACCGGCATGTGGATGGCAGACAAATCGCCGGAAGCAGAAGGGCGGCTGGAGAATCTGACCGAACTGGTCAACGCGATGCAGGATTTTGACTCGCTGCAAGGGTTCTTCGAACATATCTCGCTGGTCATGGACGGCGATCGCGAGAGTGAGACCGGCGAAGTGACGCTGATGACGCTGCATGCGGCCAAGGGGCTGGAGTTCGATACGGTGTTCCTGCCCGGATGGGAAGAGGGCATTTTTCCAAGCCAGCGCACGATTGACGAGAATGGCGCGGTCGGGCTGGAGGAAGAACGGCGGCTTGCCTATGTCGGGATTACCCGTGCACGAAAGACTGTCCAGCTGAGCTTTGCGGGCAGCCGGCGCATTCACGGGCAGTGGCAGTCATCCATCCCGTCGCGCTTTGTCCAGGAACTGCCGCCCGAAACCGTGATTGAGGATATCGCGCAGGGTCTTGGCGGTGCCATTCCCTTTGGCCGCGCAGCGCAGGTGCAAATGTCGGGTGACAGCAGCTTTGGCGGTAGCGGCGAGACGCGCGGCGGATACGGGCCGGGATGGCGGCGTATGGCGGAACGGCGTGCTGGCGGCATTGATGACGGCTTCAGAGCCAGCAACAACAAGACCGAATTCGCCCCTGGCGAGCGGGTCTTTCATCAGAAGTTCGGGATGGGCAACATCACGCATATTGATGGTGACAAGCTGGAGATTGCTTTCGACAAGGCGGGCAGCAAGAAAGTGGTAGCCGGATTTGTCAGCAAGCCATGACCATGCAGCCAGATACTGACATGCCGCGCCTGTGGGCGGTGCGGCTGGGTCTTGACGCAGACCTTGGCGCGGCACAGGTAAGCCGGCTCGAGATGGTGTTTTCGGAATTGCTGGATGCCGAAGCGACAGCACATCTTCGCGATGGCGCCGGCGCCTGGCAGATTGAAGCGCTGTTCAGCCATGCACCTGATGCCGGGATTATCGATGCGCTGCTTTCCCGGCAGTTTGAGGCGCTGGGCTTGCCGGCCGTGATGGTCAGCGTTGAGGCGCTGGCACATCGTGACTGGCTGGCCGAGAACCGCGCCGCCTTTCCGCCGCGCCATATTGGCCGCTTCTGGGTCTATGGCAGCCATCTGACGCGCCGCAGACCGGCAGCAAGCTGGCCGTTGCTGGTTGAGGCTGCGCAGGCGTTCGGGTCGGGCACCCATCCGACGACCGAAGGGTGTTTGCGCGCTGCAGAAACTATTTTCAGGACATATCGCAAGTCGCGCTGGCGCGTGCTCGACATGGGGTGCGGGTCGGCCATCCTTGGTCTTGGCGCGTTGCGTGCCCGCCCGGCAAGCACGGTGATTGCTGCCGACAATGATCCGGTGGCGGTACAGACGGCGGTTGAAAACCGGCGGATCAACGGCATCGCGCGCCACCGTATGCGCTGTGTGTTATCGACCGGCTTTGATGCGCCGTCGGTGCGTGGCGCTGGGCCCTATGATCTTGTGTTTGCCAATATTCTGGCCGGACCATTATGCGGCATGGCGCGCGATCTTGTGGCCAGTACGGCCGCTGCGGGATGGATTATCCTGTCGGGCATCCTGAATGAACAGGCAGATATGGTTGAGGCACGATTTGCGGCGCATGGCGCGCGGCGCGCGCGGCGGCTGGTCATCGGGGACTGGACCACCCTGATCATGCGCGCTTAGATAATCCATAGACGCGCAGATGCAGGCATGTCCGAGCCACTTGGTGCTATTTACCGTCTGTGGCAAGCTGAACCCTTATGTAACGGGTCACCCGAAAGGCTCGCAGACAGAACCATAAATGATTCAAGAGAGTTCAAGATGACCGCTACTGCCGCGCGTATGCAAAGCCTTCGTGCCGCCATCAAGAATGCCGGGCTGGATGGCTGGTATGTTGGCCGTGAAGACATGTTTCAGGGTGAAGAGGTGCCACCAAGCGAAGAGCGGCTTGCCTTTATCAGCGGGTTTACAGGATCGGCCGGTTATGGCGTGATCCTTGATGATGCGGCAGCGCTGTTCAGTGATGGTCGCTATACATTGCAGATGGCGAACCAGTCCGACCCGGCGGTCTGGTCGACACATACCCTGCCCGAGGCAAGTCTGGCCAGCTGGCTGACCGAAGCCGGCGCAGATGGAAAGCGTATCGGGGTCGATCCGTCATTGGTAACGGTTGCCGGATACAAGCGTCTGGAAAAAGCCTGCCGTCAGGCCGGTGCCACACTTCTTGCACAGTCTGAAAACCCGATAGATGCGGTGTGGGGCATTGGTCGTCCACAGCGCGGTGCCGCCCGTCCGTTTCGCATGCCGGACCGTGTGGCAGGTCAGACGATGGCCGAAAAACTGGCTGTTCTGGACAAAAAGCTGGCAGATAGCGGCGCTGATGCCGTGGTGATCAGCCGTGTTGATGCGGTGAACTGGCTGGTCAATATCCGCGGCAATGATCTGGCCAATACGCCGGTCAATCTGGTGTTTGCCCTGTATCATCGGGAAAACGGGCTGCTGATCCTGGGAGATGTCGCCAGCCTCGCGCCGGTGATGGAAGGCGATCTGGCGAATGAGGCGGCGATTGTCGCGCTGGAACAATTTGATGCGCTGATTGACCCGCGCGCCGGATATGGGGAAGGTGCGGTCATCCAGTTTGAACCAGCCAGCCTGCCGCAAGCGCTTTATGCGCCGCTTGCCGCCTGTGGGGCGAAGCTGGTTGAGGCTGCTTGCCCGGTTACCGTGATGAAGGCGCAAAAGAATTCGGCTGAATGTGCCGGAACGCGCCGCGCCCATATTGAGGATGGCGCGGTGATGGTGCGCTTTCTGCACTGGTTGTCGGTGGGCGGCGGCAACGGAATGGCGGAATCTGATATCGCCGCGCATCTGCTGTCGTTGCGCAAGGCCAGCCCGCATTTCATTGCATCAAGTTTTGATACCATCTGCGGCAGCGGCCCGAACGGTGCGATTGTCCATTACCGGGCCATCGCCGGGCAGGACAGTGTGCTGCAGACAGACAGCCTGCTGCTGGTGGATTCAGGCGCGCATTATAATGACGGCACGACAGACATCACCCGTACCGTTGCGATCGGCACGCCCGATGCCCAGATGCGGCGCGCCTTTACCGCTGTGCTGCGCGCCCATATCGCTGTTGCGCTGGCCAGGTTTCCAGCGGGTACAACAGGCCAGCAGATTGATTCGCTGGCCCGTGCGCCGATGTGGTCACTTGGACTGGATTATGCACATGGCACCGGCCACGGGGTAGGGCATGTGCTGCAGGTGCATGAGGGGCCTGCCAGCATTTCCAAGCGTGGCACCGAGGCGTTGTTGCCCGGCATGTTGCTGTCAAATGAGCCTGGCTGCTATCAGGCAGGCGCCTGGGGCATCCGCACGGAAACGCTGGTGATTGTCACTGCGCCCGATGACAAGGGGTTCAGCGGGTTTGAAACCGTGACGCTCTGCCCGATCGACCGTAATCTGATTGATGTGGACCTGTTGCTTCCAACAGAGCGTGACTGGTTGAACGCCTATCATGCCGAGGTTATGGAAAAGCTGGCCCCTGAACTGGCTGGTGAGACGGTATGCCTTGACTGGCTGACCGCTGCCTGCGCACCGGTTTAGGAAGACCTGGCCGTAATAGGTCAAGCCTATCGGTTACGGGCTAATTGCCACCGATCATCGTCAGCCATTCCTCTTCGCTGAGGACGGTTACCCCCAGCGCGGCTGCCTTGCGCGCTTTTGATCCGGCATCGGCACCGGCAACCAGAAAATTGGTCTTGGCTGACACCGAACCGGACACTTTTGCGCCCAGCCCTTCGGCACGCGCCTTTGCTTCGGCGCGCGACATGCCTGTCAGGGTGCCGGTAAAGACAATGGTTTTGCCGCTGACCGGACTGTCATCAGCCGGACGTTCGGGCGGGATGATGCTGATCTGCGCAAACAGGTCGCTGACCGCATCGCGGTTGCCCTCACGCGTAAAGAAACCCATGAAATCGGCCACCATCGAGTCACCAATCTGATCGATCTCAACCAACTCTGCCGCGCTGGTGTCCTGGTCTGCATCGGGAGCGGTGGCGGCCATCAGCGCATCGGGCGTTTCGTAATGCAGGGCCAGAAGGCGGGCGGTTGCCTGGCCGATCTGGCGAATGCCGAGGGCAAAGATCACACGTTCAAAACCGATGCTGCGCCGGGCTTCGATCGCGGCCAGCAGATTGTTGATCGAGATATCGCCGTAACCGTCCAGCCCCACCATATCATCACGCCGCGCAGCAAGCCGGAAGATATCGGCAGGCCGTGATACCCAGCCAAGCGTCACAAACTGGTCGATCTGGCGTGCGCCAAGTCCTTCAATGTCAAAGGCATCACGCGACACGAAATGTTTCAGCCATTCAAGACGCTGTGCCGGACAGTCCAGCGCATTGGTGCAGCGCCGCACGGCCTCGCCCTCGGGGCGAATGGCCGGGGCATGACATTCCGGACAGCTGTCGGGAAAGACAAACTCAGCACTGTCAGGCTGGCGCATTTCGGTCAGCACCCGCACCACCTGCGGGATCACATCACCGGCGCGCTGAATGACGACGCGGTCACCAACGCGGATATCCTTGCGGCGAATTTCATCCTCGTTATGCAGGGTGGCGTTGGAGACAACAACACCGCCAACAGTGACCGGGGCAAGGCGCGCCACCGGGGTCAGCGCACCCGTGCGCCCAACCTGAATGTCGATGGCATTCAGCACGGTTTCCGCTTGTTCTGCCGGGAATTTATGCGCCAGCGCCCAGCGCGGAGCCCGCGCCACCTGGCCGAGCCGCTCCTGATAATCATGGCGGTCAACCTTGTAGACCACGCCGTCGATATCATAGCCGAGATCAGCACGCTGGCTGCCAATTTTTGCATAATGTGCCAGCAGCGCGTCGCTGTCAGTGCAACGGGTGGACAGCTCATTGACGCTGAAACCAAATGATTTCAGGGCGGCAAGGCTGTCAGCATGGGTGCTGGCAAGCGGGGTACTGACCTCACCGAGCGCGTATGCAAAGAACTGCAGATTGCGCGACGCTGTCACGCTGGCATCCTTTTGCCGCAGCGATCCGGCCGCCGCATTGCGCGGGTTGGCAAAAATCTTGCCGTCAGCCTGTTTTTGCGCTGCGTTGAGGGCGATAAAATCCCGCCTGTCCATATACAGCTCGCCCCGCACCTCAAGAATGTCAGGCGGGCTGCCAGCGAGGGTGGCGGGAATGGCAGACACGCCCCGAACATTTGCCGTTACATCTTCACCTTCGGTACCGTCCCCGCGGGTTGCGGCCTGTGTCAGGCGGCCCTTCTCATAGCGCAGTGACAACGACAGGCCATCGATCTTCGGTTCTGCAGTGAAGGCCAGCTCGTCATCCTCACCCAGAGACAGAAACCGCCGGATACGGGTACCAAAATCGATAATATCTTCGTCAGTGAACCCGTTATTCAGTGATAGCATCGGGCGAGCATGACGTATCTTGCCAAAACCGTCGGCGGCTGGTGTGCCGACGCGCAGGCTGGGGCTGTCAGAACGTACAAGGGCGGGGAAGACGGCTTCCAGTTCACCATTGCGGGCCACCAACGCATCATAATCGGCATCGGTGACAACTGGCGCATCATCGCCGTGATAGCGTTGATCATGAAAGGCGATCGCTTCCGCCAGGCTGGCCAGTTCGGCGGCTGCTTCATCTGTTGTCATCGTGGCTGGAGAGGCGGTGCCGAGGCGCAGTCCTGACAGGTCCTTGTCGTGATCACCAGACATGTCAGCCCATCCGGTTCTGCAGCAACGCCAGTGCGGCGGCGCGGGCCTCCGCCGTGATCTGTTCGCCCGCCAGCATGCGGGCAATCTCCTCGGTGCGGGCATCCTTGTCCAGCGGTTCGGTGCCGCTGATCACGCCATCATCTGTGGCGGTCTTGGCAATCCGCATATGATGGTCGCCCTTGGCAGCAACCTGCGGTGAATGGGTGACCACCAGCGTCTGTGTTGCGGTGCCAAGGCGCGACAGGCGTTCACCCACCGCCGCGGCAACTGCGCCGCCAACGCCTGAATCAACCTCGTCAAAGATCAGGGTGCGGCCGGTGGCATCATCTTCCAGCGATACTTTTAGGGCCAGCAGGAAACGCGCCAGTTCTCCGCCGGATGCAATGCGGTCAATCGGGCCAGCCTTCATGCCCTTGTTGGTGCTGGCCTCAAAGCGCACCTGCTGGGTGCCAAGTGGCCCGAATTGTTCGGGCGGCAGGTCGGTGATCTGGGTTGTAAAAGTGGCGCCATCAAGCTTCAGCGGCGGTAATTCAGCACCAACCGCCATATCAAGTCGCGCCGCGGCACGCGCCCGGTTGGCAGCCACCACATCGGCCACCTGGTGATAGTAATCGCGCCATTGGCGTTCATTGTCGGCAAGGCTGGCCAGCGCGCCTGCTGAATCCTCGATGCCCGCAAGATTGGCGGCAAGGCGTGCGTGCACGTCAGACAGATCATCCGAGTTGCAATCATGCTTGCGGGCCTGCTGGCGCAATTCATGCAGCCTGTCATCCACCGCCTGCAGGCGCGCCGGATCGCTTTCCAGCGCATGACCGGCACCGCTGATCGCGGCGCTGGCTTCGGCAAGTTCGGCATCAGCACGTTCAAGCGCGGCCTGTGCCTCATCCAGAAGACCGCCAGACAGCGGCGCGGCCTTTTCAAGGGCGGCGCGGGCACGGCCAAGCATTGACTGCGCGCCGGCATCGCCAAAGGCGGCTTCATCCGCAGTTGCCAGGCTTTCGCCAATACGCCCGACATTGGCAAGGCGTTCACGCTCGGCTGACAATTCGTCTTCCTCACCATGTTGCGGGGCCAGAAGATCAAGCTGTTCCACAGCATCACGCAGCCATTCTTCTTCGGCCCGCGCCTTTTCCAGATCGCGCTTGGCCTGCGCCAGATTGCGCTGCGCCTGCAGCCAGCTGTTCCAGCCGGTGGCCAGCTTTTCCAGAATATCGTCATGCGCTGCCGCGCGGTCCAGCAAGGTGACATGCGTTGCCACATCCAGCAGGCCGCGACCTTCAAATTGGCCCTGAATTTCGACAAGCCTGTCACCTGCTTCCCGCAACAGCGTTGCCGATACTGGCACATCATTGATGCTGGCTGATGATTTGCCATCAGCCTTCAGGCGACGGCGCAGGATCAGCGTGTCATCAACCGGAATTTCTGCCTCGGCGAGGCGTATCCAGACCGGGTGTGACGGGTCGACATGAAAGCTGGCGACCACCTGCGCGCTGTCAGCCCCTTCGCGGATCAGACGGAAATCTGCCCGGCTGCCAAGCGCCAGGCCCAGCGCATCAAGCAGAATGGACTTACCGGCCCCGGTTTCACCGGTCAGCACAGTCAGGCCGGTATCGAAGGTCAGGGTCAGGCGTTCGATCAGGACAATGTTTGAAACGCTAAGGCTGTGCAGCATCACTCTCGGTCGAACAGTCCGGCAACGGAATCAATGGCCCGTTCGAACATGCCTTTCGGCAGCTTGCGTGACGGGTCTTGGGCCAGGGCAAGCAGCTCTTTCGTCCAGAAGGAATCAGGATAGTTGTAGACCGCCACAGATCCGACGCGGTCAGCCTCGTCAACAAGTCCGAGGGCAAGATAAACCTCAACCATGCGGTATAGTGCCTCGGGCACCTGATTTGTCGTCTGATAGCTGGCGACAACTTTTTCAAAGCGGCGCAGGGCAGCGGCGTGATAACCGCGTTCAGCATAAAACCTGCCAACGGCCATTTCCTTGCCAGCAAGATGTGACCGCGCAAGATCGGCCTTCAGCTGTGCATCACGGCCATATTCGCCATCAGGAAAGCGACGCAGCAGGTCTTCAAAGGCATTCAGCGCCAGAATCGTCATTTTGGCATCACGTTCAACATTCACGATCTGCTCGTAATAGCTGACCGCGCGCAGATAATGCGCATATTCAACCATCGGGTCGGCCGGGTTCAGTTCGATGAAGCGCTCCAGCGAGGCGACAGCGCGCGGATAATCATTGCTCTGATAGAAGGACCAGGCCGCCATGATCTGCGCGCGTACGGCGAGATCGGAATAGGGATGCTGGCGTTCAACTTCCTCGAATTTTGGTGCTGCCTTGTCAGGCTCACCCGATTTTGCCAGCTGCAGCGCCTCGTCATACAACTCATTGGCCGGGCGTTCGACCTGTTCCGGTATGTCCGGCGTTGAACAGGCAGCAAGCCCGATCAACGCGGCAGAGGCAATCACTGGGATCAAAGGGTTGGCCACGGGGCATCTCCGGAAGGCGTTCAGCGAGAGCCCACAATAACCACTCGGGGGCCACCTGAAAAGGCCGAGTTGCGTTGACTGAAATCTGCGCCGAAATCAGGTTCGATCCTCGAGGGCGGAGGAGGGCTGACCAGTCAGACAGCTGCTGCTGCTGCAACCTCGGGAAGGGCGTACCCGTCTGAATGTCCGACAAGAGCGCCTTCTTCGACGATCCGGTAGGATTCAGTGGCATCCCACAAGGTGGTGATCAGATCAGCGCAGATAGCATGGCCAGGGCGTGAGGCCGTAACCTTGCCGCGCAGCATCATGCCCAGAAGATACAGATCGCCAAGGCAATCAAGAATCTTGTGGCGGACAAATTCATGCTTCATCCGCAGACCGGTATCATTCAGGATGCGCCCGTTTTCAACGACAACGGCGTTGTCGAGCGATCCGCCAAGCGCAAGCCCGGCATTCTGCATCGCGGCCACGTCACGCATCTGGCAGAAGGTGCGTGCGGCTGCAAGCTGTGTTTCGAACTGGCCATCGCCATGAATATAGTGAAAGCGCTGACGACCGATTGCCGGATCTTCAAAATCAATCTCGGCATCAATTTCCAGCCGGTCACACGGCTCAATCATCGCCCAGCCGCCAGCATGCTCAACGCGCACCGTATCCGTGATCACCATTGTACGGCGGCGCACTGGCAGCGTGGCCAGGCCAGCTTGCATCAATGCGCTTACGAATGGCAGGCTGCTGCCATCAAGGATCGGTGCCTCACCGCTGTCGATCGTGACAAGAGCGTTGTCAACACCAAGGCCCGCAAAGGCAGCCATCAGATGTTCAACTGTCTCCAGCCTGACACCGTCGGCATTTTCGATGCGCGTGCAGAGGCGGGCTTTTCTGACATTGTCGGGATGGGCGACAATCGTCTGGCGGTTTTCAGTGACATCAATACGCTTGAACTGGATGCCGGTATTGGCTGGCGCCGGGTATACTGCGAGATGGACAAAGCGTCCTGAATGTAGTCCGATACCGTCAAAGGTGACGACATCACGGACCGTAGTCTGCATCGGTTGATCGCTGAACATGTTCCCGCCTGAAAGTTTAGTGCCTGCGAAGTCTGCTATGCCATTTAATCGAATTCGGGTTAGCCATCTTGGGGTTGGTCGAATTCGAGTTAGTCAATCCCGGAATTGTGCTGAACGACCCCGTTTATTGCGAGTTGCACACTAGACACATACGACACCAGCCACAAATCACGTTTAGTTACCGCTTGTTACAATGATCAGCGCTGTTATATGGCACATTTTTCAGCGACATGCCGCATGGTCAAAACCTTTCATAAAGGGGCAAAAAAAGAAGGACCCCGCATCCTGGTGCGAGGTCCTGTTTTTGTTGTTTTGTCGCTATGACGGGGTTCGTCAGTTGGCCTGGCGACGCAGGAATGCCGGAATCTCCAGATCATCCCCTGCGGTTTCAAGCGACGGCTTCGGCTTTGGTTCGGCCAGATGCGTAATGGCATCAGCCCGCGGCAGGTCAAGGATCGACGGAGTATTGTCGACCGGAGCGGATGTCTCCACTGCCGGCTCGCGCCGATCTGTATCAGCCTCATCCTGCGACTTGCTGGTCCACAGGCCCGAAATCTTGTTGATCAGGCTTGTGCGACCGACATTTGTTGCCGGCACAGACTCAGCTTCGGGAAGCGGGGCTGGTGCTGGCGGTACAAAGGCCTCACGACGCGCCGTAGCGACATCTGCAGGGCTGTCACCGACCATCGATGCTGTTGCGGGTTTGCTGACAGGTGCTTCCGGCGCGCTGATTGCTGCGGGCGCAGCCTCCGACGTGCTGGCTGATGCACCAAGGTTGGTGGCAAGGCTTGCTGCCGCACGTTCGCGCGTGATGGCTTCATCCAGCGACATCTGCCTGTCATCTGTAGTTGCATCTGTAGTGGCATCACTACTGTTTGCAGACCCGTCAGGTGCAGCTGTCGGCTTGTCCGAGAATATCGGCATAGCCGCGTCTGCCGGAGCAGGTGTACGTGGTGCCGGCTTGCCGGTCGACAGGAAGGCCAGACGCGAGGTCTTCTTCGTGGCAACAAACCCCGGCTCGTAGGGCGCATTGCCATCGATGCTGCCAGCACTGCGGATCGGCTCGGGCGCTGATGCAGTCGTCATGTCGGCATCTGCTTTTGTCTCGACCCTGTCATCAGCTGACGCAGTAGGAGCAGACGGCATGGCCGGCATTGTTGGCAGCGTTCTGGATGCACTCGATGCAATATCATCGCTGTCGCTGTCCCCATCAGCATTATTATCCGCACCATTATCACTGGCGCTTTCTGTCGACTTTGCAGTCACGTTTGTGTCGGCAGTAAGAACCGATGGCTTGGCAGCATCTGTAGCTGATGTGTCAACGGGTGAAGCAGCGGCAGGCGAGATGATGGTCGATGTACGCGACACGTTGCCGGATGATGACAAGGTTGCCGGTGACGGCATCGGGCGTGCACCCGCGCCTGCAACGGCTTCAATGCCGGTGGCAACAATGGACACCCGCATCACACCTTCCAGCTTTTCATCAAAGGTGGACCCGAAGATGATCACGGCCTCGCTGTCAACCTCGCGGCGGACCCGGTTGGCGGCTTCATCAACCTCGAACAGGGTCATATCAAGACCGCCGGTGACGTTGATCAATACGGCGCGCGCACCCTGCATGGTGATGTCGTCCAGCAGCGGGTTATTGATCGCTGCTTCAGCAGCCTGCGTGGCCCGGCTTTCGCCCGATGCCTCGCCAGTGCCCATCATGGCCTTGCCCATCTCGCTCATTACCGCACGAATGTCGGCGAAGTCGAGATTGATCTGGCCGGGCTTGATCATCAGATCGGTGACACCGGCAACACCCTGGTGCAACACGGTATCGGCGATGTGGAACGCATCAGCAAAGGTGGTCCGCTCATTCGCCAGCCGGAACAGGTTCTGGTTCGGAATGACGATCAGCGTGTCAACATAGGCCTGCATCTCTTCGATACCGGCTTCGGCCTGCGCCATCCGGCGCTGCCCCTCAAAGTCAAAGGGCTTGGTGACCACACCGACGGTCAGGATGCCGCGTTCGCGGGCTGCACGGGCAATAACCGGGGCAGCCCCGGTGCCAGTGCCGCCACCCATACCGGCGGTAATGAACACCATGTTGCAATCAGCAAGTTCGCCCATCACGGCTTCCATGCTTTCCTCGGCAGCGGCGCGTCCGACATCCGGTTGCGATCCGGCACCAAGACCCTGGGTTATGGCTGTACCAAGCTGAATCTTGCGACCGGCGAGTGAATGCGCCAGTGCCTGACCGTCTGTGTTGGCGACCAGAAAGTCGACGCCATCCAGATCAGCATTGATCATGTTGTTGACGGCATTGCCGCCAGCCCCGCCAACACCGACTACGGTGATACGTGGGCGCAGTTCCTGCATGGTTTGCGGAACAGAGAGGTTGATGGTCATGCGAGTCTCCCTTTTGTGATGGTTGACCATGGGGCTGCCGGTACCGAAACGCTCAAGGGCGCGGCAGCAGTTGGGTGCGGGCGCTGGAATGGCCCGACGGCCCCGCGAGCGAAATTGATGTGTCTGACGTCAAGGCCGGCCGATGGAGCGGCAAGCGGATGCGTCAATGTACAAGGCTGCATGGTGGATGCTCCTTTCTCAGATATTGTCCCGGAACCACGCGCCCAATCGTTCGATCGGGCCATGGGGCAGGGTCCTTGTCTGACGTTCGGCCGGGTCGTCCTCGGTCAGACGGCTAACGTGAATAAGGGCGCCGATAGCAGCAGCGCTGGACCGGCTGGTCTCTTCGGTTGGCAAATTGCCGATACTGGCTGGCTCGCCGATACCGACGCTCTTGCCTGCGACCTGGGCGCAAAAATCGGCAATGCCGGTCATCTGGCTGCCACCGCCGGTCAAAACAAAGCGGTTGCCGGCGGCGTAATCCATGCGCACGGCCCGCATCCTGTCTGTCAGAAGTTCGATGATTTCCTCAACGCGTGGGCGGATGACGGCGCTGAGCAGGCTGCGGTCGATCATCTTGCCATCGACCTCGATGTGATCGCCGACGCCGGGCAGCATGATATTGTCCGAATGACCCATTTTCAGGGCTTCGCGCACCGGCGAGGGGGCTGGCGCCATGGTATCGATCGGGGTGATGGCACCATGAACTGCCTTCAACCGTTCGGCTGTGGCCAGCGGTGTTGACAGAATACGGGCGATATCGGTCGATACATGCTGGCCGCCAACCGGCACAGTGTCGATATAGATCAGCTTGCCATCCATGAAGATCGCTGCTGAAGAGGTGCCGCCGCCCAGGTCGATGACGGTGCTGCCAACTTCGCGTTCTTCATTGCCAAGACAGGCCAGCCCTGCTGCGTACCCGGCATGGATAAACCGTTCCACACCAAGATGGTTCTGGGCCAGTGCCTCGATGATGTTGGCCAGATGGGTACGGTTTGCCACGACAGTCAGGAAATCAACGGTCAGTTCACGTCCGCGCATGCCAACCGGATCGGAAATGCCGCGGATGTCATCAAGGCTGTAATGCAGCGGATGAAGCTGCATGAGCTGTAGCGCGCTATCAATTTCCTGCGCACCGGACCGGTCGAGAAGGCGGCGCACATCGCGTCGGCTGACAGTGCTGTCAGACATGGTGATGGCCTGCGTGCGGAAGCTGGAGCGCGGGCTGCCACCAGCCAGCACTACACTGACGGCATTCATCGAAACGCCGGCGGCGCGCTCGGC
The DNA here is from genome assembly GCA_016780765.1 of Alphaproteobacteria bacterium. Classification (GTDB taxonomy): domain Bacteria; phylum Pseudomonadota; class Alphaproteobacteria; order Puniceispirillales; family Puniceispirillaceae; genus UBA8309. Next base: position 28,071 of record JADHLH010000009.1, on the reverse strand, counting down.
CGTCTGCACAGCATTGCCGATAGCATCGCTGAGAGCGGCAAGTGCCGTGACCTCTCCGGCACGAATGCCGCCCGAGGCATGCGTTCCCTGTCCGAGAAGGCGAACCCCGCCATTCTTGTCATGCTCGCCGATCATGCAGCAAATTTTTGAACTGCCGATATCGAGAATGCCGAATGGCCGACGGCTGTGACGGGCGCGGCGCAACTTCATGTCTTGCTCCCCTTTCCGCGAACCGGAATGTTCGGTTCGACGATCATCTGGTCGGGCACGCGCATGTCGATCACAGCAAGATCACGATCGGTAATGCGCTTGGAATGGTCGATCATGGCAAGCCGTGACCAGGCGGTGCGCGGATCGCCTTCCGGCAGGCGCACACGAATGCCGCTGCGCAGATGCACATCCCACCGCCGTTCTGACTGGAAGGTGACGGCCCAGACCTCGGCATAAAGCTCAGGCTCGGTGCGCAAGATATTCAGGATTGGGGCCACCTTGCCGGCAGCCTGTTTGCCAGCCACCACGGTCAGATGGCTGAAGGCCGACGGGTCAGCGCCGGTGATGATGGTGCCGCTGGCATCGATGACCCGGTGGCCATCGACAGTCTGCAGCAACGCCATCGGAAGGCGTTCGGTCAGCAACAGGCGGATGGTTGACGGCATCTCGCGCTCGATAGCGATATCCTCAATCCAGCCGATGGTGGACAGACGGGCATGCAGGTCAGGAAGCGAGATGCTCAGCATCGGTTCGCCAAGGGTCAGTTCGCTGGCGGCAAGCAATACATCTTTCGGCGTGTGTGTGCGGCCATAGACCTCGATATGTTCCAGCTTCAGGCCGGCATCTGCCGAGGTGGCGACAAGAATGTCGGCGAGGTGGCCGCGTTCGAGATAAACGCCGATACCGCCGCCGGCCAGAAGGACCACCATCACCGTGGCGGCAATTGTCCGCCAGCCAGGAAGGTGGCGCTGCGTCTGGCTGCTATCAGCTGCCGATGCGTTGTCGCTGCGTGCGCGGATGAATCGCATCAGTCGTCGCATTGCGCAGTCTCCAGAAGGTGGTTCACCAGCTCTTCGCCGGACAGGCCGACATAGCGGGCCTGTTCAGGCACGAGCGAGGTGGCGGTCATGCCGGGCTGGGTGTTGATTTCCAGCATGAACAGCGCGTTTTTGTTCTTGTCCCAACGATAATCGGCGCGAATCACACCGCGGCAGCCAAGATGGCGGTAGGCGCGCTCGGCCCAGTCGCAGGCGGTCAGGGTGACGTCCTGCGGGATGTCGGCCGGCAGAATATGCTCAGACCCGCCAGCCGCATATTTTGCATCAAAATCATAGAAATCGATCTTTGGGCGGATTTCGGTCACGCACAGGGCTGTGCCATCAAGAACCGCCACGGTCAGTTCAAGGCCGGGGATATAGGGTTCAGCAATCAATTCGGTTTCCAGCTTCCAGTGGCTGCGCGCCGGGGCCGCATTGTTGCCTTCCTGCACAATCACCACGCCGATGCTGGACCCGTCGGCGCGTGGCTTGATCACATGCGCGCCGTTGTAATCTGCCGGATAGACATGGCTGTCTTCGACCAGAGGCAGCGTTGGCGGGACATTGATGCCGACCTCTGCCAGTGCATTTTTCGCACGCAGCTTGTCCATCGCCATCGCCGACGCCAGCACGCCGCTATGCGTGTAGGGGATGTTCATGATGTTCAGCAGCCCCTGGATGTTGCCATCCTCGCCGACCTGACCATGCAGTGCATTGAAGACGCGGGCCGGCTTCATGTCGGCCAGCACGGCGGCAATATTTCGCTCAACCTCGATCTCGACAGCATCCCAGCCGGCGTTGCGCGCCGCCTGTCCACAAAAGCTGGCGGTGACCCGGCTGACCGGTGCTTCGGATGTCCAGCCCCCCATCAGGACGGCCACGCGCTCGCCAGTCATGCGCCATTCCCCTCTGGTTGAGTTGTCTCTGGTTGCGCGGCGATGATGCGGCGGCCATCTGCAAGGCGGCCGACACGACGGATTTCCCAGCGCAGGGACGGGCCCCCATGTTCCTGAACGCGGCCACGCACCGCTTCGCCCAATGTTTCCAGATCATGGGCGATGGCAGTACCGGTATTGATCAGGAAATTGCAGTGTTTTTCGGATACCTGTGCGCCGCCAATGACCATGCCGCGGCACCCGGCAGCATCGATTTCCTGCCATGCTTTGCCACCGGGCGGATTGGCGAAGGTGCTGCCGCCGGTGCGCACACCGCGCGGCTGCGCATCACCGCGGCTGGCGATGATCTCTTTCATCCTGGCCTTGATAGCATCGGGCGCGCCGCTGACAGCGGAAAGCGTGGCATGGGTGAAAATCCAGTCTGCCGGCGCATCACTGTGCCGGTAGGCCATGCCCATTTTGTCTGGTGTGGCACTGACAGCGTTGCCCTGCCGGTCGAGACCGTAGGCGCGCAGTGTGACGTCACGGAATTCACTGCCGTAAGCACCGGCGTTCATCCGCAGGCCGCCGCCAATGGTGCCCGGAATACCGATCAGGAATTCAAGGCCGGCAAGACCTTCCCGCGCGGCATAGCGCGCAACATCCGCGTCGCTCGCGCCTGCATCAGCGGTCACGGTGGTACCGTCATGCGATACCGAGGTCATGAATTCATTCAGCCGGATGACAACACCGGCAACGCCGCCATCACGCACCAGAAGGTTCGAGCCCGCACCAACTGGCAGCAGGGGAATGTCGGCCGGGCATCCGGCAAGGAACTGCGCCAGATCATCGGCATCGCGTGGGCAGAACACCACGTCAGCTGGCCCGCCAACACCAAACCATGTGTGGCGCGACATATCGACAGCATCGGCATAGGTGCCGCGAACAGCGGGAAGACGGTTTACCAGCGTCATGATGCCCCTCCGCGCAATATGTCCATTTCGTTGGCAAGCGCAGCCGCCCAGCTGGTGATATCACCAGCACCGAGGCACATCACAAGATCGCCATTCTCCGTGCGCTGCAGAATTTCCCGTGCCAGATCTTCACGCGATTCCAGCGGTGCCGGCCCACGATGCCCGCGGTCACGCAGACCGGTCACCAGCGCATTCTTGTCGATCCCGTCAATCGGGGCCTCACCAGCGGCATAAACATCGGCAACCAGCACTTCATCCGCATCATTGAAGCAGGCGCAGAAATCATCGAACAGATCGGCAAGGCGGCTGTACCGGTGCGGCTGAACCACGGCGACAAGCTTGTTGGTGCCGCACAGCATCCGGCCAGCCTGCAAGGCAGCGCGAATTTCGGCAGGGTGGTGGCCGTAATCATCAATCACTGTCACGCCGCCGCTGACACCTTTGGTTTCGAAGCGGCGGCCCACCCCGCCAAATCCGGCAAGCGCGGTGGTGATTTCGTCTGGCGTCATGCCCATTTCCATCGCCACAGCAATGGCCGCCAGGCAGTTCTGGACATTGTGTTCGCCAAGCATCGGGAAGCGCAGATCAGATATGATGCCGGTGTTGCCGGCGGTGCGCTCGGACAGGATCACATCGAACAGCATGGCCGACCCTTCGTGCCGCATATTCACAGCACGCACATCAGCATTCGCCGACAGACCATAGGTGATGATCCGCCGGTCCTTGATGCCAGCCATCAGGCGCTGCACCGAGGGATGGTCGATACACAATGTGGCAAAGCCGTAAAACGGGATGGCAGCGACGAAATTGAAGAATGCCGCCTCCAGCGCCTCGTAGGTGCCGTGATGGTCGAGATGTTCGGGATCAATGTTTGTAACGACGGCAACAGTAGGTTTCAGCTTGGAAAATGACCCGTCACTTTCGTCTGCCTCGACAACCATCCACTGTCCCTTGCCAAGGCGGGCATTGCTGCCCCAGCCGGTGATGATGCCGCCATTGATCACGGTCGGATCGATACGGGCGGAATCCAGCAGCGTTGCAATCAATGATGTGGTGGTTGTCTTGCCATGTGTACCGGCAACGGCAACCGACCAGCGCAGCCGCATCAATTCACCCAGCATTTCGGCGCGGTGCACGATCGGCAGAAAGCGTTCGCGCGCGGCCAGCAATTCCGGATTGTCCGGCTTGATCGCGGTCGAAATAACCACAATCGAGGCATCATCTATATTTTCGGCCTTCTGTCCGCAGGTCACCGGAATACCCTTGTCGCGCAGACGCCGCACATTGGCATTTTCAGCAACATCGCTGCCCTGTACCTGATAGCCAAGCTCAAACAGAATCTCGGCGATGCCGCTCATGCCGATGCCGCCGATACCGGTGAAATGCAGGGTGCCGATGGAAAGGGGAAGTTCGCTCATGCGCCCACGCCCCCCAATTCAACGGCCCAGTCGGCGATGTCTGCGGCGGCGCTGGCGGCGGCAAGATTGCGCGCTGCCTTGCCCATAGCGGCCAGGCGTGCCGGATCCTGCAGCATGGCGGAAAGATGCGCGGCCAGCTTTTCTGCTGTCAGTTCCGCTTCGGCAAGGCACTGCCCGCCACCAACAGATTCAAGCTGCTTGGCGTTTTTGGTCTGATGATCATCCATCGCACCGGCAAAGGGCACCAGAAGGGCGGGCCGGCCCGCAGCGGCAAGTTCGGCCACGGATGATGCACCAGCACGGCTGATCACCAGATGGCTGTTGGCCAGAATGACAGGCATGTCATCAAAGAACGGACGAATATCGGCGCTGATATCCATGCCGGCATAGCGGGCAAGAAGGGTTGTCTGCTGTTCTGCCCGGCACTGCTGGGTCACTGTCAGGCGGCGGCGCAGCGGCGCATCAAGGCGGCTGATGGCATCGGGGACAAGGTCTGCAAAGATACCGGCGCCAAGCGATCCGCCAATCACGGTAAGGGTGAGGCTATTATCAGTCTTATCGATGAGGACCTTTTCAGCGAGGGCAGGGCTGTCAAAGAAGGTGGCGCGTACCGGCATACCAAGGGTGCGTGTGGTCACCGCCGGTGGCACATTGATTGTGTCATCCCAGCTGATCGCAAGGTTGCCGGTCCAGCGTGCTAGCAGCCGGTTGGCGCGGCCCAGAAAGGCGTTCTGCTCATGCAGCAATGACGGGGTGCCAAGCAGGCGGGCCGCCAGTAACGGAGCAAAGGCCGGATAACCGCCAAAACCGATCATCACACGGGGCCTGCGCCGGATCATAATCGCCAGCGCCGCAAATGTACCGGCTGCCAGCGCGCCAACTGCCCGCATCCGGCGCAACAGGCCAGTCTGAAAGGGTGATCCTGCCGGAAGCGTGATATGGCCGGCGGGCGGCATCAGCCGGGCCCCGCGACGGTCGGTCAGCATCAGCGTGTCAAAGCCGCCGCGTTGCAGCGCTTCGGCAACAGCCAGTGCCGGGAATACATGTCCGCCAGTGCCGCCGGCGGCCAATGCTATCAGTGGCCTTTGGGCTATCAGTGGCCTTTGGGCAATCTGGGGCCTTTGGGCAATCTGGGGCCTTTGGGCAATCTGGTTTGTTTGTGCCGCAACCATCACATGCCCTCATTTGTCAGGGGGTGCGGGCGGCTCGCAGCGCTGCTGCTGGCCGGTGTATGACGCCGCTGGCCGGGCAGGGCCACAGGCTTGCGGCGGCGTGTCAGCGCCAGGATCAGCCCCATGGTAACGCCGCTGGCAACAAGCGATGATCCGCCATAGCTGATCAGCGGCAGGGTCATGCCCTTGGTCGGGATCAGATCGGCCGAAGAGGCCATGTGGATTGCGGCCTGCACACCGAACTGTGCCAGCAGGCTTGACCCGGCAATCAATGCAAACAGGCCTTCGTCCGACATGGTGCGAGCAAAACCGCGCAGCACGATAAAGCCGTAAAGCCCGCACAGGCTGAGACAGGCAAGCGCGCCATATTCTTCGGCAGCGACAGCAAAGATGAAATCGGAATGCGCATCAGGCAGATGCAGCTTGACCGTGCCGTCCCCGGGGCCGACACCCAGCAGCCCGCCATGGGCAAAGGCATCGCGCGCCTGCTCAACCTGCCACGCCCCGCCATTGAAGAACTGGTCAATTCGCTTTTCAACGTGATCAAGACTGATATAGGCAAGCCACAGGCCCAGCGGGGCCAGCGCCACAACCCCGATCACCAGCAACAATGGCAGCCCGGCAAGAAACATCTGGAAACCCCAGGTGAAAACCATCAGGAAGGTCATGCCGATATCAGGCTGCAGCACCAGAATGCCGACGATAACTGCCATCAGCACAGCGGAATAGATATAGCCGGGGAAATCCTGTCCTTCGCGCCACAAGGTCAGCAACCATGCCGACACAATGGCAAAGAACGGCTTGGCAAATTCCGAGGGCTGAAGATTTATGCCGGCAATGGTAATCCAGCGGGTTGCGCCCTTGATCTCGCTGCCAACAAGTATGGCCATCACCATCAGGATGATCGTGCCGGTCAGCCCCAAAAGCGCCAGCACACGGATCGGGCGCGGCTCAAGAAGCGAGAAAAACAGCATCGCGCCAATGGCTGGCAGCAGATAGATTGCCTGACGCACACCGAAATGCTGCGAGGCAAGCTGGATGTTCGCGGCAACAGCAGGACCCGCCGCCATTACCAGCAATGCACCGATCACCATCAACAGGATAGTGCTGGCCAGCAACCAGCGGTCAACTGTCCACCACCACACGCCAACCAGCGATCTGTCAGTTCGGTCAAGCATGCGCACCACCCCTGACCTTCGGACTGACTTTTGGGGGGGCGGCAGGCGCTGCCAGACGGCGCGCCAGTTCGGCAAAGGCATTGCCGCGTGCTGCAAAATTGGCAAACTGATCGAATGACGCTGCCGCCGGTGACAACAGAATGGTGGCGCTATCAACGCTGGCAGACCCTGTATCAGCGCTGGCATCGGCAAAGGCGGTATGGGTGGCCGTGTTCAGATCGCCGCACATTGTTACATCACAGCGCCCGTCAAGCGCGGCGGCAAAGGCCGGTGCCGAAGCGCCAATCAGATAGGCGCGGCGCACCTTATCTGTGGCATCCAGTGCAGCCCCCAGACCATCATCTTTGGCCTGACCGCCAGCGATCCAGTAAATATTATCAAAGGCTGCCAGCGCGCGCGCCGCCGCCACACCGTTTGTTGCCTTGCTGTCATTGACGAACTGCAGGTGGCTGGTATTGGCGACAGGTTGCAAGCGATGCGGCAGCCCGGCAAAGCTGGAAACGCCGACCGCAATCGCGTCATCACTGCATCCAAGATGTTGCAGGCAGGCAGCAACGGCAGCCGCATTTTCAGCATTGTGATCACCGGCAAGGGCGGCGCAGTCACGCACCGCAGCCGGTACCATCTCGGGGCTGATAACCGAAAGCGCGGCGGCCCCGTCACGCAGATCATCGGCCAGTTTCACAACATGTGCATCACCGCTGCCAATGACAGCAAGCCCATGCGCGGTCAGGGCAGTCAGCGCGCGGGCCTTTGCAGCCACATAGCCGTCCAAGCCGCCATGCCTGTCAAGATGATCAGGTGTGATGTTCAACAGAACAGCGATATCGGGGGTCAGCGACGGTGTTGTTTCAAGCTGATAGGATGACATCTCGAGGACAATCACCCCGTCCGGACCGGGATCATCCAGATTGCAGGCAGCATCGCCGATATTGCCGCCGACGGCCACCGGAATGCCAGCATTGGCAAGACAATGCCCCAACAGTGCGGTGGTGGTCGATTTGCCGTTCGTACCGGTGATCACGATCAGGCGTGCCGACGGGCGCGCCCGCAACGCAATCTCAACTTCGCTGATGACCGGAATGCCGGCCTCGGCTGCGCGCGCCGCAGCGCCATGCGGGGCAGGCAGATGATGCGGAATACCGGGGCTGATCACCATGGCATCGAGGCTGGCCCAGGGCCAATCCTGCCAGGCGGCGATCTGTGCGGCGGTTGGCACATCAATTTCCGCTGGAGCGCCGGTCTCTGACCAGCTGTCATCATGCAGCCACAGATGCACACCCACGCCGGCCAGCGCGCGCGCTGCCGCCATGCCTGACACACCGAGACCAAGGATCCCGACCGTCTGTCCTGACATGGATTGTGGAAGCATCATGATACAGCAGACCTCAGCGCAGTTTCAGAGAAGAAAGGCCGGCAAGTGCAAGTACCACCGCGATGATCCAGAAACGGATCACTATGGTCGACTCAGCCCAGCCCTTGCGTTCGAAATGATGATGCAGCGGGGCCATCAGGAAGATGCGCTTGCCCGTCAGTTTGAAAGAGGCAACCTGCAGAATGACTGACAGCGTCTCGACAACGAACAGGCCGCCGGTTATGGCCAGCACCAGTTCATGGCGGGTGGCCACAGACATTGCACCAAGAGCACCGCCAAGTGCCAGCGATCCGGTATCACCCATAAACACCCGGGCGGGCGGCGCGTTGAACCACAGGAAACCAAGGCCGGCACCAAGCAACGCACCACACATCACCGCCAAATCACCAGTGCCGGGCACATAATTGATCTGCAGATAGCTGGAGAAGTTCACATTGCCCGCAAGATAGGCAATCAGCCCGAAACAGGCGGCCACAATCATCACCGGTACAATGGCCAACCCGTCCAGACCGTCGGTCAGGTTTACCGCATTCGATGCCCCTACAATGACCAGCATCGCAAAGGGGACATACATCAAACCAAGCGGGACCAGCGTATCTTTCAGGAACGGGACAGCAACGCCGTAACGCAGTTGCGCTGGTGACAGTTCCACAAACACAATGGTCACCGCAAAGGCCACCAGCAGCTGCAGAGCCAGCTTCATGCGGCCTGACATGCCGTGATGCGAACGGCGGCGCAGTTTCATCCAGTCGTCGAACGAGCCAACGGCGCCAAATGCCAGCGCGACACTGAGGACCGGCCACAGATAAGGGTTCGACAACGGCATCCACAGCAGCGTTGACAGGGCAAAGGCACCAAGGATCAGCAGCCCGCCCATGGTCGGTGTGCCAATTTTTGTTACAAGGTGGGATTCCGGCCCGTCAGCGCGGATCGGCTGACCCTCTGCCTGATGCCCTTTCAGCCAGCGGATCATAGCCGGCCCGCACAACAGGCTGATCAGCAACGCCGTGATGGTGGCCCCGCCCGTGCGGAAGGTAATGTAGCGGAACAGGTTGAAGAACTGGTATTCACCCGCCAGCGGAACAAGAAGATCAGGTAGCACTTGTTGTATCCCCCGCTGTTTCAGGACCGGCTTCGCTAAAGGCGTCAAGCACGGCGCGGGCCACACGCCATGCACCCGAACCAAGCGATCCCTTGATGAAAATGGTGTCCCCGTCGCAGACCAGTTTGTGCAAAATGCTGATCGCCGCTGCTGGTGTGTCAGCATGATGGTGGCTGGCGGCAAGGCAGGGCAGATTTGATGCCATGCGTGCCATCTCGTCGCCGATGGTGATCACAACACGGGGGCGCAGTGCCAGAATGGGTGGGGCCAGTGCAGTATGGGCAGCAGCGCTGGCATCACCCAGTTCCAGCATGTCGGACAGCACCAGAATTTGCGGCGCTGCGGAATGCAGGCTGGCAAGCGCGGCTTGCATCGAACGCGGCCCGGCATTGTAGCTGTCATCAATCAGGGTGATGCCCAGCTTGGCAAATCTGCCGGTGGACATGGCACCACGACCCGGCAAATCATTGAAATTATGTAAATTCTGTGCGGATTCTGCTGCATCCAGTCCCAGTGCATCAATGATTGCCAGAACCGCCATGGCGTTCTGCGCCCAATGGGCGCTGCGCATACCAAGGATAAATTCCACATCACGGTCACCAAGGCGCGCGGTAATCTGCTGGCCGGCGGCGACCGCGGTTGTGCTGACCAGCCTGTAGTTGGCCTGTTCATGAGTGCCAAAGGTTGTGATGCGCGTGATGCCAGCGGCGCTGGCGCGGGCCGCCAGATCATCGAAGAATTCATCATCACGGCCCAGAATGGCGATACCGTCAGGTGACATGCCGTCAAAAATCTCGGCCTTGGCAGCGGCGATGTCGGCAAGCGAAGAAAAGAAACCGGCATGTGAATCAGCAATGCAGGTAATGACAGCCACATCAGGCCGGGCCATCCGGCTGAGCTGGCTGATTTCGCCAGCGGCATTCATGCCCATTTCCTGAACGGCTGGTGCTACGCCAGTGTCGCTTCGCGCATCGGGCAGCAACGACAGGGTCAGCGGCACGCCGAGATGATTGTTGAAGCTGGCCCTGCTGGCAACGCATCCGGTGCTGCCCGGTGTGCGGCAAAGCAGATGCGCCAGCATTTCCTTGCTGCCGGTCTTGCCCACCGAACCGGTGATGCCGACCAGCTGTCCACCAGCTGCCGCATGCGCGGTGCGGGTTTCAGTGCCAAGGGCATCAAGCGCGACAGCCACATCCGTCACGACAAGCTGCGGCAGTGCGATATTGGCATCAGGTTTGGCCACCAACGCTGCGACGGCCCCGTTCCGGGCAGCAGCGCCGATGAACTCATGCCCGTCGGCAGTTGCGCCGGGAAGGGCGATGAACAGGCTGCCGGCGCAGCATTTCCGGCTGTCGATTTCAATCGAGGTGATGCCGGTTGCAGGCCCGGTGCCGTCATGCCACTGACCGGTGGTGCGTGTGGCAAGCAGATCAGCCGAAAGCTGATAGCTGGTGCCTGCTGGCCCGGCATCTGTTGCTGTCTTAACATTGCCAGTGGCCTGACCAATGGCATTGCCGGCATTGTCGCGGGTGATGTCATGCGCCTGTTTCGGGGTCATGCCGCACCCCCTGCGCTGGTGGCTGTGGTCATGTCGATAATGGCCTTGCGCGCCACGCTGGCATCGCTGAAGGGCAGGGTCTCGTCACCAACCAGTTGGAAATTTTCGTGGCCCTTGCCAGCGATCAGCAGCACGTCATCAGCGGTGAGTCCGGCAAGTGCCTTGGTAATGGCTTCGGCGCGGTCGTTGATTTCCTGTGCGTTCGGGCAGCCGACAAGAATGTCACGGCGAATGGCCTCAGGCGCTTCGGAACGCGGGTTATCGTCGGTGACATATACCAGATCAGCAAGATCAGCTGCTGTCTTGCCCATCATCGGGCGTTTGCCCGGATCACGATCACCGCCAGCGCCAAACAGAACGGCAAGTCGTCCGCGGGCCTCGGGCCGCAAGGCGGTCAGGGCGGCATGCAGGGCATCAGGTGTATGTGCATAATCGATGATGACCCGCGCACCAGCCGGATGGCCGGTCACCAGCTGCATACGTCCTTCAGCGCCAGTGACATAGGCCAGCGCGCCGAGTGAGTCATGCAATGGCAGGCCACTGGCATGCGCCATCACGGCGGCGGTAATGGCATTCAGCGCCTGGAACCGACCAGCCAGCGCCACCGGAATTCGCATGGTAGCCGAGCCGTGCGCAACAGTGATCTCAAGGCCGAAATCCATTGGCGTGATCGCCTTTATATGGAAATCGGCACCCTTTGTTTCACCGATGGTCAAGACAACGATATCGCGCTTGGCCGGGCCGCGCAGCATCTTGGCAAGGCGCGCACCATAGTCATCATCGATATTGATGACCGCCGTGCCGCCAGCCATCAGCAGGGTAGTGAACAGGCGTGACTTGGCGGCGAAGTAGGCCTCCATGTCGGGATGATGGTCCAGATGATCGCGGCTGAGATTGGTAAACCCGGCGATATGCACATTCAGCCCGTCAAGCCGGCATTGCTCAATACCGTGGCTGCTGGCCTCGATTGCCATATGTGTGATGCCGGCACCAGCCAGCTTGTTCAATGCCCCGTGCAGGCTGATGGCATCCGGCGTGGTCAGCGCAGCAAGGCCCATCATGGTGCCCTGCATGTCGCGGCTTTCGATGCCCTGCATGCCCAGAGTGCCAATCGACACGGCATCCCATGTTGTGCGCTGCCAGATCTGTCGCAAGAATTCCACGGTCGAGGTCTTGCCATTGGTGCCGGTCACCGCTGCCGTCAGGCCCGGCTGGCGTGGCCAGAAACGGGCTGCCGCAGCGGCAAGAACAGCGCGCGGCTTTTCGGTCTGCAAAACCGGTATTGGCGCATCGGCAAGCACGCCTTCCAGTGGCCGCATGTCGGTGACAATGGCACCAGCACCCGACTTTATCGCCGCATCGGCATAGTCGCGCCCGTCAGCATGGCTGCCTTCCAGTGCGAAGAACAGATCGCCCGCCACAACGCGGCGTGAATCTACCGCAAGGCCGGTGATATCAATTGCCGCGGCCGCGGGCGCATCTGTGCGCGCATCTGCCAGGGTGGTGGTGTCAGAAACAAGATCAGTAAGATGCAAGGGTCATCTCCTCTTTACCGATCTTGAAGTCGAGCCGCAGTTTTTGGCGGATTTCAGGCGCTTTTTCGTCAACAGGGTGAATGCCCAGCATTGGAGCCGCATGGCGGATGATTTGCCGGGCCGCCGGTGCAGCAACCCAGCCGCCAGTCGTCTTGTAATAGGATTGTTTCTGGCCCTTCGGATCATCAACCATGATCACCAGTACATATTTCGGATCATGAACAGGGAAGGTGGCAACAAAGCTGGCAATGTTGCGGTCCTTGAAATAGCCGCCTTCGGGACGCACTTTTTCCGACGTGCCGGTCTTGCCGCCAACCATATAACCGCGGGTTTCAGCCAGATTGGCGGTGCCATCGGGGTGCGATACGACAAGGCGCATCATCGAGCGCACAGCACGCGTGGTGGTCTCGGAGAACACACGCGACCTGACGCGCGTGTCGTCTGGCTGGCGATGCAGCAGGGTCGGTTCGAGGAACATGCCGTCGCCGCTGGCTGCTGATACTGCCGCTGCCAGATGCGGAAGAGACACCGCAATACCATGCCCGTAAGATACGGTTGCGATTTCGGCTGCCTTCCATTGCGCCGGCATCATTGGCGTAGATTTTTCAGGAATTTCAAGGGCAAGCCGATGCGACATGCCAAGGCGTTCGAGATAGGTGCGCTGTGTATCGCCGCCAAATTCAGCGGCCATCTTGGCCGAGCCGATATTCGAGGACAGCACCATGATTTCAGGCACGCTGAGCGGCCAGTCATAGGTCTTGTAGTCGGTGATGCTCTTGCCCGGCACGCGCAGCGGCTTTGCAACGCTGTAGCGCCGGTCAACGGTCGTGGTGCCGGTTTCCAGCGCGATGGCAGTATTCAAAATTTTGAATGTCGATCCCAGCTCATAGATGCCGAGCGAGGCACGATTGAAACGCGCCTCATCATCGGCAAGCGCGATATGATTTGGATTATAATCGGGCAGGGACACCATTGAGACGATCTCGCCGGTACCGATCTCCAGCATCAGCGCCGCGCCGGCAGCCGCTTCATATTCATCAATCTGCGCGCGCAGGGCGCGGGTGACGATGGCCTGAACACCGGCATCGATCGACAGCGTGACATCCTTGCCGGCGGACAGCTGTGCATCGAGCGACTTTTCAATGCCGGCAATGCCGTTATTGTCGACATCAACATGGCCAAGAACATGGGCTGCCAGATCGCCGCTGGGATAGGCGCGGATCACGCTCTTGCGGAAATGAATGCCGGGAATGCCAAGCCGCAGGATGGCGGCATGGCGGTCCGGGGTCAGCTTGCGGTCAAGCTCAACATAGCGGGTTTTCTTGGTCAGCAGTCGCAGCAGATCAGCTGTGTCAAGGCGTGGTAGCATCGGTGCCAGCGCCGTGGCCGCGGCCCGCGGGTCCATGATATGGGCCGGATCAGCATGCAGCACGGTGATCGGCAGATTTGTTGCAAGAAGCCGCCCGTTACGATCCAGAACTGCGCCGCGGTCAACGGCCGGTCCGCCTGTCTGATAGGCATTCAGGCGAGCATTATCCTCGCCAGCCAGCATCACAACGCGCGTGGCAATCGCCCCGAATACCGCCAGCACACACACCGCCGACACCAGCAGCCGACCTTCGGCAATGCGGCGTGAACGTGCCGGGTCCGGCCGCGGCGGCAGGACAAGGCCTTTCAGCTGTGCTGTGAGGGTGGGGGCGGACATCAGTTGGACAAAGCCTCCCCGGCAGGCTGCACGACAGGTGCAACGGAAACAGACGCGGGCGGGCGGATCAAGGCGCTGTCAGGATCGCCAGCAACTGTCCGGATATTGCGGTTCGGTGATGCCTCGCCCGGAGGCAGCAGGGTGATCACCCCGACATCAGCCAGCTGGTCATTGAATTTCGGCAGAATGCGCATCGGAATGGCCTCGATCGGCAGGATGCGGTCTTCATCGATCGGCTGCATCTGCAACAGATTGTTGGACAGCTCCAGCACCCGTTCGGGACGCGACAGATAGGCCCATTCCGATTCAAGTACGGCGATCTGGCGTTCGGTGTCGGCAATTTCACTTTCCAGCATCAGAAGCTGGCTCTCGCGCGCGTCAATGCCAATTTTGACCTGATAGAGGGTGGTGCCGAGAATGGCGGTCAGAATGATGCTGAGAAGGCTCATACGCATGGCTCAACGGGCCTCCTGCAGGGGCTGTGCGGGGGCGCTGGTGCGGCGGCCGATCCGCAGCTTGGCCGAACGCGCGCGGGGATTGTCTGCCTGTTCACTGGCCGCGGGCAGCACCGGTTTGCGCTGGACCAGCTCGAATGTCGGTGCCGGGCCTGCCATTTCGGGACGATGCCGCGATGGCCGGCCTGCCGCACCGCTGCGTGTCGCCAGGAAGCGTTTGACGATGCGGTCTTCCAATGAGTGAAATGACACTACTGCCAGAATGCCGCCCGGCTTCAGCATGGCCTCGGCAGCGGCAAGCCCGTCTTCGATCTCGCCAAGCTCGCGGTTGATATGGATGCGCAGCGCCTGAAAGCTGCGGGTTGCCGGATCGATCTGGCCGGGGCGGCGGCCAGGCATTACCGCATGGATGATGGCGGCCAGCTGGCCAGTGGTTTCAATCGGTGCTGTGCTGCGTGCCTTGACGATGGCGCGGGCAATGCGGCGTGAGGCGCGTTCCTCGCCAAAATCCCACAGAATGCGGGCCAGCGCTGTTTCATCCAGCGTCATCACCACATCGGCGGCGGTCTCGCCCGACTTTGACATCCGCATATCCAGCGGCCCGTCAAAGCGGAAGGAAAAGCCGCGCTCTGGCTGGTCGAGCTGCGTTGAACAGACACCAAGGTCAAAGGCAATGCCGTCAAAGGCAGCAACCTGACCGGCTATATCATCAGGCAGATCACCCGCCAGCGCCTGCATATCGGAAAAGCAGCCTTGCCTGAGATGCAGCCGCTCTGTGAAGCGGTCCTGCAGCGCTGCACCGCGGGCAATGGCATCGGGATCACGGTCAATGGCCATGACGCTGCAGGCGGCGGCCTGCAGAATAGCCTCGCTATAGCCGCCATTGCCAAATGTGGCGTCGAGATAGAGGCCGCCGTCGGTGGGGGCGAGTGCGGAGACGGTTTCGCGCAGCAGCACCGGCAGGTGAAGTGCCTCTTGCTGGGAAAGCGCCGCGGGCATCAGCGCCTCCCGCCGGTATCATCTGGCGGACGGCTGCCAAGACGCAGGCTGGGCAGACCATCGGTTTTGGCGCGACCACGGGCATCTGCTTCACGCGTGCGATAGCGTGACGGCAGCCAGATCTGGAAAGACCGGCCGATACCGGCATAGAGCGCCATGTCTTCAAGTTCGGCGAAATTGATGAAATCAGCCGAGAGCATAATCCGGCCCTCGCTGTCGAGTTTCATCTCCTGGGCGCTGGACAGCATGGTTTGCAGGGTCGCCACCTCGGCTGACAGGCTGTCCATATTGTCGATCGCGTCGACGATCTGGCCGATGCGCTCGGCACCGCAGCCCTCAAGACAGGGTTCGGTCAGCGACTTGAAGAGAAACAGCGGGTCGCGCCGTCTCTCGAGGACAGCACGGAACGACGCCGGGACGGACAGCCGGCCCTTCTTGTCGATGCGGTTCTCGAATGTGGATAAAAACAAATCCACGACAATCCTCTCCATGCCCCAGGTTTCTGGGCCCCTGTTTCCTTGTTTCCGGCGGAATTTCGCGGAATTACCGAAAATGGGATTATTTGGGATATCATGGGAAATAATGGCCGTCAATGGGTTGGAGGGGTTTTTTATGGGAAAAAGCCAATTTTTTCAATAAGTTAATACCAAATTTGAACGATGCATAATAACCATTTGTAATATATGCAAAAAGCACTTTTTGTTCTTTTTTTGTTCTATTTTCTGATGTGTGTAGCGGTGTAAGGGGACATGTAAGGGTTGTAAGGGGACAGATAAGATGAGAATCCGGCATATGGCGGTATTTGGTGGCATGTAGTGGCACAGGATCGATGGTGACCGTGGCTTGCGACTAATCCCCCGCTGGTGCTGGCGCGGCGGGCCGATTGCATGCGAAAAGTGGGAAATCGCGCCCTTTTTGACATTCCCGATGAGAATTCCAAAACACGCGATCTGCAGCGTTTAAATGGCGTTTAAATGGCCTTTAAACCCTGTTTAACTGCCGTTTTAAGACCCTTTTAAACAGGCCCGAAATGCGTTGAACCAGCCCGGCAAACCGGGAACAAGGTGGGAATCAAGTCAATTTTGCGAAGAACCATTTCCCACTTTCGCCGGAAACGCGCAGAAATGCTTGTGTTTTGATAGCCCGTTTAAGCTGTCAGACCGTTTTAAATGGCCAAAACCATTTCCCACTTGGCACCACCGATCAAGATGGCAGCTTCCATCATTCCAGCAATTGGGATTGCAACCAATCTAAGTCCAAGCTCGTCAGCTCAAAAGAAATGACCCCGCTGCACAGGGTCAAACCTGAACAGCGGGGTCTACCGAAACGAGCTGGAGAGTCGCCCGCATCATGATGTGTCTGTTAACCCGGCAAGGCAAGCATCTGGCTACATCATGCTGCTGCTGAACATCATGAACAGCACCAAAACGATCACAAACACAATCACCGGCGACAGGATCACCGCCATCAGCACCCTGTCTTCTGTCGGCCGGCGGGTAATCAGCCCGGCAACCTGGCAGCTTGCCATGATGAACAGTAAAAACACGATTATCTGAATATCACTCAGCATATTTCATTCCTCCCAAGTGTGGCCATGAGCCTAGATCGCAAAGGATGAAAAAAACGCTAACCCTAGCGCCATATGGCCGGAAATCAAAACCAAAGACGCTCGCCCCAACAGAAACGAATTCATAAGCATAAAGCTGTCAGATGGCCTGTAAGCCGGGTTCTGTTCCCGCACGCGGGTGATGGCTATTCATCTAGCGCGGCTGTTGCCAGCAGCGTCGAGCGACCTACCCGGACAGCGGCGCAGGATCGCGCCTGCCGCCCGAAGGCGGCGCGTGTCCCTACATGGTCTTGCTCCGGATGGGGTTTACCCTGCCCAGCCCGTTACCGGCCTGGCGGTGCGCTCTTACCGCACCTTTTCACCCTTACCAGCCCCGGTCGAAACCCGGCTGGCGGTTTGTTTTCTGCGGCACTTTCCCTGGGGTTGCCCCCGCCGGGGGTTACCCGGCATCCCGATCCTGTGGAGCCCGGACTTTCCTCTCCCCCCATCGCAGGCGATGCGGGCAGCAGCCATCCGGCCATCTGACAGCGGCCGGATCATAGGCGCGCCAACCGGAAGGGGTCAAGTCGGGGTGGGGTGGGGTGTGCGAGGTCAAGGTGGCACTTGGATGAGGTGGCACTTGGGTGAGGCGGCATTGATCCAAAGGAATAATTGTCCAGCCCTAACCCTTTTCGGCCTCCAGTGCTTCGGCTTTTTCCGCGGCGTCCAGCCATCGCAGTTCCTTGTCGTCCTTTTCGGCGCGGGCGGCGGCCAGCCGGTCGGCGGTGGCGGTGAATGTTTCCGGGTGTGTGGCGAACAGGTCGGGGTCGGCAAGGCGTGCCTCCAGCGCGGCGATCTCGCCTTCCAGCGCCTCAATCTCGCTTGGCAGCGTGTCCAGCGCGTGCTGGTCCTTGAAACTGAGCTTTGCGGTACGGTTGCCGGTCGGCTTGCTGGCAGGTTTTGCGCCGCCCTTGCCGGACTTCCTGTCCTGCTGGCGTGCGGCCTGACGCTGGGCAGCGGCACTGCGCCGTGACAGATAGTCGGAAAAGCCGCCCGCATGCGCGCTGACCTTGCCATCTTCCTCAAAGGCCAGAATAGCGGTCACCGTGCGGTCCAGAAAATCGCGGTCATGGCTGACAATCAGAATGGTGCCGTCATAATCGGCAATCACCTCTTGCAGCAGGTCCAGCGTTTCCATGTCCAGATCATTGGTTGGTTCATCCAGCACCAGAAAGTTATGCGTTTCGGCAAACAGCTTGGCCAGCAACAGGCGGTTCTGTTCACCGCCGGACAGGGTGGCCACTTTCTGTGTCATCTTGTGATCATCAAACAGGAAATCGCGCAGATAGGCGGTGACATGCTTGGTGGCACCGGCCACCTCGATCATATCGCTGTTGCCGCCGGTCAGAACCGTCCAGGGCGAGGCATTGCGGTCAAGGGCGGCGCGCTGCTGGTCGAAATAGGCGGGCTCGAGTCCAAAGCCTTGACGCACACGCCCGCTATCCGGCGGGGCCAGTCCCAGCAGCACCTTGACCAGCGATGACTTGCCGATGCCGTTCGGCCCGACAATGCCGATGCGATCACTGCGCCGAACCAGAAGATTGAAATGATTCAGCAGCTGGCGACGCGCCATCTCCTCAACCGTGCGGTTTGTGCTGCCCGCGAGCGGGGTAGATGGGCCGGCAGAATTTTCCGCCTCCGCCCGCCCGCTATTTGCAGCGCCCGTTGGCGGAGCAGGCACGGTGATACCAAGATCGATGGCTTCCAGCACCAGCTGTCCGCCGCTGGTTGCCGGGCCGGTTTCCATCTTCATGGAACGTTGCGCAATCCCGCCGGCGCGGGCGCGTTCAAGGCGCATGGCCTCAAGTTCACGAAGCCGGCCCTGATTGCGCTTGCGGCGGGCTGAAATTCCCTCGCGCGACCATTTGGTTTCAGCGGCGATGCGCCGGTCCATCTTGTGCAGGACAACGGCTTCTTCGGCCATAATGCCTTCCGACCAGTCATCGAACTGGCCAAAATCCCCTTCGCGGCGGCGCAGCTTGCCCTGATGCAGCCATACGATGCCGGTGCCAAGATTGCGCAGAAAGGCGCGGTCGTGACTGACCACCAGCAGCGCGCCGCGATGCTGGCGCAGCATGTCCTCCATCCATTCAATGGTTGGCATGTCCATATGGTTGGTCGGTTCGTCCAGCAGCAGGATATCGGGTTCTGTATACAGCGCGCGGGCAAGGGTGACACGGCGGGATTCACCACCAGACAGACCGTCGCTGAGCCGGTCAGGATCAAGGCCGAGGCGCATCAGAAACTCTTCCGCCTTGTGGATGGGAACCGGCCGGCCAAGACTGTCGGCATCATGGCCCATGGTGACAACGCTGCGCAGGGTCATGCCGCCCGGCAGCTGCGGGGCCTGCGGCAGATAGGCGACACTGGTGCCGGGTGCCATCCACATGCTGCCTTCATCCATATCGGCACGGCCTGCCATCAACTTCATCAGGCTGGATTTGCCGGCACCGTTACGCCCGACAAGCGCCAGCCTGTCTCCGGCATGCAGCGTCAAATCGGCCCCGCGCAATAGCCAGCGATCACCCAGATTAATCCCGCATTCGGCAATGGTCAGAAGTGGCGTCGGCATGTCAGCGTGCGTTTGTCCCGGTGAACTTCATTAGATCGGTGAACTTCATTAGATCGGTACACTTCATTGGATCGGTGAACTTCATTAAGTCGGTGAACTTCTTCAAAAACAGCCCCGCTGAAATCTGGCCAGAATATTAACATAGTCAGAGTTTTAATATGGCCAGAAACCTCGTGATCAACTTCCTGCCAGACCGCGTGCCCGCGCCATGACATCATAGGCGGCATTGATGCGGGCCAGCCGGTCATTGGCTGCGGCGATGAATTCTTCGGGCATGCCATCAGCCATCAGCTTGTCGGGGTGGTTGTCACGCACCAGCGCCTTCCAGTGGCGGCGCAGATCGTCATCGCCAATATCCGCGGCAACGCCCAACACCTCATGCGGTGGCGGCCCGTCACTGGCGTGAAAGGCCAGCATGCGCTGGAAATCATCCTCGGAAAACCCGAAGATGCGTGCGACACGTGCCAGATAATCGACCTCTGGCGCGTTGATATGCCCGTCTGATCCGGCGATGTGAAACAGCAGATCCAGCAGCTGCTCCAGCACCGCGGCGCGTGGTTCAAACATCCGTGCCACCTGGCTGGCATAATCCTCAAACCCGTCAGGGGTGGTGCGTGCAAGATCCCAGAAACGACCGACCTGTGCCACCTCGCTGGCGGGAATCTCGACACGCTCTCTGAAGGCAGCAATTTCATCGCGGGTAACCTTGCCATCGGCCTTGGCCATTTTCGCCGACAGCGCGATGACAGCAACGGTAAAGGCGACGCGCCGTGTCGAATCCGTTTCCGGGCGGGCCGGCGCAACGAAACCGCGCTCGACGGCAATGCCTGCCGCTGCACCCAACAGCCCGCCGATTGGCCCGCCGATGGCCGCGCCTGCTGCGCCGCCGATGATCATACCCCAGATGCTCATGCGCTTATCTAGCTGGCGACAAGGCATAAACGCAAGTCGCAAGGCGCGCCGGCCCGACAGGATGCCGGATAACCGGGGCGACAGGATGCGGGGACGGATATTCTGCTGGTCTGTCGGGGCTGGCCGGTTTATCGTCCGGCACATGACGCAAAGTTATGATATTGTGACAACGCTGAACCTGACCGGGCTGAAATGTCCGCTGCCCGTTCTAAAGGCACGGCGCGAGGTAAAGGCAATGACCGGCCGTGGTGATACGGGGGTGATCGCGGTGCTGGCCGATGACCCGGCTGCGCCGCTGGATTTTCAGCATTTTTGTGACACATCACAATTGGCGCTGCTGAAAAGTGATGCCTCGGACGGCGTCTTCACCTTCCATATAGAAGTCACTGCTGACAGCCTGACGCCCGAATCCTGATAGCTGAAACCTGATATACGGGATTGTTCAGGCCGGTTGGCGGTGAGACTGGCCGTTTAGCGAAGGCAATTCAGATGAAAACTGTAGGCCTGCGGTCCATCGGTTGGGCCGTCATAAAGGCCGAGGGCAGCGCATTTCAAAAAAAAGCCCGGCGCTGGCAGTCCGCCTCTGGCGCGTGAAATCACCCGCGCAGCACGCAGCGGTTCATTGGCCGCGGCATCACTGTCAATCAGCTCTTCCAGCCAGATCGTCAACCTGTTGATCCGGTGGCGACCGGTCAGGCCAGCCGCCTCGGCCAGTTCGGCATAGGTGATCAGCCGGTCACCGGCAATTGTCGTGGCAAGCGCCATTTCAGCCCTGATCTGCCAGCCTGTATCATCAGCCGGGTGATCGGTCTGCTGGTCAGCATTTTGATCAGGTGTTATCGGGGGCATGCGTTTCTTTCATCGGTTTGTCCTGTCCGTTGCCAGATGGCGCGGCTCATGCCAAGGCGCTTGTTGCGGTAGCCGGGCAAGATGCTTATTGTCCCCGCCATGGTGTACCTGCGATCATTGCTTTTCAATATCCTGTTTTACGGACTGACAGCGCTACTGGCGATTTGCCTGTTGCCATGCCTGTTACTACCGGCTTCGGTGACGCGGAACCTGGCGCGGTTGTGGGGCTGGGTTACGGTGGTCAGCCTGCGGGTTGCTGGCGGGCGGCATCGTATTGGCGGTGCAACGGCGCTGGACCGGCAGGTGATCTATGCGGCAAAGCATCAATCGGCGTGGGAAACGACAGTTCTTTGCTATCTGCTGCGCTGCCCGGTGCCTGTTATCAAGCAGGAGTTGCTGCGCCTGCCATTGCTGGGGTTTTATTTCCGCAAAGCAGGCTGTATCGCGGTTGACCGGTCGGCTGGCATGAAGGCGCTGCGCCAGCTTCGCGATGATGCGGCGAGGACGGCTGCTGATGGCAGTTCGATGCTGATCTTTCCCCAAGGCACGCGGGTTGCGCCGGGGGTCGCGCATAAATATGAAATCGGTGTGTTTGCCGTCTATGAGGCGACCGGCCTGCCGGTGGTGCCGGTGGCGCTGAATTCGGGGCATGTCTGGGGACGCAACAGCTGGCTGAAACGTCCCGGCATCATCGATGTGGATTTTCTGCCTGATATTCCGCCCGGCCTTGACCGGAAGGCGTTTATGGCGGCATTGGAAGAGGCGATCGAGACTAGAATGGCGGTGCTTGACGCCCCATATCTGACACAGCAGGAACAGACCGGCTGAGGAGATAAGCATGGACGGAAGCCAAGGGCGTCCCGACGGGCAAAAGAATGTTCTGGGCGGCAAACTGGAAGCCTGTTCGCATGATCCGGTGACCGGGTTTTTCAGGGACGGGTGTTGCAATACCGGTCCGCAGGACCGCGGTTTGCATACTGTGTGTGCGGTGATGACTGACAGCTTCCTCAGCTACAGCAAATCTGTTGGCAATGATCTGTCGACCCCGATGCCCGATTTCGGTTTTGCCGGGCTCAAGGACGGCGATCAATGGTGCCTGTGCGCAGGACGCTGGGAACAGGCGCGTCAGGCTGGCCACGCGCCAAAAGTGCGCCTTCAGGCTACCAATATGGTCACATTGGCGGTCTGCAGTCTTGATGATCTGAAAGCGCACGCTATCGACCTTATGTAGGCGCGCATGCTATCGTGACGGACTGCCGTGTCAGAACAGATGGGCGCGCAGATGAAAGCGGGGATAGCGATGCTGACACTCGACCAGAAAGTCACACTGCATTGTAATGATACCGGCAAGGATGCAACCGGCACGATTGTGCGGATTGTTGGCAGCCGCGTTGATGTGATGCTGGATGGCGGCGGCAACCTTCTGGTGTCCCTGAATATGCAAAAAGCGGGGCTTTATGTTGGCTCGCAATCCGGCCTTGAATTCGTCATGCGGACGGACTGACATGCAGCGCCCTGGTAGATCAGACACAAAGGCTGCGACGGCTGGTGATCTGACTGAGTCGGCCGGTGATCTGACTGCGTCGGCCGGTGATCTGACTGCGTCGGCCGGTGATCTGACTGCGTCGGATGGTGAGAAATCCTCACCGCCCGATTTGTCGGTGTGGCTGATCTGGGGATTTATCATGCTGGTGGCATTTGCCGCACTGCCTTTCGTGGTGCGGGGCCAGGAATTGTTCCGGACGCTGGCGGTGATGTGTGGCTTTGACATCGGATAGCGGTGGCGAGCCTGTCATTTCTGAAATCCTGCGGTGCTATTTTGGCGGTAAACCCGCACAGAACATGATCGCCATATCGACATAGCGTTGCAAGTCTTCATCTTCGGCAAGGCCTTCCGGATCGATCATGGCCCATCCCTTCATCACCCTGCCGGTCAGGTCCATCGGCTGCACATGGGGATGATCTTTGATCGCGACCCAGCCATCCACCCCGATACGGATGACAAGCTGGTTATTCCAGATTCCTGCGCACATATTGCCGTTCATCAGAAATCCACAGCCGCCAAACATGTGGGTGACGTCCATCTCGAGCATGCCTGCCATGATGTCATCGAGGCGCGCTGCAAGGCCTGCGTCATACATTGGTCCGGTCCTCGTGGTCTTTGCCATGCGGCCGCATCATCTCATGGCGGTTACGTGCAGGCAAATCACATTGTCGCGCGCAGCAATGCGGTGGGGCATGTCCATGGATCGATGGCAGCTTGCCAAGATTGGTTGTTGAGGCCTAGCATGACTGATGGAAGCAGGAGTGTGATGTGATAATTCTGGATGGCGGTCTCGGGCATCAGCTGCGGGCAGTCGGCGCGCCGTTCAGGCAGCCGGAATGGTCGGCGCTGGCGTTGATGGAAGCCCCACAATTCGTGCGCGAGGTGCATGACCAGTTCATCGCGGCCGGTGCCGATGTCATCACCACGAATTCTTATGCGATTGTCCCGTTCCATATTGGTGAAGACCGGTTCGAGGCGCAGGCTGGAGAGCTGTTGGTATTGGCAGCAAAGCTGGCAAGTGATGCCGCAGACGCTGTGTCGCACAAGGTATATGTCGCGGCATCGGTGCCGCCGATGTTTGGCAGCTATCAGCCTGATCAATTTGAAGTGCAGGGTGCCCGCCGGATGATGCAGCAGTTCCGCCGGCATCTGGCACCTGTCGCCGATATTTTCATTGGTGAGACGCTGAGTTCGGTGGAGGAGGCAACAACCTATCTCGAGGTATTTGCCGACTGCGCTGCCGACCTGTGGCTGTCGGTATCGCTGGCGGATGCGGATTATGAACCGGATCGCCCGAAACTGCGATCAGGCGAGCCACTGTCCGAATTGTTGCTGTCGATTGAGGGCATGCGCTTTGATGCGCTGTTGTTCAATTGCAGCCAGCCCGAGGTGATGGCAGATGCCATCAAGGCAGGCCGGGCGGAACTTGATGCCTTTACAACCCAGCATGGGGCGGCACCCCCGATGATTGGTGTGTATGGCAATGCCTTTCCGCTGATGGACGACAAATATGAAGGTGCAAACGCCAATATCCACCAGCTGCGTGAGGATATAACGCCGGAAAACTATCTGCATTTTGCCCGCCACTGGGCCGAGATCGGCGCTGATATCATTGGCGGGTGCTGCGGTGTTTCGCCAGACCATATCAGCCTGCTGGCCAAGGCGCTGAAAGACCCGCCGCCGATCAACGCGCCAGAATTTGGCTGACCGGTACAGCGCCTGCCCTGCCGATATCTTGATCTGCTGACCAAATCACCTATCTGTCGTTGCGGGTGGGGATCATTTTTTTGGTTACGCGAAGGGCGTTAAGTTCATGAAACAGGTTAAAGATAATCTTGCCACCAGAAAGGGCACCACAAGGACGGCGCAGTCGCGCGCCAGCACGGATGACCGCACCGCTGCTTACCGCAGTGTCTGTATGCTGCTGGCAGGCCTGGCAGTCGTGGCCCTGATCGGGTTTGCCAGTGCACAGGTATTTGCCGCTGGCACTGACAGCTCCAGCTCCAGCAGTGGCAGCAGCTATAAAGTGTCTAATCCGTCAAAGGCCATGCGGATGGCAACATCGCTGATCAGCAAAGAGAAATATGCCGAAGCGCTGGCCCAGCTGGAAACCGAGGTTGCGGCCGATCCAAAGAATGCGGATGCGTGGAACCTGACCGGTTTTGCATCGCGCAAGCTTGGTGACTACAGCCGGTCGGAAAAGGCGTATGACACGGCGCTGGCGATCAACCCGAAACATGCCGGGGCGCTGGAATATAAAGGCGAGCTCTATCTCACACTGAAGAATCTGGCCGGCGCGGAAGAAATGCTGTCGCGCTTGAAGGCCAATTGTTCGTTCAACTGCAATGAGTTGAAGGCGCTGCGCAAGGCGATCAATCTGTACAAGAAGGCCAATTAGGCCCCTCTGCAGGCGGACCCTGTTTGCTGTCAGACCTGTTTTGCTGTCAGATCTGGCCAAAACATTAAGCGGACAAAAAAAGGGAGGCCAGAAGCCTCCCTTTTCGTTTGAAGGGTAATACAGTCGCAAAATCGCTGCGTCAGACAGACCTGACGAGGCTGCTCTTCAGTCCGCCATTCGCTTTTGCTCTGCTAAAACCAATCACTCTAGACATCAGATCACCTCCTTTTCGCTGTTTCACAATAATGCAACGATAGGCCAGCTGTGGCTGCATGTCACCATGGTGTATTTTGGCGCGGCAAATTGTCCAGAAGGTGCGGTGCCATGCGGTGGCATGCAGAAGAAATGCGACAGGAACTGTGGCAGCCCTGATCGGTCAGCCCCCGAACAAGCCGCGTGCAAAGGTTATGGCGGCATCTACACCGTCAACAACGCCGCTGCCGATCGATCCGGCAATGTCGCTGGCTGTCTTGCCAAAAGACGTATCGCCCGCCGATATGCTGCCAGAGCCACCGGCGTTGCCGGTGATCGATGTGGCCAGTTCACCTGTCTTTTTGGCCAGTCCCGATCCGGCCTCGCCGATTTTCGTCACGCCGGTGCCGATCACCGCGGTTGCATTATCGGCCCACTCTTCAAAGGTGCCGACCACATTATCCATCACATTACTGGCGTCCGGTGGGTCCTGCACGCCGGCTTGCTGATCATTGCTCATAGACCGCTCCGCGCATTTGCGCCCGCATATTTGAAGTTGCACTTCACTCATCGGTATCACGCGGTAACCAATTCGGCCAATCCCGTTACTGGAATATCCATAGACACTTCTTATGTAGGACTGAGACAAAACAGATTCAGCAGGGTTTCATGTACGGGTTCAGTCGCCGCCGCGCCATCGCGGTTCTGCTTTTCATTCTGTCAGGAGTATGCGGAATGCAACCAGCCATCAGCGCGCCGATGAACGCGCATGATTTCACCTTCGATAATATAGACGGTGGGGCATTGCCATTGTCGCAATATGCTGGCCAGCCGATCCTGCTGGTCAATACCGCATCACTGTGCGGGTTCACCCGTCAATATGCGGCGTTGCAAGAGGTCTGGACGCAGTTTCGTGATCGTGGTCTGGTGGTTCTGGGTGTCCCCAGTGATGATTTTGGAGGCCAGGAATATGACACTTCCGAAAAGATCAAAACCTTCTGTGAGGTAAATTACGGAATCGATTTTCCGATGACCGAAGCAGTGGGTATTCGCGGTGATGATGCGCACCCCTATTACCAATGGGTTGCCGAGCAGGGGGTGATGAAGTCGCCGCGCTGGAACTTCCACAAGCATCTGATTGATCGGGACGGCAATCTGGTTGAATGGTTTGCATCGACAACGCCGCCAAATTCGCCGAAGGTGATACGGGCAATCGAAGGCTTGCTGGAGTAATCCTGCACCAGTACGCCCTGCTGAATGTCGAATCCGGTACCCAATCCGATTTTCGGCCGAACGAATGAATGCGCAAAGATGAAGTGCAGGGAATTGAAGCGCATAACGCCGCTTCGGGAGAAGGTATAATGTCTGATGGATCGGCAGAACCGGCTGAAACGCCCCCGACAGCATCAGGTGAATATGCTCTCCGGCGCATGCTGTCAGATGAGTTGCATGCCCGTGCTTTCTATGATTTTGACGGTGCTGGCCGGTTTGTTCGCTTTGTCTTTCTGACAGGTGATCAGGACGGGGCTGTGCTGGATTACGTGAATGAATTTCTGGCGGCGGAGGGGCGTGACCCGATTGATGCGCACCAGAAGTTTCAGCGTGTTGATCTGGGTGCCTATGCGCTGCGGCTTGAAAAACATACCGAGTTTGTGTCGATCAGCTTTATCGAGCGGGGGCTGAACTGCATCTCCGGCTTGCTGGATGATGCGTTTGATGCGCAGAAGTCTGTGCTGCCGTTGGCATGGGCGCGCGCCACGCCGGCGCCGATGTTTCATGCGATCTGGCTGGAAATCGGTGGCAAGGCCCCGCGTCGTATCACGCCTGAACATATGCTGGAGGTGATGCAGGCACGCAGTGTCACCGCCAATCAGTTTGGCGACAGCGCGTCACAAATCCATTTCGCCTTTGATATTGATGCGGACGGGTTTTCGCGGATTGCTGTGTTCAATGACGGCATCGCACCAAACCGTATGGGACGGACGATCCAGCGGATTGTTGAGCTGGAGACCTATCGGTTGCTGGCCTTGCTTGGCTTTGCGGCGGTGCGGGAAAATGGCGGGCGGCTGGGGCGCATCGAACAGACAGTCGCCGGACTGACCACCGATCTGGCGGCCCAGATCAAACAGCCGGGCGGCCAAATTCAGGAATTGCTGTCGGTGCTGTCTGCGCAGGCCGCCGATCTGGAAGAAATCTACTCGCTGACATCATATCGGCTGGCGGCGACCAAGGCTTATGAGGCTATCCTGAATGACAGGATTGGCGGGCTGCGGCTGGTGCGTCTTGAAGGCTTTCAGGGCATTCGCGGTTTTCTGGGACGGCGGATGACACCGGCGCTGGACAGTTGTCGCGCCTTCTCCGAACGGCTGACCCGCCTTTCCGAACGCATTACCCGCGCCGGTGATCTGATGCGCACGCAGACCGAGATGATTATCCAGCGGCAGAATCGCGATTTGCTGCGATCGATGAACAGCCGCGCGCGCCAGCAGCTGCGTCTGCAACAGACTGTTGAAAGGCTGTCGGTTGCGGCGGTGACCTATTACGGCGTCGGGCTGGTCGGCTATCTGGCACAGGCATTGCCGCTCGATGTGTGGGGCTGGGATATAAAGCTGGTCAAGGCCG
>JADHLH010000067.1 GCA_016780765.1 Alphaproteobacteria bacterium | reverse complement strand
CGGTGGCGGCAGCACCGATCCACGCCTCACAGCAGCGGCGCGCCAACGCCCGCACACGTCCGATATAGGCGGCCCGCTCGGTGACTGAAATCACACCGCGCGCATCCAGCAGATTAAACAGGTGGCTGGCCTTCATGCACTGGTCATAGGCTGGCAGTGCCAACGGTCTGGCAAGCGCCAACAACCGCCCGCATTCATCCTCGGCATCGCGAAAATGCTGCAACAGCATATCGGTGTCCGCATGATTGAAGTTCCAGGAGGAGAACTCCACCTCGGCACGGTGAAAGATGTCATGATAGCATTTGCCGCCTTGATCTGCTGGCACGCCGTCCCAGTCCAGATCATAAACGTTGTCGACGCCCTGAATGAACATCGCCAGACGTTCCAGCCCATAAGTCAGTTCCAGCGGTACCGGATCGCATTCAAGTCCCCCCACCTGCTGAAAATAGGTGAACTGCGACACTTCCATTCCGTCACACCAGACTTCCCAGCCAAGGCCCCAGGCACCAAGCGTCGGTGATTCCCAATCATCCTCGACAAACCGGATGTCATGCGCATCCGGGTCCAGACCGATCGCACCAAGACTGCCAAGATACAACACCTGTGAATCCGGTGGTGACGGCTTGAAGATCGTCTGGAACTGATAAAAGTGCTGCATCCGGTTCGGGTTCTCGCCAAAACGCCCATCGGTAGGCCGCCGCGACGGCTGCACATAGGCCGCACGCCAATGATGGTCAGGGCCAAGGGCGCGCAGCGTTGTTGCCGGATGAAAAGTGCCCGCCCCCACTTCCATATCATAAGGCTGCAGAATCACAGCGCCCTGCTTTGCCCAATAGGCCTGCAGGTTCAGCAGGATGGACTGGAAGTCGGTTCCCGGACGGGTGATGAAGGTCTTTGCCATGAACGATTCTAATGCCTGAATCAGAGCCGCAAACTAGCCTCAAACGGGCATTGATTGCAAGCGGTGAGAAATAGGATGAAGGTAAAGTCAGCTGCTATAGGGGCAGGCCTCACGCGTGCACGCCTCGCCGGCAACCCACGCATGACATACACGGCATTCTTCCAGATCCAGCGGCCCGCTTTTCTTCTGTGTGTTGCCAGCATCTTTGCCAGCGCTGTCACCGGCCGCATCATCACGGGATTTACGATGCGCTTCCAGCAGGCGAAAGCCGTACCAGACGGCACCGATCACACCCATCAGAGCCAGTATTTTTGGGAGCGAGAAAAACATAGACCACCTTTCTGCCAGCGCTGCCGGCATTGCCCCCGCTATAAACCGAACCGCGCCATGTGCGCACGCTCAACAGCCACATCAACGGCATCATCGACCACGCGCCCCACCAGCGTTCCCGGCAGACCGCCAAAGCCGCCAAACAGGCGCTTCTTTGGCTCGATGGTCACAAGATCGGTATCCTCGCCAAACCGCTCGGTCACCATCCCGCGGCAATCGGCAAGCCCGTCGATCAATCCCAGTTTGACCGCAGCGGCACCGGTCCAGAAAGCACCGCTGAACAGATCCTCATGCTCACCGGCCAGCTTGCCACCACGCCGGTCAGTCACATGGGTGATGAATTGTTCGTGGATTTCCGCCTGCAGCGATTTCAGCCGCACGACATCAGCCTCTTTTTCAGGCTGGAACGGATCGAGGATCATCTTGTTGGTGCCAGCGGTATAGACACGGCGTTCAACGCCAAGACGTTCAATCGCACGATCAAAGCCGAACCCTGCCGACACCACGCCGATCGATCCGATCACCGAGGCGGCATTTGCATAAATTTCGTCGGCGCTGGCCGCCAGCCAGTAACCTCCGCTTGCCGCCACATCCTCGCAAAATGCCAGCACCGGCACATTGCCCTTGCGCGCCAGATCCCGCACCCGCTTGCCAATCAGCGCCGATTGCACCGGCGACCCACCCGGCGAATTGATGATCAAGGCCACAGCTTTGGCACCGCGCATGGCGAACGCCTTTTTCAGCTGCGGCTCAACGCCTTCCAGCGACAGGCCGCGGCGCATCTGGCTGCTGCTGGCAATCACGCCAGACAAGCGCACCACAGGCACCACCGCGCGCGGCTTTTTCCAGAAAAACAGCAACCGGGCAACGGCTTTGAACGGGTTCATCAGGTCAGCCTCCGCGCTGTCGGTCGGCTTGCTGCGGGCGTGCCGGATGCGACACATGCAGCGGACCACCATTCATTACGTCCTGCGCGGCATCAGAAAAACCGCCATCATCGCGATGCAACACCATGCCCGGCAGAATAGCCCCTGGCCCGTCAACATCACGGCGCACCTGAATGATCACCCGCCCTGCCGGACTGGAATGGCGCGGCCATAACGGATACAGAACAGTCTCACCGGCACCGGCACCGGCGAACAGGTTGATCAGCTCCGGCACACGGTCAGAGCGACAGATGAAGGTAATCCGCCCGCGCGGCTTGGCTGACCAGACCGCCGCTTTTACCCAGTCCCGCATCAAGGTTTCATCGCCCATATGCGCAACAGCCCGATCGGGATGACGGGGGCGCGTACCGTGGGAATTATGGTAGGGCGGATTGCTGATCACGTGATCAAAGCTGCCAGCCAGCACAGGCGGCATCTCGCGAATGTCGGCAGACAACACCCGGATCCGGTTCTGCAACCCGTTCTGGACAGCGTTTTCGCTGCACAAAGCCGCCATATCGGCGTTCTTTTCCACAGCGGTAATCTGCAGTTCTGCCAGACGGCGCGCCAGACACAGGCACACACCGCCCACACCGGCCCCCATATCAAGAACACGGCCGGTTACGGTGCCAACAGATGCCGCCAGCAACACCGCATCACTGCCAACCCGATACCCATCGGATGGCTGTGTGATCTTGACGGCCTCATTCAGCAGATGATCATGTGTCACCTGCATCATGGGGACGTCGGCAATATCAGTGCCACTTGGTGTTTTGTCAGATGTCATCCGGCATCAATCATCAAACAGTTCATTGGCATCACTCAATACGGTTTCAGCAGCAAGGCGATATTCCGGAGCAACAGCAAGTCGCCGCGGAAACGCACCGATACCAGCTTCAAGCGCCGAAATATTTGCATCGAACACCTCGGCGCGAATACCTGAATCGGCAAGCAAGGCCTGAAGGAACGACAACCTTACCGCATTCGTGGTCCGTAAGATCGTAACCATTCACATGATATGCGCCAAATCACATCTTTAGCCAAGCCCCTAGCGAACAGAAACGGGGCAAATCTGTCTTGCTGTCACATCAATGCCCGGGGTAATGCCGGGGTAATGCCGGGCGTAATGCCCGGGTTAACGCAAGGGCCGGGCTTTGGCCAATAGACGGGTCTGTTCCTGCGCCCTTGTTTGCAATTACAGCCGGATTGGCCAGACCACCAGAATTTCGCGGCAATTGTCTTCCGGAGAATGCGACATGGTGACCAATATCCATGCTGCACGGATGAATTTTCTTGCCCCTCATCATCAGCAGGCGATATCAATTAGACCATCATTCAGCTTGTGAGATTTCATGACGTCAACGCCGGTTTCCGACATTGTGGTGGGTGCGCCCTCGCTGGCGCCACTGCTGGGCCTTGTCGAAAAAGACATGGAACGGGTGAATGCCACGATCATCGAGCGCATGCAGAACGATGTACCCCTGATCCCGCAGCTTGTCGGGCATCTGGTGGCTGCTGGCGGAAAGCGTATGCGACCGATGATGTCCATCGCCGGCGCGATGATGGCCACAGCCACGCCGGATGAACGCGGCCCGGCCATTCTGCTGGCCACCGCAGTTGAATTCATCCATTCGGCGACGCTGCTGCATGATGATGTGATTGATGAATCAAACCTGCGGCGCGGCCGTGATACGGCCAATGCGCTGTGGGGCAATGATGCGGCGGTTCTGGTGGGGGATTTCCTGTTTGCCCGCGCCTTTGAATTGATGGTCGAGGCTGACAATATCAGCGTGCTGGGCCGGCTGGCAGCCGCGTCTGCGAAAATCACCGAGGGTGAAGTGCGGCAGATGACGATCACCGGCAACCCGGATACGCCGGTGGATGACTATCTTGATGTGATTGCTGGCAAGACAGCTGTGCTGTTTGCCGCTGCCGCCGGTGCCGGTGTCGAGGTGTCGGGTGGCAGCCCTGACAAAGTCGCCGCCATGTATGATTATGGCCTGCAACTCGGAATGGCGTTCCAGATCATGGATGACGCTCTGGATTACAGCGCCGATGCGGCGGCGATGGGCAAGAATGCCGGTGACGATTTCGCCGACCAGAAGATCACGCTGCCGACCATTATTGCGTGGCAGGACGGGGATGACGACGAACGCGCCTTCTGGCAGCGCACGCTTGGCGAGGCCCGTTTTGCCAAGGATGATCTGGCCACGGCGCAGGCCATGCTGGCAAAGCACGATGCGATCGACCGCTCTATCCTGCGTGCCAACGGCTTTGCCGAGGCAGCTTGTGCGGCTGTCGCACCCTTTGCCGATGATCCGGCCACCGCCGATCTGGCTGCTGCCCTTTGCGATGCGGCGCGCTTTGCCGCCATGCGCACCAGCTGAGAGCGACCCGGACCGCAAACCAGCACAGCAGCTGGATATCCGAAAGACCGCTGACACAAATGACTGCCACCATCGCTATCCGCGCCGCAGCATCGCAGCAATCTCCTGCGCCCGATGCCCGGTCTGTTTCGCCCAGCGGCTGTCCAAAGCCTCGGTACTGGCCCGCTTAAAACAGTGCGGCCGATCGATCATCCGCACCGGCATCTGCTGATACTTCCAAACAGCATGACGGCGAACGGAATACGGGCGTGCAGCATTCGGGCGTGCAGCATTCGGGCGAAAAGCCGGGCACGCGCGTCCGCCGCTCAAAGGCACCTTCCTCCGGTCTTGATGCACCGCGGCGGCGCTTGCGGGATGCGCTGGCCACAGCTGGTCTGTCACTCAAGGAGGCATCGCGCGCCATCGGCCGGAATGATGCCTATCTGCAGCAGTTTCTGTACCGGGAGTTGCCACGCCGCCTGCCTGAGGAGGCGCGTCACCGCTTGGCCACTATTCTTGACATCGACCAGCAGCAACTGGCCGACCGGCATCTGTCGGCAGCCATGTCAGATCGTCCGCCCGCGCAGATCAGTGTTCCCTTTTTCGACGTCCGTGCCGCGGCTGGTGGCGGGGCCATGCCCCCTGATCTGTCCAGTTCGGCCAATTCTGACAGTCAGGACAATGCTGGCAACCCTGAGGTGCTGTCGCCAATCGGCCTTGGCTTTCCCTCTTCGCTGCTGCGCCGCATTACCAGCGCCCCTGCCGCCAGCCTGCAGCTGATCTCGGTCAGCGGCGATTCGATGGACCCGACCCTGGCCGATGGTGACCTTGTGATGATCGACACTGCGCGCAAGCAACCGTCACCTCCCGGCATTTTCATCCTTGATGATGGTGTGGGGCTGGTGGCAAAACGGGTCGATGCGGTGCCAAACACCACGCCGCCGATGCTGCGCCTGTCATCTGACAATCCGGCCCATTCGAATTATCAGCGCCACCTTGACGAGGTGCATATCATCGGTCAGGTCATCTGGTTTGGACGCAGCCTGCAATGATGTGCGCCATAATTATGATATCCGTAGTTATGACATCCGTGATGATGCAGCCTGTTATGCGCGAGCATTTATCGTTACCGCGTGAAAGGGGTATGACATGACCGGGTATTCTTCAGGGCCTGCATCGCGCCGGCGTTCAGCGCAAGGCCGCAAGCGTGCCGCCAACAAGCGCAACCGGTCTGATGGGCGTCTGCAGCGCAATGCCCCGCCCCTGCAGCTGCAGATCAGCCATATCGGCGGGCGCGGTGATGGTGTCGGGCGGGCCGGCTACACGCATAATTACCGTACCGCCGATCACAATGTCTTTGTGCCCGCCACCCTGCCCGGCGAGGATATTCTGGCACAGCCCCTGTCGCTGACCGCGCAAGGCATCCGGTGTGTGCCGCAGGAAATTCTCACTCCCTCACCCGAACGCCGCGATCCGGATTGTGAGGCCTTCCCGGCCTGTGGCGGTTGCACCTTTCAGCATTGGCAGGATGACCCGGTCACCCTCTGGAAAGAGGCGCAGCTTGACAGTTTTCTGCAGCGTGAAAACATCTCGCCGGTCCACCGCCTTGCCCCGCATATCTCGCCGCGCAACAGTCGACGGCGCGCCACATTCCATCTGAAACGCCTTGCCAGCGGGGTGGCAGCCGGTTTTCTTGAACGCGGCTCCAGCCATATTATTACCCCGACCGGCTGCAGCATCTTACGTCCGGAACTCGCCACGCTTCTGCCGGCGCTTGCCGGTCATGCTGGCCGCCATTTCCCGCTTGGCGTCACCATTGATGCGGCGGCCAACTGTCTTGATAACGGCATCTGCCTGTTGCTGCGTGGCCCTGAAGGCTGGCATGATGGCCTTCTGGAAGGCCTTGCAACATGGGCCGACGGCAAGGGGCTTGCCCGCCTGTCGGTGGCCGAGGACACAGGCCGCGCCGCACCGGAAAACCCGTCTGGTACAGTGGCGCTGACGATCTATGCCCCGGCGCCGCCGCGCCTTGCCATAGGCGGCATTGATATTGCGCCGCCACCGGGCGCGTTTCTGCAAGCCACCAGCGAAGCACAAGCCATCATGCAGGCAGATATCGCCAGATTTGCTGCTGATACCGGCCTTGCCGCATCGGCGCGCATCCTTGATCTTTATGCTGGTTGCGGCACCCTCGGTCTGCCGCTGCTTGCCGGCGGTGCACGGATGCTTGCGGCTGAAAGTGACGCAGACGCGCTGGCCGCACTGAAAGCCGGTGTTGATGCGGCCGGTTATGGGGCGCAGCTGACGATCAGCCAGACAGACCTGGCGAACGCTCCGCTGACAGGTGAAACGCTGCCACCTGTCGATCTGGCGATCATCGACCCGCCACGCAGCGGTGCCGCCGCCCAGGTAACCGCCCTTGTCGATGCATCTTCGCCGCCGCAACGCATTGCCATGGTGTCATGCAATCCGGCCAGCTTTGCCCGTGATGCCGCCATGCTGGTAGCGGGCGGCTATGTCTTTGACAGGCTGCGGATGATTGACCAGTTCCGTTTTGCGCCGCATGTTGAACTGGTTGCCGGATTTGTACGGCAGGATTAGGCTCAATTGGCCAGATTCCTGAAACAGGTCCGTCATGAAAAAACGCTCGGTCAGCATTCGCGGTCACCGGACAAGCCTGTCCCTTGAAGATCCCTTCTGGGATGAACTGCTGCTGCTGGCCAATGAAAGTGGCACGTCGGTCGCCGGATTGATCACCGAGATTGACAAGAACCGGCAGGCTGGCCTGTCGTCGGCGGTCCGCATCTTTGTGTTGCAGACCCTCAAACAAAAGGCCGCCGCTTGCAGGACAGTTTCTGGCGTGACCGATTGATAGCGTGGCGCGGTTAACAGGGTTCTGATCGTTAGCAGGAGACAACCAATGCATATCGCCATTCTGGAAACAGGCCGGATCAATCCCGCGATCGCCGATCGCTTTCCGCGTTACCCCGATATGTTCCGTAGCATGTTTGATGCTGCCAGCCTTTCTGCGACCGGCGGTGCGCCTGATACTGACAGCTTTACCTTTACCGCTGTGCCAGTCCTTGACGGCGAATTTCCTGCCACGGTGGATGATTATGATGGCTATCTGGTCACCGGTTCGGCTGCCGGTGTGTATGATGATTATGACTGGATAGACCCGCTGAAGGCCTTCATCCGCGATCTTCATGCTGCCGACAAGCCGCTTGCCGGGGTCTGCTTTGGTCATCAGATCATTGCCGAAGCCCTTGGCGGCACCTGTATCAAATGGCCTGGCGGCTGGGGTGTTGGTCCGTTTGATGTGGCCCTCGACAATACCCCGCGCTGGATGCCGCAACGCGATCAGGTGCGGGTGATCCATGTGCATCAGGATCAGGTGACCCGCCTTCCCGAAGGGGCCACGCATCTGGGTGCCACCGGGTTCTGTGACAACGCCATGTTCTATGTTGGTGATTCTGTTTTCTGCATGCAGGGTCACCCTGAATTCGAAGCCGACTATACCGGTGCGCTGCTCACCTTGCGCGAAGACAGTATCGGCACCGAAAAGGTTGCCACCGCCCTCGAAGGGCTGAAGCAGGAGCATGAAGGCATAGTCATTGCCCGCTGGATACTTTCATTCTTTGCCGGTCACGCCGCATCGCGCGCTGCCGAAACCGCTGCCTGAAGAGGCGGTAAATTGACAGCCAGCTTATCAGTTCAGATTGTCGGTTATCCAGACAGCCGGTTATCTGATGTGGCGATGACGCAAGGTGACGGACCATTGATGGCGGCAGCAAAATGACACGTGTGATCGGGCTGGATACTGGCGGCACCTATACCGATGCCGCGCTGGTCGACACTGATGCCGGGCGCGTTGTTGCCACTGGCAAGGCACTGACCACGCGTGATGATCTGTCCATTGGTGTTGGCGGAGCAATCCGCCGTATTCTGGATAATTATGACGGCGATGCCAGTGACATCGGGCTGATCTCACTGTCGACGACACTTGCTACCAATGCGGTGGTTGAGGGTGTTGGCGGGCGTGTCTGTCTTGTCATGATCGGTTTCGATGAAGACGCGCTCGGACGCGCCGATCTGGCGCGCGCACTTGGTCAGGATGATGTCTTTTTCATCTCGGGCGGTCATGCTGCTGACGGGGCTGAACAGGCAGTGCTTGATGAAGGTGCCATCCGCGCCGCTGCCAGCAAGACGGGCAGTGACGTTTCGGCCTATGCGGTGGCAGCTCATTTTGCCACGCGCAACCCGGCGCATGAACGGCGTGCCCGCGACATCATTCGCGACATCACCGGCTGCCCGGTAACATGCAGTCATGAATTATCCTCTGCCCTTGGCGGGCCGCGCCGTGCGCTTACCGCGGTTCTGAATGCGCGCCTGATCAATCTTCTCGACCGGCTGATTGCCGCCACCGAATCCATCATGACCGATCTGCAGCTGAACTGCCCGCTGATGGTGGTCAAGGGTGATGGCTCGCTGTTGCGCGCTGATTTTGCGCGTTCACGGCCAGTTGAAACCGTGCTGTCTGGTCCGGCTGCCAGCCTTGCTGGCGCTGCCTTTCTGGCCGGGGCAAAAACCGCCATGGTTGCCGATATCGGCGGCACTACCACAGATATAGCGCTGTTGCAGAATGGTGCACCGCGCCTGAAAAATGACGGGGCCCTTGTAGGTGGCTGGAAAACCATGGTTGAGGCCGCTGATATTCGCACCTGCGGGCTTGGCGGTGATTCCGAGGTATTGCCTGTCACTCGCGGTACCGCTGGCGGCCTGACCCTTGGTCCGCGCCGCGCCGTCCCGCTGTCGCTTCTTGCAACGCAATGGCCACAGGTCAAAGACATTCTTGCCGAACAGCTGGGGGTGAGCGTGCCGATGGCCACCGACGGTCGGTTTGTCATGCCGTTGATGCCCAATGGCGTACCGGGCTGGCTGACCCGGTCGGAGGCGCGACTTGCGGCCAAGGCAATCGAAATGGGACCGACCAGCGTTGCCGAAATTGCCTCGACACAGCTGGCACTGGGAGCGGTGGACAGGCTGATCGGACGCGGACTTCTTACCCTCGCTGCTTTTACACCCACTGATGCGCTGCATGTCACCGGTGATTTCGATGAATTCGATAGTGATGCCGCACGCCTCGGCGCCGAATTGATGGCCCGCCAGCGCAATGGTGTTGGCGCGCCTGTCGCCAAAGATGCAGCGACCCTTGCACAGATCACCCTTGGCGAGTTGCATCGCCGTTCAGGCGTTGCGCTGATGGATGCTGCGCTTGCACATGACGGGGCTGGCGAGGGTCAGGCCAGCAGCAACCCGCTTCTGAACGAGCTGTATCGCGGCACACCGGGCACGGCCGGACTGCCGCAACAGGCAGGCCTGGTTAATCTGAAGCTGTCACTTGATACCGGCGTCATTGCGCTTGGCGCATCAGCTGCCACACATTATCCGCATGTGGCGCATCTCATGGGGGTTGGACTGACGGTGCCCGATCATGCCGATGTGGCGGGGGCTGTCGGCGCTGCGGCCGGCACCGTGCGCCAGCGTGTGATGATCTCGGTCAGCCAGCCCGACGAAGGCCGCTTCCGCGTGCATCTGCCAACCGGCCCGCAGGATATGACTGATATGGAAGCCGCCTTGCAGGCCGCCCGCGACGCTGCCACTGCGCTTGCCAATGATCGTGCGCTTCAGGCCGGTGCCACCGTCGTTGATGTCTGCCTGTCCGAAGATGTGAAACTCGTTCCGCTCAGCGCTGATCGTGACATGTTCATCGAAGCGCTTGTTTACGCCACAGCCGATGGCCGCGCTGGTTGATCGACTCCAGATCGATCCGCCCGTCTTAAACTTCCGTTAACACATACCTGCTAACCTTCACCTCTCAATATCCGGCTGTAATCACGTCGGCTGGTTGATTCAGGTGGCGGGTGACCCATCAGCAACTGATCAGGATCAAGGAAAACAGGTTCAGGAAATCCTGGCTTGAGGGACAATAGACATGACATCCGTTCTTTTATTTGCCGGTTCGGTCCGGCGCGGGGCGTTTTCAAGACGACTTGCCGCAGCGGCAGGCCTTGCGGTGGCGCGTTGTGGCGGCAAGCCAACGAT
Source organism: Alphaproteobacteria bacterium (assembly GCA_016780765.1). GTDB lineage: Bacteria > Pseudomonadota > Alphaproteobacteria > Puniceispirillales > Puniceispirillaceae > UBA8309. The sequence continues at coordinate 833 of JADHLH010000067.1, read as the reverse complement.
GATCAATCTCGCCGATTATGAGGCACCACTCTACAACGCTGATATTGAGGATAGTGACAGCATTCCCCAGAGGGTGCTGGATTTTCGCCGGCTTGTTGCCACGCATGATGCGCTGTGCCTTGCCACACCAGAATATAATGGCGGAATGACACCAATCCTGCTCAACATGTTCTGCTGGGCATCGCGCCCGTCGCCGACAGATGATTTTGGCGCGGTCTTTCAGGGCAAACCAGTGGCGCTGATGGCCTCCAGCCCGGGGCGACTTGGCGGGGTGCGCGTCATTCCCCGGCTGCGTGATGCGGTTTGCGAACTTGGCATGGTGCCGGTACCCGGCTTTGCCAGCGTTGGCAATGCTGCGCAGGCCTTTTCAGAAAATGGTGACCTCGGCGATGAACAGCTGGCGCAGGGTTTGAATGGCCTTGTTCAGCGTCTTGTAAATCGTGCTGGCTAAGCCTGCCAGACGCAAAGCGGTAGAGACTTAACCTCCCGAACTGACCACCCTGACCAGAAAGCCCATTCGGATCAGAATACCGGCCCGAATCAGAAATGCCACCCGAATCAAAAGGTTTGTTGCGCCACCGGCTTGCAGCTGCCGGTAAAGGTCTTTTCGTTGCGCAATTGCACCTTTGCCGCGCGGATCGCCCCCGGCACCTTGTGGTCACGCACCCGGTTCTCGGTCCAGACCATTGTGATATCATCGTTGATACGGTCCAGAAACAGCTCGGTGGTGGCAATGCTTTCGCGCGTCATAACCAGCGGCTTGCCGTCAACGCGTGCGCGAATTTCTGGTCCGCTTTCAAGGCTTTGTGTCAACATCACATCCATATCGGTGG
>JADHLH010000066.1 GCA_016780765.1 Alphaproteobacteria bacterium | reverse complement strand
GGACAGCACAAAATCGCGATGTTCCACCTCGCCTGATGACACCCCGCATTTGCAGACACCGCACAGCCCGTCAGAACATTTTACATCGACAGCATAGCCGGCCGCGACCAGCGCATCGGCAGCTGTTTCCCCGGCGCTGACGGCAATGCGGTGTCCCGACTTGGCCAATAACAACTCAAAAGCGTGGTTTTCATAGTCAGGTGCGTCGGGCACTGAGAAATATTCACGGTGCAGATTTGCATCGGGAATACCGGCTTCTTCAGCCGCTGCAAGGATCGCATCCATATAGGCATCCGGCCCACACACATAGACATGATCGTCTGGCCCGGCATTGGCAAAAACAGCAACAGGATCAGCACGTGTGCCTTGCGAGGACACATGAGTGATTACATCACTTTTCCATGGAAAGCTGTTGATATCATTTTGAAATGCGAGATCACTCTCATTTGATACGGAATAATGCATGGCAAAGCTGCGGTACTGGCGTGACAGGGTATGCGCGAATGCAACCATCGGCGTAATGCCAATGCCGCCGCCCATCAGAAACACCTTGCCAGCGGTTGGTTGCAGATCGAAATGGTTGATCGGGCGTGACACAAAGATACGACGTCCCTCGGTGAAGATACGGTGCATCAACAAGGATCCGCCCCGTCCCTCATCCTCCCGCAACACCGCCACCTGATAGACAGACCGGTCATCGGGATCGCCTGACATGGAATATTGGCGCAGCATCCCCGGCGCGACCAGCACATCGATGTGTGCGCCCGCTGTCCATACGGGAAGTGGTGCACCATCAAGCGCGGCGAACTCGTATTTTGAGATTTTATCGCTGAGTCGTTCAACCTTGCTGACAATGGCCGGGATTACCGGTGCCTGTTCCGGATCGATATCAGCATTCAGATAGCTGTGGATATGTGTCTCGTCACCAGCAGCGATACGGCGGCGATATTCAGCTGCCGTGACCAGCGCCTGATAGGCCTTGATACCAGCCTCACGATCCATCGGATAAGGATAGGGATAGGGATGCGGTGCCAGCGGGGCCGGATAGACTGCCATCGTCTGGTCTTCATATTTCAGACGCAGATCGCGGCTGAGTCCGCGCCGGTTCACCGGATGATCTGACGGGCGATACGCGCCATCCTCGGCAAGTTCCAGATCCCACCACCATTTCTTCACATCATTCAGGCCGCCGCGGCCAGCCATGTCATCAAGCTTTGCCAACAGGGGCGCAGTGGCTGGCATGTTGGTGGCTGCCCAGCGAAACGGCGCTTCAGCAAACAGACCTTCAAGGTTCCATGGGCAGGTCTTCATGCAACGCCCGCACATCGCCCCACCTTTGGTGGTGATCCGGTACGAGGTGCATTTCTGACTGTCCGACTTCCAGATTTCATAGCCATTGAACATCAGCTTCGGGCCGGCCGTAATCGCGCCTGACGGACATTCACGGGCGCATTTCTGGCAATTTTCACAGAAATTCTGCAGCCCGAAATCAATCGGCTTGTCATGCGCCAGTGGCATCGTCGTCGTCACAATGCCCGATTTCAGACGCGGCCCCAGCAGCGGATGCAGAATCACCTCGCCAATACGGCTGACCTCGCCAAGACCGCCCAAGAGCAGCAAAGGCGGCTGCAACACATCGCCGTCCAGAACGGTATGCGCCTTTGCCCTGAAGCCAAGATTGCGAATCTGCCGCGCAATCACCCCACCAAGCATGGAAAAGCGAAGATAGGCCCGCATGGATTGCGCCACCGAAATCCAATCATCACCAGAGGCGCCCTCCATCGTCTCAAAACCCTGATCAATAACCATACTGATGGATTGATCATGCGGCGGGTCTATCGCATCGCCGCGCGCATCATGCGAATACCACGCCCAGTCAGGACAGCGTGACAGGCCAACAGCGTCGACACTCAGAAAATAGCTTGCCGCCTTGACAGCATCAGCGAACCACGCACCATCTCGCCCTGATGCTGCATGAAAAGCGGCAGGATCATCACCCGCCACCTGCTGCGGGTCACCATCCTGCAACAGTACAAAAGCCCCCAGCGCACGCCGCTGGGCATAGGAAGGCGCGGCCTTGCGGGCATAATACCCACCCGTCGCAGCGTCCTGATTGGCCTTGCCCATGTCACCGAACTGCGCGCGTGCAAACATGTCCGTGCGTTTCGGCACACGCGGGATGCGATCCTCATCCATATAGGTTGTCGGCTTATCAACCCGCTTGATTGTCTCAAGCTTCATCGCACTGTCACGGTAATCACGATGACGATAGGGGTCCTGATTGAACGCCGTCTTGCTGGCATGTGTGCCAAGCTTCCACGACCATCCGGAAAGCACGCTCTGCGGCTGGTCGGAAAGCGGGGCCAGCGGCCGGTCATGCTGCAAAGCCATATCAGTGGTAATCGCCGCCAACCCGAACCGCCGTCCCAAATAAGGAATGACGACCACGCCATCCTCAATCACCGCCAACCCGCTGGCAACCGCTGCCGTGTGAAGACAGATATCGCTGGATGTCTGCGAATGCGCCTTGGCATCAAAACCCAGCAGCCGCATGTAATTGGCGATAACGACAGCGTTTTCCGAAGCCAGCATGCAGGCGCGATGCGCCTGTGCATCCTGAATCCAGCTGCCACCAGGCTCATCACTGCGCGGATCACGAAAATATTCGCAGACAATCGTGATCACCGAACTGTGATGCCCGATCGCGCGCGACGGGGCAGCAATCGAATCCTTCAGATCGGCCATGATCTGGTCGATCCCGGCCGCCAGCGTTTTGGTTTGCGTTGTCTGAACCATGGTCGCCAACGCATCAATGTTGGAATTGCGCCGCCGCAGCGACAGCCACCCCTCATCCATCAATGGCCCCACGCCAACCATTGAAGCATCATTGAAATAGCCGAATGATTTCAGATGATTGGATCTCTCTTGTGGATCGCCGGGAATGTCCGATTTCACACCGTTGACAAGGCCATCGCGAATGGTGTCCAGCATCGCCTGATGATCGGCCATGGCATTCACGATGCTATGCGGCTCTTCAGGACGCGAGAAACTGATCTCGGGGGTGGATGCCCTCGCCAGATCACCATATTCATCGGCGCGTTTCAGGCGGTGCAGCGGATAGGAGCCATAATGAACAGGCCGAGACTTACTGGAAAACAGTCGATGCGATCGCATTTTGTGTATGTTCTTTTTTACTGATGCTTAGCGTTATGATCTGAATCGTCTAGTTACTGACGGTAACTGTAAACACAAAAACGTCTCGTTTCATTCACAATCAAATTCAGGCCCATCAAATCGGAGATGACCGCATGACACAGCCCCGCGGCGCAGGCCCATCCTTTACCGCCCAACTCGATCATGTGGTGATTGGTGCAAATGATCTTGCCAGCGGAACAACATGGACTGAATCGCGGCTTGGCGGTGTCCTTGATGGCGGCGGGAAACACACACTAATGGGAACGCATAACCGGTTGATGCGCCTTGCTGGCGGCCCCTATCTGGAAGTAATTTCCATTGATCCTGATGCGCCGCCGCCTGGCCGGCCCCGCTGGTTTACCCTTGATCAGGAGCAGACAAAGTCACGGTTTGCCGCAGATCCCGGCGCGCTGTGCTGGGTGGTAGCTGTATCGGACATCGAGACCGCTGTGCGCCAGTGCGGCTATGATTGCGGTCAGATCACCACGGTGACGCGCGGCGACCTGCAATGGCGATTGACGATCCCTGAAGATGGCAGCCTGCCCGCTGGCGGTGTGCTGCCCTCTCTGATTGAATGGCCCGAAGACGTACACCCTGTCGCCAGCCTTGCCGAAACGGATATACGCCTTGATACCATCCATCTCGCCCACCCCGACCCGGCACATATAAAAACATGCCTTGACCGGCTGGGGCTCGCCAGCATCACCAGCGTCACCAGCGGCGATATCGCGGTTGCGTTCAGCATGCAGACGTCAGGCACCAGCCTTTATATCGACTAGATGTTTGGCGTGTTCACGCGTGCTGAAAGTTCGGCATGGCTTTCCACACGTTCGGAATAGCGGTCCACCAGCATGTCCTTGATGTCACGCGTCAGCATTGTGAAACGGACAAGTTCTTCCATCACATCGACAATCCTGTTGTAGTAGGAGGATGGCTTCATCCGGCCATCTTCATCGAATTCGTCCCATGCACGGGCAACTGACGACTGGTTTGGCACCGTCAGAAGGCGCATCCAGCGCCCCAGAATACGCAGCTGATTGACCGTGTTAAAGCTCTGGCTGCCGCCATTGACCTGCATCACAGCAAGGGTCTTGCCTTGCGTCGGGCGCACACCGCCAAGCGACAGCGGTATCCAGTCTATCTGTGTTTTCATGATGCCTGTCATCGCACCATGGCGTTCTGGCGATGACCAGACCATGCCCTCGCTCCAGGTCACAATCTCGCGCAGTTCGGCCACTTTCGGGTGATCTGCATCTACGCCATCATCAACAAGTGGCAGGCCGGAAGGATTATATATCTTCACCTCCGCCCCCAGCCTTTCAAGAATGCGCGCAGCCTCCTCTCCAGCAAGCCGCGAATAGCTTCGCTCACGCAGTGAACCATAGAGGATCAGAATTCGCGGCGGATGCTGACTTCGCGCCCGGGGTATTAACTGGTCGAGGTCAACAGGGTGAAGGCAGTCTTCAACCAGATGTGGCAGGTCGGTCATCGGCATCTCTTGATCACAGGCGTATAGGAACTGGCAGCAGCGATACTATCATACAGGCAGATTGGCGCCGTGATAACCGCAATGAGGCGGTACAGCGACTGGCCCGGTATAGCGAATGGCCAGGTATAGCGAATGGCCAGGTGAAGCCGCTGCTCAGGTTGCTGGCAAAGACATTTTTTACCGCGCCAAAATGCGGGCATGCCTATGTCTGGGCAAACTGGCGCTGCAGGACACTGACAGCAGCAGCCAGCGTCAGCACCAGCGAGCCAGCTATCAATGCATGATCAAGACTGCCAAACAAATCGGCAATAACCCCGGCCCCGATCGGGCCCAATGTCTGGCCAAAGGCAAACCCGGTGGTGTACAGCGCAATGGAACCGGACCACAGCAGGGCTGGCAGATTATGTTTCGAGATCGCCGTGACCGCAGCCGGTCCCATGAAAAACACAGCGCCAAACCCGAAGGCCGAGATAAGAATGCCAGCCGTACCAGCAAATATCAGCGGAATGACGGCCGTGATCGCCGAGCCAAGACAGGCGATTGCCAGTGGCACACCGCCCTTATGCCGTGCCAGCAGACCTTTCCACAAAAAGGATGATGCCATCACACCAAGGCCGAGGCACGACCAGCTGGCAATTTCCAGCACAACGCCGCCATCATTGTTGCGCATCCAGGCAATGATGAATGTCAGATAGACGATATAGCCCACCCCGTAGAGAAAATACCCGGCAAGGGACGGCAGCATCAGCCGCCACGGGACTGCCAGCCGGCGTGGCCCGTCTTTATGCTGCTGTGTGTTCAGCCTGCCAACAATGCGCCATGTGGCAAGCCACGCCCCAACCGACAAACCACCCAGCATGAGCCACGCAACAGGCCATTGCGCGGCCCCGCCAATTGATAACAGTGATGGCAACAGCACCGCACTGGCCAGAATGCCGATACCGCCGCCGCCGATATAAAGCGCCATGCCAAACGCGTTGCGCGCCGGATCACCCGGAAACCGGGCCGCAACAAGCGCCGCGCCGGAAATGAACATCGCAGCACCGGCGATCCCGGCCAGAACACGAAACACCGACAGCAGCGTGATATCCGCCGTCATCCCTGATGCCAGGAGGGCAAGCGCAGTGACCAGCATACCGCGCGTGAACAGCAACGAAGATGCTACCTTCCGGCTTAACCAGAAAGTCAGCAAGGCACCCAGCAGATATCCGATGGCGTTGGCCGTATTGATCCACCCGGCCATGGAATAGGTCCAGCCCAGATCAGCCCGCATGGCCGGCAGGATCAGCGCATAGGCAAAGCGGGCAAACCCGTTGCTGACAGCAGGTGCCATCGCCAATGCCAGTATTACGACCCAAGGGTTCATTTGAATGTCCTTATGAAAGCGAAAGGCAGGCAAGAACGCTAGCACAATAGTCATAAAAAGATCGTTATCCAAAGGTGACTTGCCGTCCGGCCCGCCAGACGGTTAGGCTTTCCGGCACATTGATAACTCCGCGTCATCTTCAAGAGGAACCAATAATGGCTGATGCGCAAACCATGCAGGCCTATGCCGAGAATATTGAAGCTTACAAATCATTGGTCGGTGAGATGCCGGAGAATCCGCATCTTGAAAACTTTGTCTCTTACCTTGCGGCGGGTGCAGACATTCTGGATTTTGGGTGCGGTGTTGGCAATTCTGCAGCCAAGATGCGCGACAAGGGGTTTTCCATGACCTGCATGGATGCCTCGCATGACATGATCAAGGCGGCTGCCGAACTGCATGGTTTGGAGGTGATACAGCAGAATTTTTCCGATCTTGACGCCGCGCAGGCTTTTGACGGTATCTGGGCGTGCTACAGCCTGCTGCATGCACCAAAAGCCGAGATGCCCGGCAATCTGGACCGCATCGTGACCGCATTGCGCCCCAATGGAATTTTGTATATCGGGCTGAAACTGGGTGACAAGGAACAGCGTGACGCTGTCGGGCGATTTTATGCCTATTACACCGAGGACGAGCTGTCAGGGCTGTTGCGCGCGGCAGGCCTTGTCATTCTTGACTGCCGCATTGACCAGTCGCGCGGCTTGCTTGGCAAGATGGACAAGGGCCTGCACATGATCGCAAAGCGGCCAGCCTAGCGGCATCGATGCTGTCAGCAGGTAGTGACCAGCCACATTCAGGCTTTTATACGGGTCTCAATAAAGGGTCTTTGACTGCCGGTCTGGCAGCGTGTTGTCATAGACGGTGCCATCAAAATCCGGATCGACAGACCGAATCAGATCACCGGCGCTGGGCAAGCTGGCACGATCACAATGCATCGCCGCATCCCACAGACCGGCACGCCTGATTGCCCTTGCACATTGAAAATACATTGTCTGGATCGTCACGATCACCGCGCTGGCTGGCTCACGCCCTTCTTTGGCCAGGCTGGCCAGCAGATCAGCATCAACAGTAACAATGGCGGTGCCGTTGATCCGCAATGCCTCATCACACCCGGGGATCAGGAACAACAGCGCCACACGGCCGTCACGTACGATATTTTCCAGCGTATCCAGCCTGTTATTGCCGCGGCGGTCAGGAATGGCGATTGTCCGCTCGTCGATGATCTCAACGGCATTGGCGGCATCCCCGCGGGGCGAACAATCCAGCCCTTCCGGTCCGATACTGGCAAGGGCGAAAAAGGGCGCTGCCTCCAGTAACTGGCGATAGGCCGCGTTGATCCGCGGCGTTTCCTTGGTGCTGGCAGCGCGGCTTGGCACACCGTAATGCTGGCGCAAATTGTCTACGCTGGTGACCGGAGCAAAATCAGACATGGCAAGATCAATTCCTGAAAGGCAAAATTGGGTGATATGAAGCCGCTGCAACACGCGGCTACATGAAACGGTTCCATGCGCGTTCATGTGCATAGTATAGAAACATCTTCGTCACGATCTCAATCGACATGATTGACCCGGCAATCTTGAAATCGCCGGTCAGAACCCAGGCAATGATCAACGTGTCGGTAGAAGCCACAACGCGCCAGGTCAGCGTTTTCATAATTGACTTGGACCGCGGGTCGTGGCGCCCATGCCCCAGTGATCTGAAAAAATCGATCAGCATCTTTCCGCCGCCTTCCTGCCCGTTACCTGAAGGGGTGAAGTCTAGACGGCGTATGGTTAATTTATTGTCAATCTGATGGGTTTATGGCGCGAAGGGCAGCGCCTGCAATCCGCCAAGTCGGGCGAATCTGTCAAGTTCGGCTGACAATCTGGCGATGCGCCCCTGCCCCCATCTGACCCCAGCCTCTGACCAGAATCTGGTGATACGCAGCAGACCCGCATCGCGGTCAGCCTTGGCCTCCAGCCGACCAACAAAGCGGTCCCCTTCAAGAAGCGGATAGACGTAATAGCCCCATTTGCGTTTAGCCTGCGGTACGAACATCTCGTTGGTATATTCAAATCCGAAAATCCGCTGCAATCGCTTGCGGTCACGAATGGCCGGATCAAACGGGTTGATGATGCGCATCCTTGTCGAGGGCGGCAGCAAGGCCTCCAGCCGTGCGGTCAGATCGGGGGCGGCCCAGCTGTCCTGCCAGGTGCCGTCAGCCGCCTGCACCCGCACCGCCATCAGACCGCGGCTGGCAATCCAGTCACGCACCTCTGCTGGCGGCACAGCGTCCCAGAAACGGCGGATTTCACCAGCATTGGCAATGCCCATGCGGTCCATCGCCAGATCGCACAGCATCGCACCAGCCGCAGCGGCATCGGGCCTGTCCGGCGGCAGTGGCGGAAAGACACGCGCGCCCAGATCATAGTATTTTGCAAAATTGTGGCGCGCTGCCGTGGCCAGAACACCGGCATACCACATCTGTTCCAGCGCCTTCTTGTGTGGCGGACGCGACCACATTTCAGTGCTGTCACGCGGGTCAGTGCTGTCACGCGGGCTGTCAAAGGCATGTGTGGATAACGGCCCCTCGGCCTTGATACGGGCATGAATGGCTTCCGTCTCCGCCTGTGCCAGACCAGACTGATACCATTCAGCACGCGCGGCCCGCTGGCCAAGCCGCTCAAACTGTCGTTGCCAGAGCGGATAAAAATCCATCGGGATCAGCGAGGCGTCATGGGTAAAATGCTCGAACAGCTCGCGCCGACGCAAGGCGTCCCACACCATCCCTTCGCGATAGCGGGTATTTCGGCTCCACAGGATATGATCATGGGCCCTCACAACATTGCGCACCGTGTCAATCTGCAGGAACCCCAGCCGCCGGATGATCGACATCACATCGATTGCGCCGGATGACGACGAAGCAAGCCCGTGCGCCGCCAGCCACAACTGGCGCAACTGGCTGTTCCCGATCTCGTTGATATTCTTGTGCATGTTGGTATTCTTGTGAATGTTGGTATTCTTGGTGTTTATGCCATAGCCGGATTTGATGCGTGTGAATTAGTCTTAGCCGTATTCAAGCGAGCGGCGCCAGATTGTGGTGTTTTTCCCAATCAGGTGCCTTGGAGATAACAGGAATTCGATGAACTCTTCCTCAAAAGAGATTATGCGGAGCGAACTTGTTTTCGTCGTTATATTGGCAGTGCTGGGCCCGCTGTCGATATCCTTGTATTTGCCGATACTCGGGCTGATGCCGGAGATTTTGCAAACCTCCGAGTCCAAGCGTAGCTGAGCTACACGCTCTTTTTCCTGGGCTGGACATTTGGCCAGCTTCTCTACGGGCCGTTGTCCGATGTGATCGGACGCCGCAAGGCGCTTATCTTGGGCGCGGGGGTCTATCTGATCGGCGCGTGCCTATGTACTGTCGCCAATAATATTGAAATGTTGCTGGTTGGCCGAATATTGCAAGGCATTGGTGTTTGTGCCGCCGGCGTTATGTCCCGGGCGATCGCCAAAGACCTCTGCAAGAAAAAGGACCTGCCGCGCGTGCTGTCGTGGATCAGCATCGGTATGGCGACCGCACCTGCTGCAGCCCCGGCGCTGGGTGCACTTCTATATTTTCTGTGCGGATGGCGCTCCATATTCGCCGTTTTGTCGGTTGTTTCGCTTCTTATCCTTGCGCATGCCTATTGGCGGATGCGTGAGTCGTTGAAAATTCAGAACCAGCAAAAATCTGTCCACCGACATTTTGTCCTGTTCCTGTCTTTGATGATGCACCGCAATCTGATGGCCTTCGCCCTTGTGGCCGCGGCCATTCAGTCCGCTTGGTTTTGCTACGTCGTCATGGGCCCTTTCATCTTCTTTAAAACGCTCGGGCTGGGGGTGAATGATCTTGCCTACATCAGCCTGCTTACGGCCGCAGGCGTTGCCTGTGGCGGTTGGTTCTCGATCCGCTTTACGCCCAAATCGACGCCGCTGCGGCTTATTGCTCTGGGAATGGCGCTCTGTATCATCAGCGGTCTCGCAATGATGACGTTTCAGACACAACCGATTCATCTGCTCTCGATCCTCGGCCCAATGATACTCTTTTCCTTCGGTTTGGGTGTCACGATACCAAACGCCACATCGCTGGCGTTGGAGAACCAGGAGCGACAAGCCGGAACCGCAAGCGCGCTGATCGGGTTCACAATGATGGGGATGTCCACCGCTGTGACCGCTTTGATCAATGCTTTGGGCCTGCAGTCCACCACCGAACTCGGCGCGGCGATTGCGCTGCTGAGCGCTTTCGCCATTAGTGCCGCTCTCTTGGGCATGCATGGCAGAGCGGCTTGAATGCACCCCAGAATATGAGGGGAAGCCAAAGCAAAGTGAGCGACCGGCCGAAGAACACCACCATCAGAATGACACGCGAACTCATCCTGTCGGCAAGCCAACCGGCAGCCATCGTGCCGGCAACGTTGAAAATGCCGATCAGTGCCAGAACGAATGACGCCGCTTCTACTGTGATGCCGCAATCAACTGCAGCAGGTGTGAAGTGGCTCCACATGATGCCGTTTGTCGTCGCGCCGCAAATCAGGGACAGCAAAACAAGGATCCAGAACGGGCGTCGTCGCATATAGCGAAGAAGGTCGATAACCACCTCGCCAACGACAAGAAATAACGGTTGCCGCGGAACCTTGCGGCCCTGGCGATCTTGACGCCGGTCCTCGGCCTCTCCCATCCATATCCAGTTCAGGCCCGTCGCAGCTATGGTCAGAAGCCCGCATCCGATAATTGGTGCCTGCCATCCATAGCGGGTCATGGCGGCTGTCCATAGGGGCAGCAGCGCGAATTGCCCCACAACCGCGGCAGCCGTCAGCACACCGCTGACAAGCCCGACCGAGCGCGGAAACCAGAGCCGCGCCACATGTGCGCCATAGGCCATCGTCAGGCACCCTGTTCCAAGACCGATGAGCAGACCCCAGGCCAGATTGAAGCCGAGCGGGTTTGGCCATAAGCAAACGGCACTGCCAACAAGAAGCAGTGTCATGGCCCCTATGGCGACTGGCCTGATGCCATATCTGTCCATCAGGATCAGCGCAAATGGCGCTGTCACACCATAGAGCAGCATGTTCAGCGCAACACCTGCGCTAACGGTGGCTGCTTTCCATCCAAGGTCAATGGAAAACTGCGTAATGAGCAGGCCCGCGAGGGTTGTATAGGACCCCGCCGCCACAATCGATTCAATGGTGGCGATCAATATTCGGATGTTGGGTATTGGAATTGCTTTAGCCAGGTTTGACCTCTTCTCTCAATTAACTTTCCTTCCACATTGGCCTGAGACGCAACGCCAAGAAATACCAGAATAAACGGTATCCAAATGCTGCAGAAATAATGAAGGGGCTGTCCTAGATAACTCAGAATTGGGTTATCATGGAGAGCATTAGAAAGTCACGGATAAGTCAGGTTAAGCAAGATCGTCTTCTTGAGCATTTTGTTGCAGGAACGACCGCACGAACAGCTGCGAGTTTGGTAGG